>CAMNHM010000037.1 GCA_946539475.1 uncultured Prevotellaceae bacterium | reverse complement strand
CTGAATAAGTAGATTGGCGAATGGTGAAGGTGAGTGGTGAAGGGAGCTATCCATCCACCACTCACCTTTTGTATGCCTAAATCGTGTCGAAATGGATTCCAGACGTCGGCCATGAACATCCACTGGTCGCCCAGAGGGAGGATATAAGTGCCCTGTGCGCCGAAGGTCTTGTTGGCAGGCATGTCCTGATAGCCCGTGGCAGTGCCTACGAAGGGCGAGGGCAGCTGCTGCCAGGGTCTCCAGATGCTGCGCGAGTGGAACATGCGGGCTTCGTTGGGTGCCCAGCCTGTGCATCCGGAGCAGATGAGCCAGTAGTCCTTGCCGCGCTTGAAGATGCAGGGTGCCTCATTCTGTCCGCCGGGAGCAATCATGTTGTAGCGTCCAGTGAAGTCGAGGTAGTCGTCGGTGAGCTCGCTGACGAGCAGGGTGAGGTTTGGTATTAAGTTAAATAATGTGCTGTGACTGACGAGGGGCAGCTGAGCATGCCGTGAGGACTGCCGGCATAGAGGATGGTGCCGCCCTCGTCGCCGGCTCTGGGTCCAAGTTCGATGACATAGTCGGCAGCCTTGATGACATCGGTGTTGTGCTCGACGACATAGACGGTGTTGCCCTCGTCGACCATCTTCTCAAAGAGAAGGATGAGGTGGCGCACATCCTTGAGGTGCAGACCGTCGGTGGGCTCGTCGATGATGAACACCTTGCCCTTCTCACCCAGCGAAGAGGCCATCTTCAGCCGCTGCAGCTCACCGCCGGAGAGGGTGGAGAGCGCCTGGTTGAGATGCAGATAGCCTAGTCCGACGTCCATCATGGGGCGCAGCTTCTGCTGGATGATGGTGCCCTGGAAGAAGGTGCTAGCCAGGCGGACTGAGAGGTCGAAGACCTGGGCGATGTTAAGATCAACGTCCTTGCCCTCATCGAGCTTCTCGCCGCTGACGGTATAGGCGAGGGCCTCGTCGGAGTAGCGCAGGCCGCCACAGGCCTCGCAGGTGGTCTCGATGCTGTCCATGAATGCCATCTCTGAGACGATGACGCCCTTGCCTCCACAGACAGGGCAGGCACCCTTGCCGTTGAAGGCGAAGTAGGCCTCCTTCATGTGATGCTTGCGTGCGAAGACCTTCCTGATATCAGCAGCCACATCCATATAGGTGGCAGGCGTGGAGCGCAGGCTCACACCGATATTCTTCTGTGATATATGCACGATCTGATCGGGATGAGGAAAGCTGCGACGGAAGCACTCCATGAGCGAGCTCTTGCCCGAGCCTGCCACACCTGCCACCACGCCGAAGATGCCCAGGGGGAAGGCTACGCTGACATCGCGGAGGTTGTGGAGCGAGGCATGCGTGAGCTCGAAGGTGCTCTGGGGCTGTCGAGGAGCCGCCTTGAAGGCGCCCGTCTCATTGAGGGCATCGCCTGTGCTGGTGCCGCTGCGGAGCAGTTCGTCGTAGGTGCCCTGAAAGACGATGTGCCCGCCGTCGATGCCTGGTCCGGGTCCCATGTCGACGATATAGTCGGCCATGCGTATCATCTCCTTGTGATGCTCGACCAGGAGGACGGTGTTGCCGTGGTCACGCAGCCGGCGGACGGAGTGCTTCATCAGCTCGATGTCGTGATGATGGAGGCCGGTGCTAGGCTCATCGAGGATGTAGAGCACATCGGACAGCGAGGAATTGATGTACTTGGCAATCTTGCAGCGCTGTGCCTCGCCGCCTGAGAGGGTGCCCACGCCCCGGTCGAGGCTGAGGTAGCCCAGACCTATCTCCTCGAGGGCCGTGAGGCGGTCGCCGATGGCACGCTTGAGATCGACGGCCAGAGGGTCGGTGAGCGAGCGTATCCACTCGTTGAGCTTCGTGATGGAGAGGGCGCAAACCTCGGCGATGTTCATGCCCTCGATGCGGCAGGAGAGCACACGCGGGTTGAGGCGGGTGCCGTGGCAGTCGGGACAGGTGCCCATGGTGAGCATGGGGTTGAGCACAGAGCTGTGGAGCAGCCCTTCCTCGGAATTGATGATGCTGCGGTACATGCGGGGTATCAGACCCTCGTACTTGGCGGTCTTCGGCCAGTTGGCGGGTGGGTTCTTCAGCCGGATCTGCGGGCTGTAGAGGAAGAGGTCGAGCTCCTCGGGCGAGTAGTCGCGAATCTTCTTGTCGAGGTCGAACAGCCCGCTGTGTGCATAGCGTATCCAGCGCCATCCGCCCTTGCCGAAGGCGATGTAGTGGATGGTGTCCTCGTCGTTGAGGCTCTTGTCGAAGTCTACCAGCTTGTGGATGTCGAGCTCGCGAATCTCGCCCAGGCCCGAGCAGCGCGGACAGCTGCCTTCGGGATGATTGAAGCTGAACGACTCGGCATAGCCTATGAAGGGCTTGCCCACTCGGGAGAAGAGCAGGCGGATGAGGGCGTAGATGTCGGTATAGGTGCCCACCGTCGATCGTGAGTTGGAGGCAGGCTTCCGCTGGTCGATGACGATGGCTACGGGAAGGCCCTCGATGGCATCGACATGGGGACGGCCATACTTAGGTAGATACTGCTGTACGAAGGTGGGGAAGGTGTCGTTGAGCTCGCGTCGCGACTTCGCGGCAATGGTGTCCATCACGAGTGAGCTCTTCCCCGATCCGGAGACGCCTGTGAAGGCGGTGATGCGGTGCTTGGGAATCTCCAGCGACACGTTCTTCAGGTTGTTTTCGCGTGCTCCGCGAACGATGATCTTGTCGGTTGTCATCATCTTGGAATGAAGAATTATCTCAGTCTTTCGCTTTTCGACTGCAAACTTACACAAAAAAATCGAAATATTTGGTCTTTTTCCCAAAATTTATTACCTTTGCAGTCAAACTGAAAAACCTTCTAGTGAATGGACGACGAAATAAGAGACGATATCCCTGAGGAAAACGGGATCAACAACGAGGAGAGCGAAGACTCGGCGCAGGGGCATTCGGACTATAAGCCTGTGAACCGTTTCGATGCTGCCGCCGTGCATCATCTGAGCGGCATGTACCAGAACTGGTTCCTGGACTATGCCAGCTACTCAATACTCGACCGCGCCATCCCCCATATCGAGGACGGCTTCAAGCCTGTGCAGCGACGCATCATGCACTCGATGAAGCGCATGGACGACGGCCGGTATAACAAGGTGGCCAACATCGTGGGCCACACCATGCAGTTCCACCCCCACGGCGACGCCTCCATCGGCGATGCCCTGGTGCAGCTGGGACAGAAGAACCTGCTGGTTGACACGCAGGGCAACTGGGGCAACATCCTGACGGGCGACCGCGCCGCCGCGCCGCGATACATCGAGGCACGCCTGTCGAAGTTTGCCCTCGACACGGTGTTCAACCCGAAGACCACGGAGTGGCAGCTGTCGTACGACGGGCGTAACAAGGAGCCCATCACGCTGCCCGTGAAGTTTCCGCTGCTCCTCTCGCAGGGCGCGGAGGGCATCGCCGTGGGACTGTCGACGAAGATCCTGCCCCACAACTTCAACGAGATCTGCGACGCCGCCATTGCCTACCTGCACGGCGAGGAGTTCCATCTCTACCCCGACTTCCTGACGGGCGGCTCCGTCGACGTCAGCAAATATAACGACGGTCAGCGCGGCGGCCTGGTGAAGGTGCGGGCGAAGATTGAGAAGCTCGACCAGAAGACGCTCGTCGTGCGCGAGCTGCCGTTCACGAAGACCGTCTCGACGCTCTGCGAGAGCATCACGAGGGCCATCGAGAAGGATAAGATCGGCGCCCGCCGCGTCGACGACCTCACCTCGGCGCAGGTGGAGATACTGATCCACCTCTCGCCCGGCGTGTCGTCAGACAAGACGATCGATGCCCTCTATGCCTTCACCGACTGCGAGGTAAACATCTCGCCCAACTGCTGCGTCATCAAGGACGACAAGCCGCAGTTCCTCACCGTCAGCGACGTCCTCCGCCACTCCGTCGACCGCACGAGGGACCTCATCCGCCAAGAGCTGCAGATACGGAAGGACGAGCTGCTCGACCAGCTGCACTTCCAGTCGCTGGAGAAGATCTTCATCGAGGAGCGCATCTACAAGGACCGCAAGTTCGAGGAGGCCCCCAACGTCGACAAGGTCTGCGAGCACATCGACGACCGCCTGACGCCCTTCTACCCCCAGCTGGTGCGCGAGGTGACGAAGGACGACATTCTCCGCCTGCTCGAGATCAAGATGCAGCGCATCCTGAAGTTCAACAAGGAGAAGGCCGACGAGCTCATGGCGCGCATCAAGGCTGAGATCGAGCAGATCGACCGCGACCTGGCGAATCTCACCGAGGTCACCGCCGGGTGGTTCCAGTTCCTGAAGGACAAGTACGGCAAGGATCACCCGCGGCTGACGGAGATCAGAAACTTCGACACGATCGAGGCCTCGAAGGTGGCTGAGGCCAACCAGAAGCTCTACATCAACCGCCAGGAGGGATTCATCGGCACGGGGCTGAAGAAGGACGAGTTCGTCTGCAACTGCTCCGACCTCGACGACATCATCATCTTCTACCGCGACGGAAAGTTCAAGGTGGTGCGCGTGGCCGAGAAGCTCTTCGTGGGCAAGAATGTGATATGGCTGGGCGTGTTCAAGAAGAACGACAAGCGCACGACCTACAACGCCGTCTACCGCGACGGCAAGGCGGGACCCTGCTATATCAAGCGCTTCAACGTGGGCGGCATCATCCGCGACCGCGAGAACGACCTGACGCAGGGCACGCCAGGCTCGCGCGTGCTCTACTTCACCGCCAACCCCAACGGCGAGGCCGAGGTGATCAAGGTGACGCTCGACGCCTCCATCCTGGAGAAACATCCCCGCATGAGCATCTTCCTGGAGCGCTCGTTTGCGGCCGTCGACATCAAGGGGCGCGCGGCAAAGGGCAATATCCTGACGAAGCTGCCCGTGCACCGCATCTCGCTCAAGAGCCAGGGGCACTCGACCCTGGGAGGGCGCCGCGTGTGGTTCGATCCCGACGTCAACCGCCTGAACTACGACGACCACGGGCGACTGCTGGGCGAGTTCTACGACGAGGACCAGATACTCGTCGTGCTGCCCAACGGCGACTACTACCTGACCAACTTCGACGTGAACAACCACTACGAGGACGACATCCTGCGGATAGAGAAATACCAGGCCGACAAGGTGTGGACGGCGGTGCTCTTCGATGCCGACAACCAGGGCTATCCCTACATGAAGCGATTCCTCATGGACGCCTCGAAGCGCAAGCAGAACTTCCTGGGCGACAACCCCGCGTCGCGCCTTGTGCTGCTCACCGACCAGGTATATCCCCTCATCCGCGTCAGCTATGGCGGCAAGGACGAACTCCGACAGCAGGAGGACATCGACGCCGAGGCGTTCATTGCCGTCAAGGGCTTCAAGGCGAAGGGCAAGCGCATATCGACCTACGAGATAGGAAGCATCGTAGAGCTGGAACCCGTGCGCTTCCCTGTTCCGCCGGAGGAGGCGGAGGATGCAGGGACACCCGAGGGCGCAGCAGAACCTGAAAACCTAGACCCCGATGCCGGCAAGAGCCAGCAGCAGGTGATCGACGAGATGACCGGACAACTAAATCTCTTCCCCGATGAAGATTTCAAATAGACACCTTGCGGTGTTGGCGCTCCTGGCGGCCTGTATAGGACACGCAGGGGCACAGACGACGAGCTACAGCCAGCTGGGACTGGGCACCACGCGAATACTCGACACCTACCTCTCGCAGGAGAAGTTCAGCGGCGAGGGCCTCACGTTCCTCAACGTCAGCGAGCACCAGAGGGCTTCGCGGCGGTGGGCTACCGTCGTTCAGAACCAGCTCAACCTCTCCTTTTGCGAGGACCGTGCGGGCAATGAGTCGACGATAGAGGGTGCCTACGACTTCTTCTGGGGGCGATACTATGGCCTGCCGGTAGGCAACAGCCGGCGTCTCAGGCTGCAGCTGGGAGCACTGGCGAACGCCGGACTGGGATTCATCTACAACATGCGCAACTCGAACAACCCCGCACAGGCACGCCTGGCACTGCAGGTGATGCCCTCTGCCGTCGTCACGGAGCGCTTCTCGCTCTTCGGACGGGGGGCCATGCTGCGCTACGAGATTGACCTACCGCTGCTGGGACTCGCCTTCAGTCCCAACTACGGACAGTCGTACTATGAGATCTTCGCACTGGGCAACTACGACCACAACATCGTGGCGACGACCTTCGTCAATGCCCCGACGCTGCGGCAGCACCTCACACTGGCCTACAACATCGGGCGCACCACATCCCTGTCGCTGGGCTACCTGGGGCACTACCAGCAGCTGAAAGCCAACAACCTCCGGCAGCACGTCTACACCCACCGACTGATGCTGGGCATCGTGAAACGTTTCTCCATCAACCACTACCGCCCATGAACCGACTGGCACATTTCTTTCTCATCCTGCTCCTGATGCCCGTGCTGACAGCATGCGTCGACGAGGAGGAATTCGACGACACGCCGCAGGGCAACTTCGAGGCCCTCTGGAAAATCATCGACGAGCACTACTGTTTCTTCGACTACAAGCAGCAGGAGTACGGGCTGGACTGGCAGGCGGTGTACGATAAATATAATGTTCGCGTGCGAGGAAAACTCACCGACCTACAGCTCTTCGAGGTGCTCACGCAGATGCTCGGCGAGCTGCGCGACGGGCATGTGAATCTCGCCACCTCGCACGACTACGGTCGCTACTGGTCGTGGTTCGAAAGCTATCCTGCCAATTTCAGCGACTCGCTGCTGCGTACTTATATGGGCACTGACTACAAGATTGCCTCTGGGCTGGAGTACCGTATCCTCGACGACAATATCGGCTACCTGCGCTACGAGAGCTTCGCCGATGCCATCGGTGAAGGCAACCTCGACGAAGCCCTGCTGTACATGATGCTCTGTCAGGGACTTATCATCGACATACGGGGCAATGGCGGCGGCAACCTTACCAATGCCGAGATCCTCGCAAGCCGATTCTGCAGGGAGAAGACCCTCGTGGGTTACATTCAGCATAAGACCGGGCCCGCCCACGATGCCTTCTCGAAGCTCGAACCCCTATACTTGGAGCCCTCTGCCAATATCCCCTGGCAGAAGCCTGTCGTGGTGCTCACCAACCGTCATGTCTTCTCAGCTGCCAACGAGTTCACGATGTACATGAAGGCACTGCCCGGCGTCACCATCGTCGGCGATCATACGGGTGGGGGAGCCGGCATGCCCTTCAGCTCGTCGCTGCCCAACGGGTGGAGCGTCCGCTTCTCGGCTGTCCCTAGCTTCGACGCTCAGCACCAGTCCACCGAGTTCGGCATCGCCCCCGACTATTACGTCAGTCTCGACAGCGAGGACTTTGCCCGAGGTCGCGACACGATCATCGAATTTGCACGGAAACTGCTGCAGTAATAGCGGGACTGGAGGACTCGGAGGGGCATAAGGACTACATTTCGTGCAAAAAGTTTGGTGGTTTCGAAGAAAAATCGTACCTTTGCACCGCTCTTTTTGAAAACTGGGACGACAATTGTCGTATGCGCCTGTGGCGGAATTGGTAGACGCGCTAGACTTAGGATCTAGTATCTCACGATGTGCAGGTTCGAGTCCTGTCAGGCGCACATCAGTATTTACTAACCCCTTTCTTTACAGACAACAGCCTTATGAGACACAATGACTGTACCTTGAAGACGATTCTTATCGCTATGCTTTGTCTGATGATTCTGCCAGCTCAGGCACAGCTGGTGAACGGACAGCCGTGGCTGGACACCAACGGCCGACATATCAATGCCCATGGGGGCTGTATCATCGAGTATGACGGCAGGTACTACTGGTATGGCGAGCAGCGC
Organism: uncultured Prevotellaceae bacterium; assembly: GCA_946539475.1. Next base: position 12,334 of record CAMNHM010000037.1, on the reverse strand, counting down.
CCTGAGCGTGGATACTCGATGGACACGGGCGTCAGCGTCTATTCCTCCACCGACATGCGACAGTGGAAGAACGAGGGCGTCGCGCTGAGCGTGAGCACTGAGCCCGGCAGCGACATTGAGCGCGGGTGCATCATGGAGCGTCCGAAGGTGCTTTGGTGCGAGAAGACGCAGCGCTTCGTCATGCTATTCCATCTTGAGCTACGTGGTCGCGGCTATGAAGCAGCCCGTGTGGGCATTGCCGAGAGCGAGAAGCCTACGGGGCCCTTCCGCTTCATCCGCAGCACTCGCCTGCATGCCGGACAGTGGCCCTTCAACATGACTGAGGCTGAGCGTGAGGCTGCCCGTCAGACGGATGCCTCGAAGTGGAAGGACTGGTGGACGCCGGACTGGCGGCGCGAGGTGGAGAAGGGCATGTACCTCTGGCGAGACATGAAGGAGGGTCAGATGAGCCGCGACATGACCGTTTTCGTCGACGACGACGGTAAGGCGTACCATATCACCTCATCGCAGGAGAACCTGACGCTGCTCATCAGCGAGCTCACCGACGACTACCTCGACTTCACGGGGCGCTTCGTGATGGTCGTTCCTGGCGGACAGAACGAGGCTCCTTGCATCTTCCGCCGTAATGGTACCTATTGGCTCATCTGCTCGGGGTGTACAGGCTGGGCGCCCAACGAGGCTCGTATGTTCCGCTCGAAGAGTATCTGGGGGCCGTGGGAACAGCTGCCCTCACCGTTTGTCGGCACGGCTACAGGCTATCAGGACATGCCTGCCAACAAGACGTTCGGTGCACAGGGTACCTATATTCTTCAGCGCGGTTCGCAGCTGCTGTTCATGGCCGACATCTGGAATCCCCGCCATCTCGCCCAGAGCCTGCATCTATGGCTTCCCATCCGCTTCGACAAGCAGGGAACGCCCGTCATTGCCTGGGCCGATAAACCTTTCTGAAAACATTTTTCACGTTTTAACTACTTATAAACATTGCCTAAAATGAAAAAGACATTGATGACAATTGCAGTGCTGCTGGCACTGACAGCCTGCGCAAACAAGAACGATGCCACCCCTGCCGCCGTCGCAGCAGAGGTCGTAGAGACTGAGAACGGCAAAGACGCCGAGCGTCCTGACATCAGTGACGAGGAACGCAAGGCAAACATGGAGGAAGTGCAGGCTTACCTGAAGGAGTGCGGTGCCTTCTTCATTGCCACTGTCGATGGCGACCAGCCTCGTGTGCGCCCCTTCGGCGTATCGGAGATTATCGACGGAAAGCTTTATCTCTGTACTGGCAAGGTGAAGGACGTTTACAAGCAGATCGCAAAGAACGGAAAGGTGGAGATCTGCGCGCTGAAGGCATCGGGCAGCGAATGGATGCGCCTCTACGGCACACTGGTGAACGATGAGACGTTGTCGGTGAAAGAGACGTTCCTCGACCGCAACCCACATCTGAAGTCGATGTACAAGGCTGACGATGACAATATGGCGACCCTCTACATCACTGATGCGACGGCACGTTTCTGCTCGTTCACGGCAGAGGAACGTGATGTCATCTTCTAAGAGAAAAGAATGCGAAAGCCGCCGCGACCTCATGTTCGAGAGTTGCGGCGGCTTTTTCGTATTGTCGCCCTTTAAGACTCAGCGGCAGCAAGAAGAATCTCGGATAGGGTGGGGTGGATGTGCACCATGTGGCGCAGCTGCCCCACCGTCGTCTGTCTGCACATCAGTACGCTGGCCTCCTGGACGAGGTCGGCGCTGTGAGCACCGTAGGCATGACACCCCAGGATGCGGCCTGCCTCTGGTTCGCTGAGCAGCTTTAGCATGCCGTCAGTCTCGTCCATCGCCAGAGCTTTTCCGTTGGCTCGGTGAAAAGCCTTCCTGCATTCGTAAGCCACACCCTCCTGCTTGAGCTGGTCTTCGGTCTTCCCTACGCCAGCAGCCTCAGGACTGGTGAAGATGGCGGCAGGCATGATGGTCAGGTCGATGTCGTCGTCAAGGCCAAGGATGCGGTTTACGACGTGGATGCCCTGCATCTCGGCAGCATGTGCCAGCATCTGGCGCCCGTTGACGTCGCCGATGGCATAGACGCCTTCGACGGTCGTCTGGCAGTGGCCGTCGACGTGGATGCCGCTGCGCTCATCGTAGTCGAAACCTGCGTTGCGGAAATGGTCGTACACCCGCGGAGCGCGTCCTACGGCCATCAGCACCTTGTCGGCAGCAACAGTCTGCTGGCGCCCTTTTTTATCCTGATAGGTGACGCCCTCGGCGGTGACAGCTGTGACGGCACATTGCAGGCAGAACTCCACACCTCGCTTCTCAAGGCTCTTGCGCAGTCGCTTGGCTATGTCGCTGTCGATGGCTGGCAGGCACTCTTTGAGGAATTCCACAACCGTCACCTTTGTACCGAATGCCGAGAAGATGCTGGCAAACTCCATGCCGATGACTCCTGCACCAATGATACACAGGCTCTCAGGCAGCTGGTCGAGCTGCAGCAGGTCGCTGCTGTCTAGGAAAGGTGCTGGGTTGGTGAGCCGGAGTGCCTTGGGTACGGAGCCCGTAGCCACGATGATGTTTGTGGCTTGCCACTGCCCGCCAGAGGGAGTCTCCACGGTATGTGCATCGACGAAGCGTGCTTCGTCGTGTATCAGCGTGATGCCTGGGTGGGCAAGGAGTGTGTCGATGCCGTTGCGTAGTGCGTCGACAACGCCGTCCTTCCTGCTGCGGGCCTTCTCCAGGCTGAAGCTGGGCGCTCCGTCGCAGTCAATGCCGAAATGGGAAGCCTCGCGCATTAGTGTCATCACCTCAGCGTTGCGGGCATAGGCCTTTGTAGGTATGCAGCCCTCGTTGAGACATGTTCCTCCCACGTGGCTCTTCTCAAAGACGACGACTTTCAGCCCATGCTGGGCAGCATGGAAGGCGGCGCGGTAGCCACCAGGCCCCGCGCCGATAATGATTAAATCAGTCTGCGTCATTGACCAGCTGTCTGTAGGTTACAACAGGATGCTTCGCAGCCAGCACGTCGTCGACACGGCCGATTGGCGTGTGGTGAGGTGCCGACTTCACCAGCTCGGGGTCGTTTTTCGCCTCTGCTGCTATCTGGCGCATTACAGCAATGAATCCGTCGATGGTCTCCTTCGACTCGTTCTCTGTGGGCTCTATCATCAGGCTTTCGTGGAAGAGTAGGGGGAAGTAGATGGTTGGCGCGTGGTAGCCGTAGTCGAGCAGCCGCTTCGCCACATCCATCGTGGTGACGCCCGTCAGCTTATCCTTCAGTCCGTCGAAGACGAACTCGTGTTTGCAGAGCCCCTCGATGGGCAATTCGTAGACGTCCTTGAGCGACTCCTTGATGTAGTTGGCATTCAGCACCGATAGCGGTCCTACCTCCTTGATGTGCTCGCGTCCAAGCGAAAGGATGTAGGCATAGGCGCGAATGGCGACGGCGAAATTGCCGTGATAGGGCGACACCTCGGGGAAGAACTCCTCCAGCCCTTTCCTCACGCCCACAGGACCTGCACCGGGGCCTCCTCCGCCATGAGGAGTGGAGAACGTCTTGTGCAGGTTGATGTGCATCACGTCGAATCCCATGTCGCCAGGACGTGCAGCGCCTAGCATGGGGTTGAGGTTGGCACCGTCGTAATACATCAGTCCGCCGCAGCCGTGGATGAGCTTTTCTATCTCCGGTATCTGGCGTTCAAAGAGGCCCAGGGTGTTGGGGTTGGTCATCATCATGGCGGCGATGGCATCGCCGCAAGCCGCGCAGGTGCGCTTCAGGTCGTCCATGTCGACCGTGCCGTCAGCAAGCGACTTCACTTCAACAATCTCAAGTCCGCAGACAGCTGCTGAAGCCGGATTGGTGCCATGAGCTGAGTCGGGTACGACAACCAGTCGGCGGGCCTCGTCGTGGCGGCTCTCATGATATTTCTTAATAACCATCAGTCCGGTCAGCTCGCCGTGAGCACCAGCAAAAGGCTTCAGTGTGAAGGCATGAAGCCCGGTCAGCTCACAGAGCGAGTGGCACAGCAGCGTGCACACTGCCTCTGCACCCTTCACTGTGTCGGAGGGCTGCAGCGGGTGGAGCGAGGCAAACTGCGGCAGGGCAGCCATCTCCTCGTCGATCTTGGGGTTATACTTCATCGTGCACGAGCCGAGGGGGTAGAAGCCATTGTCGACGCCAAAATTGTTGGCTGAGAGATTCGTGTAATGGCGCACGACGGTCATCTCGTCGCACTCAGGCAACTGGGCGTCGTTCTTGCGGCGGAGGGCCTCCGGCAGTTGGTAATCGCCGAAGCGGTTCTTGGGGAGGGAATATCCACGTCTTCCAGGCTGTGACAGCTCGAAGATCAAGTTCCCATATAGTTTGTTGTTCATAGCCTAGGACATTAACTTTCACCTTTGTATGCGGTAGATAAAGATACCATACGGTCGATATCATCCTTCGTTCTGTTCTCAGTGACGGCAAACATGATTTGGTCGTCGGCTATCTTTATGCCTCCGAAAATGCCGTTGGCCAGCCAGTGTCGCTGCAGCGCGTCGACGTCACCGTCGAAACGCATTACGAACTCATTGAAGAAGGGATGCTGGTAGACGAGCTCGAAGTGACCCGTCTGTGTCAGCTGGTCGCAGAGGTAGTGTGCGCCGGCGTAGCTCAGCTGGGCAGCCTCCTTCAGCCCCTCTTTACCCATGAGTGCGCAATAGATGGTGACGAAGAGAGCCATCAGACTCTGGTTCGAACAAATGTTCGACGTAGCCTTCTGCCGTCGGATATGCTGTTCGCGCGCCTGCAATGTCAGCACGAAGGCGCGCTGTCCACGGTTGTCCATTGTCTTTCCTACGATGCGTCCTGGCATCTTGCGGATGAGCTTCTCCGTGCAGCACATGTAGCCCACGTAGGGCCCACCCCACTGCATGGGAATGCCCAGGCTCTGAGCGTCGCCGACGGCGATGTCGGCTCCCAGCTCGCCGGGCGTCTTCAGCAGTGCCAGGTCGGCGGCGATGCTGTTCACGACGAACAGCCCCTTCGCGGCGTGGATGTCGTCGGCCCATCCCTCATAGTCCTCGATGATGCCGAAGTAGTTGGGCTGCTGCACGATAACGCCTGCTACGCCACCCTGTGCCAGCTTCTGCTGCATGTCGGCACGCGAGCTGACGCCATTCTCCTCGGCAATCATCTCCAGCTCGATGCCCTGGAAGTGAGCGTAGGTCTTTACCACAGCCAGCGTCTTGGGGTCGATGGTTGAGGCGATGAGCACCTTCCGCTGCTTCTTTCCCGCAGCTACGGCCATCATCATTGCTTCGGCAGTGGCCGTCGTGCCGTCGTACATCGAGGCGTTCGAGATGTCCATCCCTGTCAGCTCAGCCATCATCGACTGGTATTCAAAGATATAGTGCAGCGTGCCCTGTGAAATCTCTGCCTGATAGGGCGTGTAGCTCGTCAGGAACTCCGAGCGCTGCAGCAGCTGCGGAATGACGGAGGGCGTGTAGTGGTCGTAGACGCCGGCGCCGGCGAAGCACATCAGGCGCTGGTTCTGAGCCCCCAGCCGTTCGAACAGCTGGCGCACCTCCACCTCACTCATCTCCGAAGGGATTTGGTAGTCGCCGCGGAAGCGAATCTGTTCGGGCACATCGGCGTAGAGTCCTTCCAGTGAGTCGACACCCACCTTCTCCATCATGGCCTTGAGGTCGGCAGCCGTGTGAGGGAAATACTTAAACATTTACTATTTACTATTTACGATTTACTATTTGTTGCAGAATTCTTCGTAAGCCTTGGCATCCATCAGGTTGTCGAGCTCAGTCTTGTCGCTCAGCTCCACCTTGATGATCCAGTTCTCGTAGGCGTCCTGGTTGAGCAGCTCAGGCTGGTCGTCGAGGGCCTCGTTCACTTCCACTACCGTTCCGCTGACGGGCGATATAATGTCGCTGGCGGCTTTCACGCTCTCTACGGCGCCAAACTCTTCGCCTGCTTCCACCTCGTCGTCCACCTCGGGCAGATCGACGTAAACCACGTTGCCCAGTGCATGCTGGGCATAGTCGGTGATACCGATGAATCCGAAATCACCTTCCACTTTCACATACTCGTGCGACTCTGAATAGTAGAGTCCTTCAATTACTTTTGACATAATGATTTACTATTTACGGTTTTACTATTTACTATTTGCTTGCTGTTACTTCTTGTAGCACTTGTTGTAGAACTGCTTCTTCACCACCTTACCCGCGAACACCTTCTTGCGAATCTGGATCTGCAGCGGAGTGTCGAGCTTGGCATAGTGGCTGTCGACCAGTGCCATGCAGACGCTCTTGTCGCTCGAGATGGTGTGATAGCCGGTGGTCACCTCGCCGACGGGCGCTCCCTCGGCGCTGAGCACGACGTAGCCGTGACGGGGAATCGCCTTGTCTGCCAGCTCGATGCCTACCACGCGGCGGGCGACACCCTCAGCCTTCTGCCGAGCTAGGGCTTCCTTGCCGACGAACTCCTCCTTGTCGAGTTTCACAAACATGCTCAGACCGGCCATCACGGGCGAGATCTCCTCCGACAGCTCGTCGCCGTAGAGTGGCAGGCCCACCTCGAAGCGCAGCGTGTCGCGGCACCCCAGTCCGCAGGGCTTGCAGCGACCGGAGGCCATCAGCAGGTCCCAATAGCGGTTGATGTCAGCGTGGGAGGCGTAGATCTCAAAGCCGTCCTCGCCCGTGTAGCCCGTACGGCTGACGATGACGTCGCCGATGGTCTTCACGGTGTAGAACGCCAGCTCGCTGCACGCCAGCCCCAGCACCTGCTGGACGACAGCCTCCGACTGCGGTCCCTGTACGGCCAGCTGCCCATAGTCGTCGGAGACGTTTCGCAGGTCGATGTCGAAGCCTTCCGACTGCTTCTGCATCCAAGCCCAGTCCTTGTCGATGTTGGCGGCGTTGATCACGAGGAAGAAGTCCTGCTCGCCCATCTTATAAACCAGCAGGTCGTCGACCGTACCGCCGTTCTCCAGGCACATCATGCCGTAGAACACCTTTCCCCGCGGGGCGTCCTTCACGTCGTTGGTGAAGATGTGCTGTACGTAGCGCTCGGCATCCTTGCCGCGCACGACGACTTCGCCCATATGGCTCACGTCGAACACGCCGCAGTCAGTACGCACTGCCTGGTGCTCGTCGGTGATGTTAGTATACTGGATGGGCATGTCGAAGCCCGCAAAGGGCGACATCAGTGCGCCCAGTGCCACATGTTTCTCGTAAAGACAGGTTTGTTTCATATTTTTTCAATATAGTTCAATAGTCAATGCTTCAATGGCAGCTATGTCGTCCTCTGTAAGCCTTAGCTCGCCCACGCAGAGCGTCTGGCGGATGAGAGCTCGTACCTCGCCGATGGTCATCGTCGTAAAGTCCTTCAGCAGCGTGATGCGCTGGCGCACGCTCTCCACGCCTTTTCGCTCGAGCTTCTCCCGGCTGGGCGTGATGGCTCGCAGCATGTTCTCCATATCGGTGTCGTAGAGCAGTGTACCGTGAACGATGCATCCTTCGGGCAGTCGTCGGCAAGCGGTGCCACTCACCTTTTGCCCGTTGATCAGTACGTCGTTGTGGCTCGTCGACGTTGCCTCGATACCCATGCGCCGCAGCGTCAGCGTGATCATGTTGATAAACGTGTAGAAAGCCTTCCCCGCAGCGTCTTCGTGCGTGACGTACGAAATCATGATGTTACCCCAGTCAGAGTAGACACAGCCGCCACCGCTCTTCCGCTGGTAGACGCGAATGCCCCGCTGCTCGCAATAGTCGACGTCTACCTCGTTCTCCTTCAGCTGGTTGCGACCATAGATCACGCTGGGACCCGTCTGCCAGGTGAACAGCAGGTCGGACTCGCCGGCCAGGCGCGTCACGTACTCTTCCATAGCCAGATAGAACGACAGCGGCCGTTCCTCCACAAGCTCCTCGGGCAGGGCGATGTACTTCATAGACATTAGGTCTTTCGATTCGCCTGCAAATTTACTGATAAAAAACGTAACGACCAAACGTTTTCCCAAATAATTTCATTTTTAAGAGGACAACAAGAACAACTTGGGACCGCTCGAGCTCTGCTCGCTTGCAAGGCAAGAACTTTCTTTCCGTTTTTTTTCTGCGCAGCCGGTTGTCCTAAGTTGTCGGAGTTGTCTTTAAAGAATAAAGAAAATCAGCCCGTCGGCTGATTGATTTGCGTCAAGAATAACTCAAAAAACGGAAGAATCTGCTCATAATCAGAAACTTGAACGAAAGAAAATCAGTACTTTTGTCGGCGAATTGAAAGTTCAACTTCAATAGTATTAACATTTTAAGCATTATGGCAGAAAAGAAAACCACGAAGAAGGCTGCTGAGACAAAGGAAGTAGCAGTCAAGAAGACCACCACGAAAAAGACCACTACCGTGAAGGCAGAAAAGGCAGTGCTGGCCGTTAACGCTGAGAACATTGGTTTCAAGGCAGGAGATGTCTATCAGGCACTGGCAGCAGAGGAGAAGGCTCTCACCGTCAAGGAGATTGCTAAGGCTGCAAAGATTTCAGAGGAAGAAACACTGCTTGGTCTGGGCTGGCTCTTTAAGGAGGGTAAGCTGCAGAGTACTGAGGACAACAAGATTGCTCTGGCATAAGTTTCCTTGTACGAACAGCAGATTTTAAGAATATTATTGGATGTAGGCGGGCGTGGCATCAGCGTGAAAAAGCTGGCCAAGCACGTCTACAACCATTATTGTACGCTTTTTTATCAGCCCGAGTTCGATAAGATCCATCGGTATACTCAGTACTATCTCCTGAGCCGTTCGCGCAGGGCGGACGCCATCATCGAGCATACCGGCAAGCGTGGATGCTATCGGCTGAAGCCAAAGGCTGCGCGCCAGTTGGCAGCCGTCTTCGACGAGTCGTAACTGCTCAACCGAAAAAGGGAAAACTAATGAGCTCTTTAGGAAACTAATGAGCACAAATTCTGGAAAATTTTTCTTTTTTCGTGCGAAGAGCGTGGCAGCCGACACAATAAAAAATAGGAAACAAATGAGCACTAATTCTGGAAAATTTTCTTTTAACGCGCGGGAGTGCTGCACCCGACAGCTTAATAATTTTTCTTAATTAGTGCCAATTAGTTTCTAAAAAAATATCGAGTCACAGCCAAATTTGTTTCTAAAATAATTAGGGAAATTTGTGTCTTGAACGTATTATATTGTGAATAGTTCAAAACCGTAAAAAAAAACAAATCGATTATGGTAGCAAGATATTTATTAGGATTCGATGTCGGCAGCTCGTCTGTCAAGGCGTCGCTGGTCAATGCCGATAGCGGCAAGTGCGTGTCTTCAGCCTTCTTCCCTGAGAAGGAGGCTCCAATCCTCGCCGTGAAGGCAGGATGGGCTGAACAAGAGCCCGAGTCGTGGTGGCAGTATGCCAAGCAGGCACTGCAGAAAATCATGGCTGAGGCGCAGGTGAAAGGCGACGACATCGTGGCCATCGGAATCTCTTACCAGATGCACGGACTGGTGTGCGTCGACAAGAACCTACAGCCGCTGCGGCCCGCCATCATCTGGTGCGACTCCCGCGCCGTGCCCTATGGCGAGCGAGCCTTCCAGGCATTGGGAGCCGAGAAGTGCCTGAGCCATCTGCTCAACTCACCGGGCAACTTCACCGCAGCCAAGCTGGCATGGGTGAAAGAGAACGAGCCCGAAGTGTTCGACAAGATCTACAAGGTGATGCTTCCCGGCGACTATATGGCGATGCGCATGAGCGGCGTCGCCAACACCACCGTCAGCGGACTCTCCGAGGGAATGTTCTGGGACTTCAAGGAGAACAGCGTGGCGCAGTTCCTGCTCGACTACTACGGCATTCCCGCAACGTTCATCCCCGACATCGTACCCACATTCTCCGAGCAGAGCGTCGTCAGCGAAGCAGCAGCCAAGGAGCTCGGGCTGAAAGCAGGCACGCCGATCACCTATCGTGGTGGCGACCAGCCCAACAACGCCCTCTCGCTGAATGTCTTCGAACCGGGCGAGATAGCTGCTACGGCAGGCACCAGCGGCGTCGTCTACGGCGTGCTCGGCGAGGTGAACTACGACACGAAGAGCCGTGTGAACACCTTCGCACACGTCAACCATCTCACAACTCTCCGCTCAGCCCAAATGGACGCTTCGCTTGCGAAGGACTCTCAACTCTCAACCCGCCTCGGCGTCCTCCTCTGCATCAACGGCACGGGTATCCTCAACGCCTGGATGCATCGTAACGTGACCTTCGATATGGGCTATGCCGAGATGAACGACCTCGCAGCGCAGGCTCCCATCGGCAGCGACGGCGTAGTCGTCATGCCCTTCGGCAACGGTGCAGAGCGCGTGCTGCAGAACAAGGAGCTGGGATGCAGCATCCAGGGACTGAACTTCAACAAGCACCATCGCGCCCACCTCGTGCGGGCAGCTCAGGAGGGCATCGTCTTCTCCTTCTGCTATGGAATGGAGATCATGCAGCAGATGGGTATGGACATCCAGAAAATTCATGCCGGCAAAGCCAACATGTTCCTCTCGCCACTCTTCCGCGACACCCTGGCAGGCGTCAGCGGAGCCACCATCGAGCTCTACGAGACCGACGGCTCCGTGGGAGCAGCAAAGGGCGCAGGCATGGGAGCAGGCATCTATGCCGACCACAACGAGGCGTTCGCATCGCTCGAGAAGCTACAGGTCATCGAGCCCCGCCAGGCCGACCGCGAGGCCTATGCCGCCGCCTACGCCCGCTGGAAGGAAACCCTTGAGAAGGCACTGTAACAACAAATAAAAGCAACAACCCCAATTATCAATCCATAAAAAAAAAAGACACAGCAATTATGGCAAAAGAGTATTTTCCGTTTACCGGTAAGATTCCTTTCGAGGGAAAGGACAGTAAGAACGTGATGGCTTTCCACTACTACGAGCCCGAGAAGGTCGTCATGGGAAAGAAGATGAAGGACTGGCTGAAGTTCGCTATGGCCTGGTGGCACACACTGGGAGCAGCCTCCAGCGACCAGTTCGGTGGCCAGACCCGCTGCTATGAGTGGGCACAGGCCGACGATGCCCTTACGAAGGCCAAGCAGAAGATGGACGCCGGCTTCGAGTTCATGGACAAGCTCGGCATCGAGTATTTCTGCTTCCACGATGTCGACCTCGTCGAGGAGGGCGACACCGTCGAGGAGTACGAGGCTCGCATGAAGGAAATCACCGACTATGCCCTCGAGAAGATGAAGCAGTATCCCAACATCAAGCTGCTCTGGGGCACGGCCAACGTCTTCGGCAACGCCCGCTACATGAACGGTGCCTCGACCAATCCTGAGTTCGATGTCGTATCGCGTGCCATCGTACAGATCAAGAACGCCATCGACGCCACCATAAAGCTCGGCGGCTCCAACTACGTGTTCTGGGGCGGACGCGAGGGCTACATGAGCCTCCTCAACACCGACCAGAAGCGCGAGAAGGAGCACATGGCAATGATGCTCCGAATGGCCCGCGACTACGCCCGCGCAAAGGGATTCACCGGCACCTTCCTCATCGAGCCGAAGCCCATGGAGCCCACCAAGCACCAGTACGACGTCGATACCGAGACCGTCATCGGATTCCTCCGCGCCCACGGCCTCGACAAGGACTTCAAGGTGAATATCGAGGTGAACCACGCCACGCTGGCCGGACACACCTTCGAGCATGAGCTAGCATGCGCCGTCGACGCAGGCATGCTCGGAAGCATCGACGCCAACCGCGGCGACGCCCAGAACGGATGGGACACCGACCAGTTCCCCATCGACAACTATGAGCTGACGCAGGCCATGCTCGAGATCATCCGCAACGGAGGACTTGGCAACGGCGGCACCAACTTCGACGCCAAGATCCGTCGTAACTCCACCGACCTCGAGGACCTCTTCATCGCCCATATCAGCGGTATGGACGCAATGGCCCGCGCCCTGATGAACGCTGCCGACATCCTCGAGAACAGCGAGCTGCCCAAGATGAAGAAGGAGCGCTATGCATCCTTCGACTCCGGGCTCGGCAAGGACTTCGAGGACGGCAAGCTCACCTTCGAGCAGGTCTACGAGTACGGCAAGAAGGTTGGCGAGCCCAAGCTAGTCAGCGGCAAGCAGGAGAAGTACGAGACGCTCGTCGCCCTCTACTCCAAGTAAGCCATCCGCTACCCCACTACATTTTATATCAACGTCAGCGCCCGCAAGCCACCGTGCCTGCGGGCGCTCTGCGTCATCGCACAACAGCGGCGAGCAAGCTCGGAGCTTTGCCATGTCTGCCTATATCTACTGCATTGACGAGGGTTTGCAGTTCTTTGCTTTGCGAAGCGGCATAGCCGAGCGCAATGCCAACGAGCTCAGACGTGCCGACCATGAAGTC
>CAMNHM010000036.1 GCA_946539475.1 uncultured Prevotellaceae bacterium | reverse complement strand
GAGAAGGGTCTGAAGCTGGAGCAGGCTACGCTCGAGATGCTCGGCACCTGCGAGAAGCTGACCGTCAGCAAGGACAACACCACCATCGTCAACGGCGCTGGCGACAGCCAGGCCATCAAGGACCGCGTAAACCAGATTAAGAAGGAGATCGAGCTCACCACTAGCAGCTACGACAAGGAGAAGCTGCAGGAGCGCCTTGCCAAATTGGCAGGTGGCGTGGCAGTGCTCTATGTCGGTGCCAACAGCGAGGTGGAGATGAAGGAGAAGAAAGACCGCGTCGACGATGCTCTCTGCGCTACCCGCGCTGCCATCGAGGAAGGTGTCGTCGCTGGTGGTGGCACCACCTACATCCGTGCTCAGGAAGCTCTGACTCAGGTGAAGGGCGACAATGCCGACGAGCAGACTGGTATCAACATCGTGTGCCGCGCCATCGAGGAGCCGCTGCGCCAGATTGCCGTCAACGGTGGTGCCGAGGGTGCCGTCGTCGTGCAGAAGGTGCGCGAGGGTCAGGGCGACTTCGGCTACAATGCCCGCACCGATGAGTATGAGGACCTGCGCAAGGCCGGTATCATCGACCCTGCCAAGGTGGCTCGCGTAGCTCTGGAGAATGCCGCCAGCATCGCCGGCATGTTCCTCACCACTGAGTGCCTCATCGTCGACAAACCCGAGAAGGAGCCTGCCATGCCGATGGGCAACCCGGGAATGGGTGGCATGATGTAAGCTAAAGGCGGTAAAAAGCCGACGGACGCTAAATCGTTCGATTACGGTATAAAACATAGGGGTTCTGAGCATGTAAAACTGCCCGGAACCCTTTAACGTTAATGTTTAGTCCATGATAGCAGTACATGACATTACTTCTCGCGCGCCCTCATTCACTGACATAAAAATAAAAGCCATACAACAAACCGACAAATTCTCTAGAGAATTTAAGCGTCAGCTACGTTCTCGCAACCTTTGAGATACGTCCGCAAGCTCAAATTCTCTAGAGAATTTATTTTCCTGCCACCTTCACCCGCCCGCCATACGCTCTTCTACATCCCTTTCTGCTTGCCACTCGCATTGTGTCACCCTCGTGTCACCCGTGTCACCCTCCAAAACAAGGTGCATGCCCCAGTGTTTATCGGGGTTGTGTCACCCGTGCACCCTAAAAACAAAAAAATACTGTGTATATAACGAGATACTCCTCCAAATTGTCAATCGCCGCCTTTATTTGTGAACGTTTGTTAAATATATAAATGCGTCTTAAACATCGCCAATAGGTGTGCATCTAACAAGCATAACAAATCAACAAAAACGGATGCATCAATTACGCTACATTATTGCCATACTCTCATTGATTTCAATAGGTATGCTCCCGGTCAGCGCCCAGCGCACGGTATCAGGACGTGTCGTCGACAAAGAGAACGACGAGGCACTGGCTAAGACAACACTTCAACTCTATAAGCTAGGCACTGGCGACACCGTCTTCATCGGCGGAAAGCTTGCCAACGACGATGGTGGCTTTATCTTCAGCAACATTGCCAACGGCAACTATCTGCTGAAAGTCAGCTATCTGGGCTACCAGCCATTGACGAGAAGCGTCACCGTCACCTCCCGCCGCAACGTTACGCTGGGCACCATTGCCATGGAGTCGGCTGAGGTGCTGCTCGACGATGCCGTCGTCACGGCCAACATACCGAAGATGGTGATCAAGGACGACACCGTGGTCTACAATGCCGATGCCTTCCGCGTGCCCGAAGGGTCGGTCATCGAGGCACTGGTAGAGATGCTCCCCGGCGCAAAAATTGACGACGACGGTAAGATCAGCATCAACGGAAAGGATGTGAGACGATTCAAGCTCGACGGACGCGACTTCATGACGGGCAACAACGATGCCGTGATGAAGAACCTGCCCTCGTACGTCATCGACAAGGTGAAGGCCTACGACGAGAAAAGCGACAACTCGCGCATGACAGGCATCGACGACGGCAACGACGACTTCGTGCTCGAGTTTGTCACGAAGCGCAGTGCACGCCGAGGCCTGCAGGCAAATCCTGACCTGGGCTACGGTACCGACAAGCGCTATGGCATCCGTCTGACAGCCATGAAGCCATTCGGCGACATCCGCTATACGTTCATGGGCAATGCCAACAACGTCAACGACCGCAACTTCTCGGGACGTGGAGGCCGAGGACGAGGCGGCGGCAACGGACAGCGTGAGACGAAGACTGCAGCACTGGACGCCAGCTACGAAAGCCAGCGCAAGCCCAACGGTGAGAACCTGAGGATGAGCGGCCGTGTGACCTGGACGCGCAACGACGCCGACAACTGGAACCGCTCAGGGTCGGAGAACTTCGTCAACACACGTGGCGGTGCCTTCTCGAACAGCATCAGCCAGAGTTATTCGCGCAACAACAGCTGGACGGGCAACATGAACATTCAGTGGGCGATTGATACGCTGACGAACGTCTCGTTCCGTCCCAACGTGAGCATCTCGACCAACAACAGCCGGTCGTTCTCGAGCAATGCCTCGTTCAATGCCAACCCCTTCGATTATGTGACCGATGCCTTGAGCCAGCGGAGCCTGCAACACATGGACGACCTGGGACTCATCGTCAACAATCGTCAGGGCAAGTCGATGGGCCAAGGCGCCAACAAAAACCTCAGCACGCAAATGCAGCTCTACCGCCGCTTCGGCAACCGTGGCCGCAACATCTCCATCAGCGGAAACATCAACTATAGCGACGGCGAGAACAAGAATGCCAATCTGTCGGCCGTTCACCTCTACCAGCAGATGGACCGCTTCGGCAACGACTCCACCTACCAGACAAACCGCTACACCCTTTCGAACAACACCAACTTCAGCTATTCCATAGGAGCCACCTATAGTGAGCCGCTCTACACCTTCAAGCCGAAACCCGAGCCTGAGGACACCACACAGCAGCAGGCACGAGGACCGTTCGGAAACCGAAACAGGATGCGTAGCTTCGGAGCGCAGGGAATCTTCCTTCAGCTGAACTACCGCTACAACCACAGTTTCTCGAAGAACGACCCCTCTACCTACGACTTCCCCGACCTGGGAGAGCCTGCTTTCCAGGACGTGCTGAACGAATACCGCGACTGGGCACGCCTCTTCGGATATCTCGACAACCCCTACGAGATGTATATCAGCGACCGTCTGAGCCGCTACTCCGAGCGTACGGAGGACGGACAGAACATCGACATGCAGCTGCGCATCGTGCGTGACCAGCTGAACATGAACGTCGGTGTGACCGTACAGCCGCAGCGCTCGCACTACATACAGCAGTATCTCGGCATACCCATCGACACCGTGCGTACGGTCACCAACTACTCGCCCACGCTGAACATGCGCTATCGCTTCAATCAGCAGACCAACCTGCAGGTGACACTTCGAGGAAACACTTCGCAGCCCAGCATCACACAGCTGCTCGATATCTACGACGACACCAACCCCCTGAACATCTCGATGGGTAACCCCGGACTGAAGCCGTCGTTCAACTCCAACCTCGGCATCAACTTCCAGAAGCAGCGCACACCGCAGTTCGTTGAGGACAGCCTGGGATTCCAGATTCCCAAGCAGCAGGCACACTGGAGCTTCAGCACGAATGCCAACCTACAACGCACGAGCAACTCCATCGGCAATGTGGTGACATACAACGAGACCACCGGCGGACGCATCTCACGACCCGAGAACATCAACGGTAACTGGAGCACCAGCGGAGGAGCTTCGTTCAACATCGGCCTCGACACGCTCAACCGATGGGACGTGAGCGGAGGCGTGAATATGAGCTACAACCACCGCATCGGCTACGTAAACCTGAACCGTACGGCTATCCCTGACCGTAACGTGACACATTCTTATAATGTATCGCCCGACGTGTCGCTCAGCTATCGCAATCGCTGGTGGAACTTCTCACTGAACGCACGCGTCACCTACGCACGGACGGAGAACCGACTGCAGGCAAGCCGTAACCTCACGACGTGGAACTTCAACTACGGCGGCAATACCCGCATAGACCTCAACCAGCTTCCCAACCGTCCGAGGAACGCTACGCCGCTGCCCGTCCTCTCTACCGACTTCCACTGCTACAGCAAGCGCGGATACAGCGATGCCACGCTGAACACCAACGAGCTGATATGGAATGCTCAGCTGAGCTACAGCTTCCTGCGCGGAAGAGCACTCACGGTGATGCTGCAATGGTACGACATACTCCATGAGGAGACCAACTTCAGCCGCACCGTCAACGCCAACGGATGGACGGACCGCGAGGTGAACTCTATCACATCCTATGCCATGCTTCACGTCAGTTATCGTCTGAACCTGTTCGGTGGGCGCAGCAGTGCCCGTCGCGGCGGCGGTGGCGAAGGCGAGGGTGAAGGCGGCGGACGCGGCAACCGCGGTGGCGGTGGCTTCGGCGGAGGCGGTGGTTTTGGCGGTGGCGGAGGCTTCGGCGGAGGCGGTGGCTTCGGCGGAGGCGGTGGCTTCGGCGGCGGAGGAGGCCGACGCTAACTCCTTTCACTATGCGACCATGTAAGCCGAGCAAACCTATACCGATTAGATAATCATGTTCCAACTCAAAAATTTCATCATACGCCAGGATCGGTGCGCCATGAAAGTGGGCACCGATGGCGTTCTTTTAGGTGCCTGGGCCCATGGAGGGAAGACGATTCTCGATATCGGCACAGGCACCGGTCTTATTGCCCTGATGATGGCACAGCGATACGCTGATGCACAGGTGACGGGCATCGATATCGATGCCGACGCAGTGTTGCAGGCGCAGGAGAATGCGTTAGCCTCGCCATTCAGCAGTCGCATCCTGATGCGGCAGGTCGACCTGAAAGATCTGGAAATCGACCGACAATGGGAGGCTATCGTCAGCAACCCGCCCTACTTTGCCGACTCGCTGCACAGCCCGGATCGCCAACGCACGATGGCCCGGCACAACGACTCTCTGCCTTTCCGTCTGCTGATGGAACGATCGGCACAGCTGCTCACCGACGACGGCGAGCTGTCGCTGGTGATCGACTCGCGAGGACGTGGCGCCATCGAGAGCGAAGCTGCCCTCGCAGGACTGTTCAAGAGTCGCGAGTGTGCTTTCAGGACGTCGCCCCAAAAGACGCCCAAACGATACCTGCTGGCGTTCAGGAAGCATCCGGCCACGCTGGAACGCGACGAGCTGCTGATGGGCAGCAAGGCATACATTGAACTGACAAACGATTTCTACCTATGAACGTTTCACTACTACAGATGGACATCGACTGGGCATCGCCCTCTGAAAATATCAGGCGAGCCGAAGAGCTGATCAGCACGGCCGACAGCAACACCGACCTCTACGTCCTGCCTGAGATGTGGGCGACGGGCTTCGTCATGGAACCTGAGGGCATCGCTGAAGAGGAGGCTTCGTCGGAGGCACTCGGATGGATGCGGCAGACGGCGCGCCAACGTGGCTGTGCCGTCAGCGGAAGCCTTGCCGTGAAGGTCGCCGACGGCACATTCCGCAACCGTCACTATTTTGTCACGCCTGATGCAACGTTTCACTACGACAAGCATCATCTCTTCTCACACGGTCATGAGAACAAGCACTATACGTGCGGCGACCGACCGGTTATCGTCAACTGGCAGGGCGTACGCATCCTTCTGCTGACATGCTACGACCTGCGTTTCCCCGTCTTCTCGCGCTACGGGCGGGCAGGCGAATACGATGTCATCCTCTGCGTAGCCAACTGGCCCGCCAAGCGACAACAAGCCTGGCACGTGCTTACCCGAGCACGTGCCATCGAGAACCAATGCTATCTTGTGGCCGTTAACCGTGTGGGCAATGATCCTGCCTGTGCGTATGGCGGCGGATCGCTGGTGGCTGACCCCAAGGGCGATGCCATCACACTTGCCGACAGCCAGCGGACGCTCAGCATCGATCTCAACATGGAGCGCCTTCAGGCCATGCGCCACAGTTTCCGGGTGCTCGACGATCGCGACGTCTAATGTGTGTAGAGATAGACGACGACTCCTGCCAACACAATAGCCAAGATAATTAGTATCCGATAAAGCCATTTGGCGACCACCTTCCTTCGGTGGATCGCCAATAGGCTCTTATGTTTGAAAACGCTTGCACCATCCATTTTCTCCTGGTGATGATGATGATGCGAAGAGTGGTGTGTGTGTTCTGACATAGCTTTATTGTTATTTCATGATAAGCTTCACGGCACTGTTCAGGCCACTGGGCATGGGTTCCCACTGGTCGTAGGTGGTCTTGCGATAGTTGATGTCGACGACGTTGATCTCCTCCATCTTACGCCATTTCACGCCTTTCCTGTCGAGGTCGCTGATGCGGTTGGCAGGCAGGTTGGTCACCTCGATGCGCACCTCGTTATCACCGACACGCAGGGCTCCCTTGGTGTCGAGCACGAAGGGCACCGACCACGCACAGCCAACGAACGTGCCGTTGATATATACGCGTGCCGACTCCCTCACATCGCCAAGGTCGATCAGCCAATGGCTTTCGGGGCGATCCTTCTTCGACATCTTCACATGGGTGGTATAAACGCCCGTTCCCATCGTCACTTTGGTCTGCTCGTCGAGGCCTTCCCAGCTTTGCAGGTGTGCCAGCTGGTAGGTCTTCCCCACCTTGGGAGCTTCCTCGACGAACGACAGTGTCCAGGGACCGTCGAGAGAAATCTGCCGTCCTTCGACATTGCTACGCTTGTCGATTGACGTCGTTTCGGCTTTTTCGATAGCAGTAACAGGCTTGTCAAACGTCTGCAGGATCATCGACTCGCCGCTTCGCAGGCAGATGTCGACGCCATTGCCATCGAAGGCCACGTCGCTGATCTCGCCATTCAGGGGGTTGAACCATTTCGCATCCTTGAAGGCCACTGCCAGCGGCACCCGCTGATGGATGTCTTCCGACGTCAGGTTGGCGATAAAGTAGTGATAGCCTGTAGCATTCTTCCTACGTATGGCTTTCAGTCCAAGGCGTGTCTTCATGGGTTCCGACTTGGCTGTCTCTGCCATCTGCTGGGCGTCGATGCCATACATCACGTGTGCGCCCTGCGCCTTTAGACGCTCGACATGCTGCTTCACCATGTCGGCCATCTCCCCACTGCCGGGGATGATCAGTCCGCGATAGCTGGTGCCACCCTCCGTGACAAGGCGTCCGCCCTCGCATCGGGTGTTCATCAACAGACGCTCAGAGATATAGTCACAGTCAAAGCCGGCACGGTCGATGTCGAGTATTGCCTGACGGAACTCCGGCATGAGCTGTCCCATGGCATGGATAGAGAACTGCATGAGAAGCCTGCCAGGATTCTTCTTCCAGGCGTCGCGTACGGGCACCAGCACGAGGAAGTCGTTGTCGGGCTGTCCCCACTGCAGGAAGCTCTGGCATCGCTCCACATACTGCATGAAGTAGGGTGCGTCGCGCCATATCGTGTTCGTAGGACTCATGTCGATGGATGCATAGAACTTCCACCCGGGCCACTCGTCATCCTTCGGACTGTAGCAGGTGCCGTGGAAGAACATGTGGTTCACGCCAGCGCAGAACATCAGGTCGAGGTCGGGCTTCAGCTGCGACAACGACGTGCGGAAGTGCTCCGTGAGCCAGGTGAATGTCTCGCTCGACGTGTAGGGCTTGCCGCAGACATGAGCTGCAGAAGGGGCATACTTGAACATCGAATAGTCGGAGTCGTTCTTACGCGTCTTACCTGGGTCGGTACGTAGTCCCTTGATGCCCAGCTCGCTCAGTCCGAAGCCCTCAATCTCCGGGATGTCGACGGCAGCATAGCAGTCGATGAGGTTGGCTGGCGATCCGTGGGCCTGGTTGCGGGTGATAGCACCATGCCGATGTGCCCATGCCGTCCACTGCTCGGTGAAGTTCTCCAACAGCAGGTCGCCGAGGGTTTCACGGTAGTCCGAGAGGACTTTCCCACCTTGTGAGCGGCCTAAGAGCTCGGGGAAATGCTCTTCAAGCTTATATCCGCGTCGTTTCTCAAACTCCTCGAGCAGCGTGGGCGTCCATGTGGCATCACTCACCTCGTAGGAGTCGTTGAAGAAAGTGTGGGGATAGGGCGTCTTCGTACGTTCAAAGGCCTGCTCGATATGTTGCAGGTAGTTGGCGACGGCTTTCCGGTCGAAGTGGTCGACGACCAGCCCCTCACCGCCGGGGGCAGCACGCTTCACCTTCATCACGCCGTACTTGATGTACAACGCCATTACCCGAAGCGGGCGCTGTCCCTGGAGGGCACTGTTACTGCCTAAGAGTGCCCCTACCTCCAGCTTGTTGTCTTTCGCGTGACTGGTGACGTCATAGGCCTTCCCGTCGGGAGTGTAGACCATGACCTTGTTCAGACGGGCATTGTTGCGGTCACGCTCAGAGGGACTGAGATCGAGAATGCCAGCCTCATCCCCATCTACGGTCTTCTCGACGAAGACGGCCTTGCAGGCACTCTCTTCCATCGGCACCCACGGGCCGCCGAACGGCCACCCCGTTCCGGTGGCCATGTCGAGCTCGATGCCGTTACGGTCGGCCTGTTCCTGAGTGTAGCGCAGCATGCTGAGCCACTTGTCGGAGAGGTATTCGATGTTGTTGGCACTATTGCCTTGTACGCCATATATCGGGGTTATCTCTACGGCACCGATGCCATGTTTAGCATACTCCCGCAGATTCCACTGTAGGTTCTCCTTGTCGACAGCCGATCCCAGCCACCACCATCTCACGCCAGCCTTGGCTTCCGTGGTAGGCGTAGGCCACGACTGGGCCCTTGCTGGGGCTGCGAAGTAGAGGCTGCCAACGAGCGACATGCCTATCATAACTCTAAGTTGTTTTCTCATTACTTTTTATCTTTTGTTTGATTTTTCTTCATTTGGGATGGGGTTGATGGGGTTAATGGGGTTAGTGGGGGAAATGGGCTTAATGGGGTTAATGGGCTTAGTGGGCTGGTTCTGAGCTGTACTCTGCCCATTAAGCCCATTAGCCCCATTAAACCCATTTCCCCCATTACTCCCATAAGGAATGCTCCCATAGGCCCCATTGCGCTTCTGCCATTCCTTGCGGGCGCGATACATTTCTTCCTTGATTCCGCCTTTTTCAATGAAGTCACGCTTCTTCCACTCTATAAGGCCTCTGATGAGGACATCACATTGATGGATCAGGGTGATGGCGATATTGGCGATAGTCTCGTCGGAGCGTTCCTTGACTTTCTCCCTGTAGACGGCAGAGTCGAGGTGCGCCTTGCAAAAGGCACGGGTCTGGCGGCAACGGGCGTCATCATACTTCCACTGTTCCAGACCACGCACACGAAGATAATCCTCGTAGTCGAGCAGCAGCTCATGGAGGGAAGCACGGTTGACATTCGTGAGTTTCATTTCCATCTCTCTGGATGTAATACCGTCGATATTTCCTTCGGCAAGGTTTTGCTTCCCTGAGCGGGCTGCCTGAATCATCTGGTCGATAGTCCTATCACCAGGCTTCAGGAAGCGATGAGCAAAATAAAACGTCACGTCGTAGATGCACTCCGCCTTTTGGAATGCCTTCAACGTCCGGTAGTTATTATCTTGCCGCAGGAAGTCCTTGTCTTCGCCCATCGTACTCACTAATTTTACATATTAGTTCCCGTCAGGCTTCTCAACGTCGGCCTGTTTCGACGGCGACCATTGGAAGGTCCTCCAGTCGTCGGGCTGGGCAGGATTGAAGTCCTTCCAGTCCGGTCTCAGATACTTTGCTATAGGCAATCCAAGCTGCTTGATGCCCATCACCACACATTTCGCCACCTCGTAGGCGCCGTAAGGATTGAAGTGCGTATTGTCGGCAAGAGCTCTCGGCTGGTTGTCATAAGTGTTTGCCGGATAGTGCACGAGAGCACGCTTCGAGTCCTCCACGCCCAGTGTCTCAAAGAAGACCTTCGTCATCTGGTTGAGGTCAATCAGAGGCACATGCTCCTTCTCGGCCACCATCTTCATTGCTGCAGGGAAATCGCCATGCGAGTTTGTCAGTGTCTTGTTGTCGCTGCCAAACGTACGACGCTGCGTGGGTGTACAGAACACGATGTCAGCACCCTTGCCGCGCACGCGATCGATAAAGATTTTCAGCTGGTACTGGTAGTGATACCACGCACCGTCGCCTGGCTGGCGCTCCTTCTCGTCGTTGTGTCCGAACTCTACGAACACGTAGTCGCCCTTCTTCAGCGTCTGCAGGATCTTGTCCAGACGGTTTGAACCGATAAACGACCTGGCGGTAAGTCCGCTCTCGGCATGGTTGCTGATTGCCACGTCGGGGCCGAAGAATCGGGTGATCATCTGTCCCCATGAGGCCCAGGGCTCGTTAGCCTGGTCGACGACAGTGCTGTTGCCACAGAGATAGAGCGTCGGCACCTGATCATCGCGCTCGATGTGGATGCTGCTCACGGCGGGCTGCGGTCCGTTGAACTCCAGCGTCAGCTTCTCGTCCCAGGTGAGGTATCCCCGCTCGCGGTCCTTGATTCTGACATGCTTGTCACCCTCAATCAGCGTCGAGCGTTTGTTCACGACGAACTCCACCGTCTGCTGGTCTTTCTTCTTAGGCGTTACGACGTTCTCTGCCATCAGTCGGCGTCCCTCGGCACGTACCGTCGTGTTACCATTCTTCACTCCGCCCAATACCACTCGCACGCGGTAGTTGCCATCGGGCACCTTCACCGAGAAATAGAACGGGTCGGCAGTGGGTTTCTTCATGTTGGGAGCCGGCAGGATGTCGTAGCCGTAGCCTGTCTCCTGCGAGTACACAGGCTGAGGATTCCTCAGGTCGAAGTCAAACACCTGCGCCATCATCAGCGAGGGCAGCAACGCGATCATTGTTGTAGCGATAGTTTTTTTCATGTTTGTTTAGAAGTTTGTTTTGAAGTTTGTTATAATGTCTGTTATGAATGTGCAGATGTACTGTCGATGCTATGCCCAGTGTACAGCTCATAGTACTGTCCTTTCAGGGCCAGTAGCTCCTCGTGTGTGCCATGTTCGGCGATGCGTCCGTGGTCGAGGACGATAATCTGGTCGGCATTGCGGACGGTACTCAGACGGTGGGCGATGACGAAGGTGGTGCGGCCTTTCATAATGCTGTCCATGCCTCGCTGCACGAGCTGCTCCGTGCGGGTATCGATGGAGCTGGTGGCCTCGTCGAGAATCAGCACCGGCGGGTTGGCCACTGCCGCACGTGCGATGGCCAGCAGCTGCCGCTCTCCTTGCGAGAGGTTGCCTCCGTCGCCCTGCAGCTGTGTCTGGTAGCCATTGGCCAGACGGCGTATGAAATCGTGAGCTCCCACCAGCTGTGCTGCACGTATGCAGTCGTCGTCAGTGGCCTCCAGACAGCCGTAACGGATATTGTCGATAACGGTGCCGGTAAAGAGGTGTGTCTCCTGCAACACGATGGTCATGCTGCGTCGCAACGACCGTTTCGAGATGTCAGTGATGGGTATGCCGTCGTAGAGTATCTCGCCCTTCTGGATGTCGTAGAAGCGGTTGATGAGGTTGATAATCGTCGTCTTTCCCGCTCCCGTACCGCCTACAAAAGCAATCTTCTGCCCGGGCTGGGTGTTGATGTCGATATCGAAGAGCACCTGTTTCTCTGCCACATAGCCAAAGTCCACGTCGCGGAAATCCACGTCGCCGTTCGGGTCTCTGAGTTCCTGATGCCCCTCATCCACCTCAGGCTCGGCATCGCCCAGGGCAAATACGCGCTCAGCACCCACCGAGGCATTCAGCACGGAGTTGATCTGCTGGCTTACATGGCTGATCGGCTGCGTGAAGCTTTTGTTCAGCTGCAGAAAGGCAACGATCGTTCCCAGAGACAGTTCCCACCGTCCGGAGAGTGCCAGTGTGGCACCCACCACTGCCAGCAGCACATAACCCAGATTGCCGAGGTTGCCGTTGACAGGCATCACGATGTTTGCAATCTTATTGGCATTATAAGCCGACTGGCGCAGCCGTTCGTTAATCGTCTCAAACTGAGCGATGGCCTCGTCTTCATGGCAGAACACCTTCACCACCTTCTGACCCGTCATCATCTCCTCGATGAAGCCATTCACGCTGGCCAGACTCTCCTGCTGCGTACGGAAGAAGCCTCTCGACCACTTTCCCAGCTTCGTCGTCGACACCATCATGACGGCCGCAATGCCGATGCTGACGAGCGTCAGTGGCACCGACAGGACAATCATCGACGTGAATGTTGCCACGATCGTTATCACACTAGAGAACACCTGCGCCATCGCCGTCGAGATCATCTGCCGCAGCGAGTCGACGTCGTTAGTGTACACCGACATCAGCTCGCCGTGCGAATGGCTGTCGAAATAGCTGATGGGCAGACGCTCCATCCGCTCGAATATCTGCTTACGCAAGCGTAGCATCGTTCCTTGCGAGACATTGATCATCAGCCGGTTATAGGTGTACGAGGCGACGACACCCAGCAACAGTATCATTCCCAGTTTGAACAATGTCTGCAACAGCGATTCATATTCGGGATTCGCCACCTGCGTCAGCGGTGTGATATAGTCGTCGATGAGCGTACGGGTGAACAACGTCGACATCAGCGAGGTGATACTGCTCACGACGATACATGCCAACACTGTGACAATACTTAACTTATAGTGTCTCAGCACGAAGGTAAAGAGGCGGCGCATCACCTGCTTCTGCTGCTTCGTGGCTTTTTGGAACCCTGCCTGATGCCCCTGTGGCCCGCGTGGAGCTCGTCCGAAGGATGGCTGTCTCATGCTGCACCTCCTTTCACGGCGTCGAAATCGCCGCTGTCGCTGGTCTGTATGTCGTAGATCTCCTTGTAGAGGGCGTTCGTCCTGAGCAGTTGCTCATGGGTGTCGAAACCTGTCACCATGCCGTTGTCCATCACTAGGATGCGGTCGCAGTGTTCAACGCTCGAGATACGCTGTGCGATAATCACCTTCGTCATCGCCGGCAGCTGCTCGCGGAAGGCACGCTGTATCAAGGCGTCAGTGCGAGTGTCACAGGCCGACGTAGAGTCGTCGAGGACCAGTATCTGTGGACGTTTCAGCAAGGCGCGAGCGATACACAGGCGTTGCTTCTGGCCACCCGACACGTTGGTACCGCCCTGCTCGATGTGGGTGTCGTAGCCATCGGGCATCTCCATGATGAAGTCGTCGGCCTGTGCCATACGACAGGCCTCGCGGCACTCGTCGAGCGTGGCATCGCCCTTGCCCCATCGCAGATTGTCCATCACGGTGCCGCTGAACAGGGTGTTCTTCTGCAGTACCACCGCCACGGCGTCGCGCAGCACCGTCAGGTCGTAGTCCCTGACATTTCTTCCGCCGACGAGCACCTCGCCCTGCCCCGTATCGTACAGCCGGCTGATGAGGTTCACCAGCGTCGACTTTCCGCTTCCCGTGCCGCCAATGACGCCAATCGTCTCGCCGCTCTCTATGCGGAAGCTGACGTTGTAGAGCGCCGACCGCCTGTGCTGAGCAGGCCGCAGCGAAGAGGCTGTGCCGGCAGCTTCCGCTGTCGCGTCGTTGTCATAGTCGAAACGGACGGAACGGAATTCCACGCTGCCGTCCTCCACCGTCGTCACCGGCGTTTCCGGATTCACAATCGTAGGCTGGTGCCTGATCACCTCCGTCACGCGTTTTGCCGATGCGGCGCTCTGTGTCAGCATGACAAAGATCATCGAGAGCATCATCAGCGCCTGTAGGATCGACATCACATAGGTGAACAGCGATGCCAGCTCGCCCGTCGTCAGCGTGCCGGCAACGATGAAATGTGCACCCCACCAGCTCAGGGCTATGATACATCCGTAGACCACCATGTTCATCACGGGATGATTGAGCGCCATCAGGCTTTCTGCCTTAGTATAAAGGCGATACAGTCCGTCGGCAGCCTTACCGAACTTCTCGTTTTCATAGTCCTCGCGCACAAATGCCTTCACCACTCTGATGGCTTGCACGTTCTCCTGCACGCTCTGGTTCAGCTCGTCGTACTTCACAAACACCTGCTGGAACAGTCGTGCCACGCGCGTAATAATAAGGTATAGGCTGACACCCAGCACAATCATTGCCACGATGAAGATCAGCGACAGTCGCGGGTCGATCACCAGGCACATCACAATCGAGAGCAACAGTCGGAAAGGCGCCCGCACCGTCACCCGCAGAATCTGTTGGAAAGCGTTCTGCAGCGCGTTCACATCGGTTGTCATGCGCGTCACCAGCCCGCTCGTCGAGTAGCGGTCGATATCCTGGAACGAGAAAGTCTGGATGTTCCTGTACATCGCACGCCGCAGGTTGGAGGCAAAGCCCGTGGCAGCATACGCTGATACGCGTCCGGCCAGGATGCCGAACAGCAGCGAGAGGAATGCCATCCCAACCATCAGCAGCCCGTATTTGTAGACGGCCTGCATGTCGCCCATCATGATGCCCTTGTCGATCAGCATTGCCGTGACGTAGGGTATGAGCACGTCCATGACGACCTCCAGTGCCGTCAGCAGAGGTGTGGCCAGCGAGGCCCGTCCGTATTCTCCAATTTGCTTATATAAAGTCTTTAGCATTGTGCCTCTTTTTGTCTGCAAAGGTACGTTAAATTGTGCAGACTACAAAGAAAAAATGCTTTTTTCTTTTATTCTCGAACTAAGGGGCTCAATATCGTATGCCCCATAAATGAAGATACAGCCCCCGATTCTCTCCACTAGATGGGAGGGGATGGAGAGCTGTATTAAACTCAAATCGGTCGTTAGGCAACTAGGGGGGAGGGTTGCTCAATACGCCTCTTAGCACACGTCTGACAGGCACTTGCATGATGCTCCCTTAGGCCCTTGGTCTGCATAGAAGGCTACCCGCGACACCAAAACAACTTGTTTTGGTAAGCAAAGTCGGCCACTTTGGTGATCAAAGTCGGCTTCTTTGAAGACCAAAACAACTTGTTTTGGTATCGCGAGAAGCCCACTTCGTATCTCAAAGTCACGGCGTGGGGTATGGAAAACTGGGATACCCGACTTCCAAGACTAGTCCATCCGGGCGCGATAGTCGTCGTAGGTGTAGTCGCGGAGGAGATGGCGTGAGCCGTCCTGGCGAAGAATCATGAGGGAGGGATGAGTGATGCCGTTGAACATATTGGTTTTCACGGTGGTATAGTGGATCATGTCCTCGAAGACTACCTCCTCGCCAATCTGCAGCTCGTGATCGAAGGCCCACGACGACATGAAGTCGCCACTGAGACAGCTGTTTCCACCCAGGCGGTAGATGTGCCGGGTGGCGTCGGAATCGTTTCCCGAAACCGTCTCATCGACGTGCTCTGCACCGCGTACCAAGGGGAAGTAGGGCATCTCGAGACAGTCGGGCATGTGGCAGGTGAAGCTGACGTCGAGTATAGCGGTACGGATGCCACGGTTCTCGACGATGTCGACGACGTGACTTACGAGCTCACCCGTCTGCCAGGCGAAGGCACTTCCGGGCTCCAGTATGATGCGGAGCCAGGGATAGCGCTGATGGAGCCCGCATAGCAGGCTTACGAGGCGGTCGACGTCGTAGTCGCGGCGCGTCATCAGGTGGCCTCCTCCTAGATTCAGCCACCGCAGCTGTGGGAACCAGCGCGCGAAGTGCTTCTCGATGTGTACGAGGGTGCGCTCAAGCACGTCGGAGCCACTCTCGCAATGGCAGTGGCAATGGAATCCCTCAATGTCGGCAGGCAGCCGGTCGGGGAGCTCCTCGGCCAGTACGCCGAAGCGAGTTCCGGGTGCGCAAGGGTTATAGAGAAGCGTCTCCACCTCGCTATATTCAGGATTGACGCGCAGTCCCAAAGAGCAACTGTCGGCACGCTGATGGAAGCGACGGTATTGCGACAGCGAGTTGAACGTCAGATGACTGGAGCACCGCACGATCTCATCGAACTCGTCGTCGGTATAGGCCGGTGAGTATGTATGAGCTTTGGCACCAAACTCCTCCAGCGCCAGACGAGCCTCACTGAGCGAGCTGGCTGTGGTGCTACGGATATACTCGCGGAAGATGGGGAACGTCTTCCACAATGCAAAGGCCTTGAAGGCGAGTATGATTTCGACGTCGGCCCGTCGTGCTACGCTGCTGATGAGCTCAAGATTGCGGCGCAGCCGCGACTCATCTATTATGTAATAGGGTTTCATAATGCTCTTTCCACTCTCCTCTTTCCACTCTCCACTCAATACTCCCTAGGCCCGAAGATAGCGGTGCCGATGCGCACCATTGTCGAGCGATGGCTGACGGCCAGGGTATAGTCGTCGCTCATGCCCCAGGAGCGCTCGCAGAACGCGTCGTCGTCGGCAAAGTAGCGAGCCTTCACCTCATCGAAGAAAGCGGCGGCAGTATCGAACTCACGGGCTATCTGGGCTTCGTCGTCGGTGTTTGACGCCATCATCATCAGTCCGCAGATCTGGACGTGCTGCATCGAGCGCCACTCACCGTCGTCGAGCAGCTGCCTGCAGTCGTCGAGCGTGAGGCCATACTTCGTAGCTTCCTCGGCGATATGTAGCTCGAGGAGCACCTTGATGCGGCGGTCGCAGCGGGCAGCCTGTTTCTCGATCTCACGCAGCAGGCGCAACGAGTCGACGGCCTCGATCATCGAGATATATGGCACGATCAGTCGCACCTTGTTCGTCTGCAGATGTCCGATGAAGTGCCACTCGATGTCGGAGGGCAGCTCGGCATGCTTCAGCTTCAGCTCCTGCTCGTGGCTCTCGCCGAAGAGACGCTGTCCCTCGTCGTAGGCTGCTTGGATGGCACTGGCAGGATGATACTTACTGATGGCTACCAGGCGCACGCCGCTGGGCAGGCTGTCGAGCACCTGTCTGAGCTCACGGCGTACGGCATCGCCGCCGTTGGCCGTAGACGCCTGTAGGGTTACGTCGTCGCTCATTGTTCGTACTCGGGCTTGTCCTCAGGCTTCGTCTTCGGCGTATGCTCGTAGACGTCCATGAGGGTTGTCTCGGC
Source organism: uncultured Prevotellaceae bacterium (assembly GCA_946539475.1). The sequence goes on along the minus strand of CAMNHM010000036.1, from coordinate 3,232 downwards.
AATGGCGGCCACGACGTAGTCAATCATCGTGCCTCCCATCACCTCGTCTATGTTCTTCAAGGCAGCGTGGAGCGTGGCAGCCTGCACGAGGTAGTTAATGTTGGAGCGCTTCTCCTTCTCGGTCTTCTCGTCGATGGTGATGAACTGTAGCTTCGTCTTGTACCAGCGGTCGGCGGTAGGCTCGTCGGAGAAGAATATCTCCTTATATGTGGCGCGCTTGATGTCGGTCACCTCAAACTCGCCGCTAATGTATGACGACATCTCCTCCGTGATGCGCTGCTCGGCCTCAGTGAAGCTGAGGGCATCGACGACATACGACTCGGTGACAGCCTTCTGCAGGCCGTCTTCCATCGTCTTCTCGTAGCGGATCTTGCACTCAAACCAGATTGCTGTTCTGCTTCTCATCATTTTTCTGTATAAATTCGTTATGTTTCGATTTTGGAGCTGCAAAATTACGCAAATATTCGCAAACAGGCAAGCAATCGTACGTTTTTTTTTGTATCTTCCTTGGTCGTCTCGCTGAAAAACAGTATCTTTGCAAAGAAATCAAAAGCACCTCTCTTATGAAACACCTCATCCCTACCCTCCTTTTCCTGTTGCTGACAGCATGCGCAGGCAAAAGCGACAAGCATCAAGCAGTTACCTTCGACGACGAGGCAACAGCCACCGAGAAGAGCAGCGACAGCACTGCTGACGACGAGACTAACGGCGGACGCAGCGACTATACTTTCAAGACAACGTTCAACGCCCTCGGAGGCGGCTATTCCGACGAGATCACCGTGCAAGGCTATTGCAAGGGCAAAAAGACCGACTTCCGGCATGTGGCCGACCTGTCGTGGCAGTGCGCCAGCGAGTACATCCACAACATCGAGTGGCTGCGCGAAACAGACCTCGATTTCGATGGCGTCGCCGACCTGATGGTCTACCTCGGGGTGCCGCCCCTGGACTTCTACGACGCCTTCCTCTTCAAACCCGCCACTGGCACGTTCGAGAGGGTTGAGAGCTTCGAGGACATCCCTAATCCCGTGGTCGACAGCGAGAAGAAGGTTATCGTCAGTGCCTACTACGAGCCCAACCTCAACGATACGCTCTACACCGACACGTACGAGTGGAGCAACGGTCGGCTGAAGCTCGCTAGCCACAAGGCCGCCCCCGCACCCGATGTACTGCCCGACCGCGAGGCCAGAACGTTTAAGACCACGTTCAAGTTCGACAGCGACGACCAATGGATTACCCAGATGACCGTTCAGGAATATGCCGACGGCAAGAAGACCGATTTCTCCTTCATCACCGACATCTCGGGAACCTTCGACCACAAGCAGGCGGAACTGTTCCCTTGGGTGACAGACGAAGACATCAACTTCGACGGCATCGCCGACCTCATGATTTACGTCGGCAACGGCGACTACGACCAGGCTAGCAGCCTCTACAATGCCTACACGTGGAATCCCGAAACGCACAAATGGGAATACTGCAAGGAGTTCGAAGAGCTGATAGAACCCGAGGTCGACACTGCCAGCAAGACCATCCACACCAGCTATCGCAAAGGCAACACGTTCTATCGTGAAGAATGGAAGTGGCGCAACGGACGACTGACGAAGGTCAGACAAGATCCGTGGGATTGATGCGCTTTTCTTCGAGGTACGAGATTACTAATTTATTATTTATCAATATGAAAGCAACCATCCCAACCCTAACACTGCTCCTGCTGCTGACAGCTTGCGCAGGAAAGAACGACAAGCAGCAACCCGTAACCTTCGATGACGGCGAGGCTGCCGAAACAATCAGTAACGACAAGCAGGACGTTGCAACCGACAACGACGAGGACGCTACCGACAGCGACCTGATAGGTCGCGACCGCTATTCGTTCAACGTGCAAAAATCTTATGACGACGAAGGCGAAAACGCCAGCGGCGACGCCATAGGCTACTACCTGGAGACACTTGTCGACGGAGAGCTCACCGACCTGACATTCGAACCTGCTGAGTTCTCGTCACTACTGATAGACGAGGTAGCCGACCTCAACGAGCTGTACAACGAGAACGACATCAACTTCGACGGAGTACCCGACCTGATGCTCAGCTGCGGGCTCGGAGGCTTCAACTTTCGGGACGCATACTTCAGCGCCTACGTCTGGGACGACAAGAGCCTGAAGTTCTGCGAAGTGGAAGGCTTTGAGCAGGTGTGCAACCCCGAGTTCGACCCCGACACCAAGACTATCTCGTCCTTCTACGACGATGGAGGCGAAACCGTCAGCCATACCTACCGCTGGAGCGACGATGGGCTGAAGATTGTGAGAGTCAAATAGAATGAATAAGGGCAGGGATTACCACCCCAATTGGCACGGCCCCTTCTAGAGATTTTTTCATTTCATCTGCAACATTGCAACAAAGCCTTTAACACACTACGAGCCAGCGTATTAGAGTGTGGCAAAGTGATGACAAAGGTGGCAGACTTCTTGCGTAATTATAATTCGTTAACACAATTTTTACGTAAAAACGCGCAAAAACGATGAATTTATCCCACCTTTTATCGGGAGTGAACGTCCACTTGCTACCGTCATCAAGATTCAAAAGAACGTACCTAAGCCTTTGTTCCATCCGTTGGAACAAGGCGTAGGTACGTATGTGACGGAGTGTTCCAACCGTTGGAACATTCCTTAAGTACGTAGCACAGCGAACCTAAGAACGTAGCACAGCGAGCCTGAAGTACGTAGCGCAACGAGCCTAAGAAATGTCAGACTGCCTCAGATGAGCGGCATACCGAGCTCACGACACTCGCGACGCATCTCGTCGGGCCAGATGGAAGCCTGTATCTCGCCGATATGCCCTTTGTGGAGGAGCACCATGCAGAGGCGACTCTGACCAATACCTCCGCCGATGCTCAGCGGCAGGCGGTCGTGGAGCAACTGCTGGTGGAAGTAGAGCTGCTCGCGATGCTCCTCATGCTCGAGCTTCAGCTGGCGCAGGAGCGACTCCTTGTCGACGCGGATGCCCATCGACGACAACTCAAAGGATCGTCCCAGGACGGGATACCAGATGAGGATGTCACCATTGAGTCCAGCACGTCCGTCCTCGGCAACGGTCGACCAGTCGTCGTAGTCGGGAGCACGTCCGTCGTGCTTCTCACCGTTGGACAGCTTGCCTCCGATGCCAATGATGAACACCGCTCCGTAGGCCTCGCAGATGGCATCCTCGCGCTCCTTCGGCGTCTTGTCGGGATACATGCGCAG
>CAMNHM010000035.1 GCA_946539475.1 uncultured Prevotellaceae bacterium | reverse complement strand
TGAAGGTTGATGTCCAAGCCTTTGCGTAACTTAATTACATTTGGCATTTTTATAATGTTTGATAGAATAGTTGTACCAAAGCGAGTGCAAAATTAATAAAAATATGACTAAACGGCGTAAATAATCGCCGAAAAATGCAATAATAACAACTTTTTGTCGTAATTTTGCAGAGAAATCGGGCGTTGCCCAAATGATTGCTATCTTGAACTGACAGAAACGAGCATAATAGTGAAACTGATCAAACACCTCATCAACGGAACAGTATGGAGCCTCCTGGCTCTGTATCTGCTGCTATTGATAGCCTCACGCCTGCCCGTGTGTCAGGAGTTCGCCGGCAGCAAGATAGCCAGCGTCCTCAGCAAGCAACTAGGCACAGAGGTGAGTGTTGGCCGCATCGACATAGGACTGCTGAACCGACTGATACTCGACGACGTTTGCATCAAAGACCAACAGCAGCAGGAGATGCTGCGCATTTCGCGCCTGACAGCCCGCGTGGGATTGAGAGCCCTCGCCAAAGGGAAGATATATATCGCCAGTGCGCAGCTGTTCGGAGCGCAAGCAAACCTTTACCAAAAATCAGGACAAGACAAACCCAACTACCAGTTCGTCATTGACTCGCTGGCCTCCAAGGACACCACGAGCCATACCCCTCTCAACCTGCGTATCAACTCGCTCATCATACGCCATTCGGGCATTCGCTATGACAAACTTTCAGAACCGGAAACGCCAGGGCTGCTGAACCCCAACCACCTCAACGTGAACGAGATCAGCGCACACCTCATACTACGCACCCTCACCGACGACTCCCTCGACCTGAACATCAAACGGCTCGGACTGCAGGAACAGTCTGGACTGACCATCAACAGACTCAGTATGAAGCTGAAAGCCGACAAGCACGCGGCCTCGCTCAGAGGACTGCTGCTGGAGATGCCCAGTACGACCCTGAAAATCGACTCTGCCGACGCCACCTACCAATGGACGGAGAAAGGGCTCGAAAAACAGTCGCTGACCTACAGTGGCATTATTAGCGAAACGTCCATAACACCCTCTGACCTAAGATGTTTCCATCAGCCGTTAAAGAATTTACAGAGACCCGTTAAACTATCCACAAGCATCAGCGGAACATGGGAGCACCTCGATGTGCCACAACTAAACATATACACCGACGCAGGCGACATCAGGCTCAAGGCCAACGGCTACATCGACGGCCTCAGCGCCCCCACCCCACAATGGCGACTGAATACCAACCAACTGGAACTGGCCGACAACATCATCGACTTCCTGCAGAAGAGCATCGGACTGCCGCCAATGGTAAAGAACCTCGGCAATCTGCAGCTGAGCGGCACTTTTGGCGGCGAGCATAACGGCAACATCAGCGCCAACGCTGTCATCAAGACGAGCATCGGACAAGTAACCACCAACTTTACGATGACACGTGACCGGCAGTTTAATGGAAGCCTGAGGACTACAGAACTCAACCTGCAGCGACTCACGGACGACGCCCAATTAGGCACACTCAGTGCCGACCTGAAAGCCAGCGGAGCCATGCCTCAAGGACAGAAGCCCAGCATCAGACTGGAAGGAGCGGTAACACAAATAGACTACAACAACTATCCTTTCAGGAACATCACCATCAACGGTTCCTACGCAAATGGCAGCATTGCAGGACTCCTGCAGATTGCCGACCCCAACGTCGATGCAGAACTGAACGGAGAAATCGCGCTGGTTCAGAACAAAGTAAATAGCATCAACATCGACGGCGACGTGAGACGCCTGTCACCACAAGCCCTCAATCTCACGAACCGTTGGGACGACGCCGTCTTCTCCGGCAAAATCAACGCTAACTTCAAGGCACGTACGCTAAAGGATGCCGAAGGCCAGATACGCATCAGCCAGCTATCAATGAAAAAAGGCGACACAAGTATCTATCAGTTAGATCAACTGCTGGTGATGGCCGACCACACAGACAACGGGCAGCACCTGACGCTGGTGAGCGACTTTGCCAAGATAGACCTCAAAGGCGATTTCGAATACGAAACACTCCCCCGCAGCATCGCCAACATCGTGGGGTCGAAACTGCCCGAACTACCCGGACTTCCCCCGTTGACCAACAATGCCAACAATAACTTTTCACTCCGCATGCAGGTCTATAAAAGCGACTGGCTGCAGCGACTGCTGGGCGTGGACCTCGACATCGTCCAGACAGCCATCATCAATGCCAGGGTGAACGACAAGAACCGAACCATGATTCTCGAAGGAGACCTGCCACGGCTGGCATATAACGGCGCTACCTACACCAACGGAAAAATAGAAATACACGCGCTGACACCGATGGACACCCTGAGGTGTAACGTCAGCGCCAGCAGGATATCGGAGAACGAACATTTGAACATCAGCCTCAGCGCCCAAGCTATCGACAACAACCTAAAGACCTCACTGAACTGGAACGACGGTCAAGGCACCAACCACATGAGCGGCGAACTGAATACCATCACCCGCCTATACACCAACCTGGCACAAAAGCCAGAGGCACACGTCAGGATACAACCATCCCACATCATCCTCAACGATACCATCTGGAACGTAGAGCCATCAGACATACTCTACTCGGAAAACAACCTGCTGGTGGACCATTTCAACATACACCACGACAAGCAGCACATCACCATCGACGGCAAGGCCAGCAAGCACCCATACGACTCACTGACCATAGACCTGAACGAGGTAGAGGTGGCCTATATCCTCGACCTGGTGAATTTCCACACCGTAGAATTCAGCGGGAAAGCCACAGGCAAGGCCATAGCCCGCTCGCTCTTCAACAACTTCGAAGCCCACACCGACCTGCAAGTGGGCAATTTCAAGTTCGAGAAAGGACGCATGGGCACACTTCACGCTCACGCCGAGTGGAACAGGGAACAGGAACAGATTGACATCAAGGCCATCGCCGACGACGGACCTGACGCCATCACCCACATCAACGGATACGTATCGCCCACCCACAACACCATCAACCTGGCTTTCGGCGCACGAGGCACCTACGTAGACTTCATGCACAACTTCACTAATAGTTTCCTGAGCTACATCACGGGACACGCAGAAGGCGACCTCCGACTGGCAGGAACACTCGACAACATCAATCTGACCGGAAAACTGGAGGTAGAAGGAAAAGCATTTGTGACAGCCCTCAACACCGAATACGAGTTGCACAAAGACACCATCGTATTCATACCCGACGAAATAGAGCTGCGCGGTATCCCGCTGAGCGACAGATACGGCAACACAGCCACACTCAGCGGAGGTATCCACCACGAGCATCTGACCAATCTGACCTTCGACCTATTCGTCAATGCCGACAATCTGCTGGCCTACGACTTCCGTGATTTCGGCGAGTCAAACTTCTACGGCACCGTGTTTGCTTCGGGCAACGTCGCCATCAAGGGCCGTCCTGGCGAAGTGACCATCGACTGCGATGTCACCCCGCAGAAGAACACCGTCTTCGTGTATAATGCCTCTTCACCCGATGCCATCTCCAAGCAGGAATTCATCCAATGGGGCAGCGCCAGCAAAGCCGGATTATCAGGATTATCCCGATTATCCGGAACATCCGGGAGCACCCCCGTCGAGCCCGACGAGCCTACAGACATCTACATCAACTTCCTGATCAACTGCACCCCCGATGCAACCATGCGCCTACTGATGGATGCCAACACCAACGACTACATCACCCTCAACGGCGAAGGAGCCATCCGTGCAACTTTCTACAACAAAGGACCATTCAACATGTTCGGCACATACACGGTGGAACACGGAACCTATGGGGTAACCATCCAGAACATCATCCAGAAGAACTTCACCTTCAACAGAGGGGGCACCATCGTCTTCGGAGGCGACCCATACAATGCTGCACTCAACCTGCAGGCACTCTACACCGTGAACGGCGTGTCACTCTCCGACTTGAACATCGGCAATTCGTTTGCCTCGAACACTATTCGCGTGAACTGTCTGATGAACATCGGAGGGCAGCCCAACTCGCCACAGGTAGACTTCGACCTGGAGATGCCCACCGTGAATGCCGACGAGCAACAGATGGTACGCTCCGTCATCAACGGACAGCAGGAGATGAACCAGCAAGTGCTCTACCTACTGGCCATCGGACGCTTCTACAACCAGACACAGAATAATGCCGATGCCCAACAGCAGGACCAGACATCGCTCGCCATGCAGAGCTTCCTCTCTGGTACGCTTTCCACCCAGATCAACAATCTGCTGAACACGGTAATCAAGAACGACAACTGGAACATCGGCGCCAACATATCGACAGGCAACGAAGGATGGCACAATGCAGAATACGAAGGTATCATCAGCGGACGCATGCTCAACAACCGCCTGCTGCTCAACGGACAGTTTGGCTATCGAGACAACGCCAAGCAGGCCACCCCATCGTTTATCGGAGATTTCGACATCCAATACCTGCTCTTCCCCAACGGCAACCTGTCTGTCAAAATGTATAACCAGACCAACGACCGATATTTCACCAAATCATCGCTTAACACACAAGGCATCGGACTACTGATGAAGAAGGACTTCAACGGTCTTGGCGACCTGTTCTCCACCAGCAAGAAAAAACGCAAGAAATCAAACAAAAAATCCATCACACCAGTTTCCTCGCAATAAATTTGGAGGAACAGATTATTTTTTGTAATTTTGCACGCTGAATTCAAACTTTGGAATAAAAAGATTAGATGGATACAACGGCAATATTACTTCTGCACTGCCCCGATCAGCAGGGCATCATTTCAGAAGTGACGAAATTTATCACAGACAATAAGGGAAACATTGTCTACCTGGACCAATATGTAGACAAGGTTGACGGCATGTTTTTCATGCGTATCGAATGGGAACTGGAAGGATTCCTGATCCCGCGCGACAAGCTATACGACTATCTCACCACACTCTACGCACAGCGCTACCAGATGAAGTTCTCGCTCTACTACAGCGACAAGCGCCCCAGGATGGCCATCTTCGTCAGTAAGATGAGTCACTGCCTTTACGACTTGCTGGCCCGCTGGAAGGCAGGCGAGTTCAATTGCGACATTCCCTGCATCGTGTCGAACCACGAGGACCTGCGCTACGTGGCCGACCAGTTCGGCATTCCCTACTATGTATGGAGCATTAAGAAGGATCACTCCAACAAGGCTGAGGTGGAAGCAGCAGAGATGGAACTGCTCAGGAAGGAGGACATCTCGTTTATCGTACTGGCTCGCTACATGCAGATTATCAGCGACGAGATGATAGCTGAATATCCGCACCACATCATCAATATCCATCACTCGTTCCTGCCGGCCTTCATCGGAGCCAAGCCCTATCATCAGGCCTACGAGCGCGGTGTGAAGATTATCGGAGCCACCAGCCACTATGTGACAGCAGAACTGGATGCAGGCCCCATCATCGAGCAGGACGTGACGCGCATCACCCACAAGGATACCCCCGACAGTCTTGTACTGAAAGGAAAGGATCTGGAGAAGATCGTGCTCTCTCACGCTGTCTCGAAGCACATACAGCGGAAGATCCTCACGTATAAGAACAAAACGATTATCTTCTCTTGACCCATGAACGTAGCCATCGTAAAATATAATGCAGGAAACATCTATTCGGTGGTGAATGCCCTCCGCAGGATGGGCATCGAGCCTCTGCTGACGGATGATGCCGAGCAGCTGAAGAAAGCCGACCGTGTGCTGTTCCCCGGACAAGGAGAGGCACGCGGAGCGATGGAATACCTGAAAGCCCGACGGCTCGACGAGGTGATTCGCGACTTGCGCCAGCCGGTATTCGGCATCTGCGTCGGACAGCAGCTGCTCTGTCGGCATTCTGAAGAAGGCGATGTGGACTGCATCGGCATCTTCGATGCTGAAGTGAAGCGCTTCCAGCCTGAACGCCATGAAGACAAAGTGCCCTGCATGGGTTGGAACCGGTTGTACGACACCCGTTCACCACTGATGGAAGGTATCGAGGACAGCTACGTCTACTTCGTTCACAGCTATTACGTGCCGCTATGCGAGGAAACCATCGCTACGGCCGACTATATCCTGCCCTACTCTGCCTCAATGCACAAGGACAACTTCTACACTTGCCAGTTCCATCCCGAGAAGAGCGGAAAGGTGGGCGAGCGCATTCTTAAAAACTTTATGGAGATATGATAGAACTGATACCAGCCATAGATATCATCGACGGACAGTGCGTCCGGCTGACCAAGGGCGACTACGACCAGAAGACCGTCTACAACGACTCACCCGTCGAAGTAGCCAAGGGCTTCGAGGCACTGGGCTTCAAGCGGCTTCACGTAGTCGATCTCGACGGTGCCAAGTCGAAGCATATCGTCAACAGCCACGTACTCAGCCGTATCTCGGCTGAGACAAAGCTGACCATCGATTTCGGCGGCGGCATCAAGACCGACGAGGACATCGAGAAGGCCTTCGCCTCCGGAGCCGCCATGGTAACCGTAGGTTCTATTGCCGTCACGCACCCCGAACTGTTCATGGGCTGGCTGGAGAAATACGGTGCCGAGCGGATGATACTGGGTGCCGACGTGCGCCACGGGAAGATCAGCATCAACGGCTGGAAGGAGGACTCCAGCGAAGACCTGCTGCCATTCCTCAAGAAATACATCGAAGCAGGAGTGAAGAATGTGCTCTGCACAGAGATATCAAAAGACGGCACCCTCGCGGGGCCAGCCATCGACCTCTACTGCCAGGTGATGGATGCCTACCCCCAGCTGCACCTGATAGCCAGTGGTGGCGTATCGTCGAAGGAAGACATCATTGCCCTCGATGCAGCAGGGATTCCTGCCGTCGTATTCGGCAAAGCAATATATGAAGGCCGGATAGACCTTCGAGAGTTAAGAGTCATGAATCAAGAGTTATGAGAGGACTGGCAAAACGCATCATACCCTGCCTGGACGTCAAGGACGGCGAGACCGTCAAAGGCACCAACTTCGTCAACCTGCGCAGTGCGGGCGACCCTGTAGAACTGGGCAAGGCCTATAGTGAACAGGGAGCCGACGAACTTTGTTTCCTGGACATTACGGCCAGCTTTGAGGGTCGCAAGACCTTTACCGAGATGGTGACTCGGGTGGCCCGTGAGATTAATATCCCCTTCACGGTGGGAGGCGGTGTGAACGAACTGGCAGATGTGGAGCGTCTGCTCTATGCCGGTGCTGACAAGGTGAGCGTCAACAGCGCTGCCATCCGTCGCCCGCAGCTGATCAACGAAATCAGCAACCGTTTCGGCTCGCAAGTTTGTGTCTGCGCTATCGATGCCCGTCTCGACGAAGACGGGTGGCACTGCTATCTGAAAGGCGGACGCGAGCGTACCGAGCGCGGACTATTTGAGTGGGCCCGAGAGGCTCAGGATCGCGGAGCCGGCGAGATACTCTTCACATCGATGAACCACGACGGCGTGAAGGAAGGCTACGCCAACGAGGCTCTTCGCCAACTGGCCGACTCGCTCTCCATCCCCATCATCGCCAGCGGTGGCGCCGGAAAGAAGGAACACTTCCGCGACACCTTCATCGAAGGGCATTCCGATGCCGCATTGGCAGCCAGCGTGTTCCATTTCGGTGAGATACCCATCCCGGAACTGAAGCAATATCTAAGATCAGAAGGAATAAACGTAAGAATATGAACATAGACTTTAAGAAGTGCGGCGGACTCGTTCCCGCCATTGTACAAGATGCCATCACCAAGAACGTACTGATGCTTGGCTATATGAATGAAGAGGCATACGACAAGACTATCGCCACCAAGAAAGTGACGTTCTGGAGTCGTAGCCGCAACTGCCTTTGGACCAAAGGCGAGACGAGTGGCAATTTCCTCCACTTAGTGGATATCAAGGTGGACTGCGACAACGACACGTTGCTCGTCAAAGCGCACCCCGACGGCCCTACCTGCCATAAAGGCACCGATACCTGCTGGGGCGAAGCAAACCAGCACAATCCCCTGCTCTTCCTCTCGGAACTGCAGGACTTTATTGACAAGCGCCACCAGGAGATGCCTGAAGGCAGCTACACCACCTCGCTTTTCAAGGACGGCATCAACCGCATTGCCCAGAAAGTGGGCGAAGAGGCACTCGAGGCTGTCATCGAAGCCACCAATGGTTCCAAGGAGAAACTGATCTACGAAGCTTCCGACCTGATATATCACCTAATTGTCCTGATGACAAGCAAAGGCCTTCGCATAGAAGACATCGCCCGGGAGCTACAGAAACGTCACGACCCGGATTGGGACAAGAAGCGTCGAGAGGCAAAGGCCAAGGGTGAAATGGAGTAAAGAACATTCGACTGAATAATCGTATTATCGTCAAGATGCTGATTGAATATAAAAATGCAAACATCTACCAGCGACATGGAATCCGCGTGCTGGAGAATGTGAATTTCCACGTAGACGAAGGAGAGTTTGTCTATATTATCGGCCGCGTGGGTTCGGGAAAGACCTCACTGCTGAGGACGTTCTATTTCGAGCTCGACATGCGTGAAGCTGAAAAGGCCACGGTGTTCGACTACGACCTGCTCACTCTTCGCAGGAAGGACATCCCCATGCTGCGCAGGCAGATGGGAGTCATCTTCCAGGATTTCCAACTGCTGGGAGACCGCACAGTATACAAGAATCTGGAGTTCGTGCTGAAGGCTACTGGCTGGAAGGACAAATCGGAAATTAACAATCGCATTGGCGATGTGCTGAGCGACGTGGGACTTGAAGACAAAGGCGACAAGATGCCCCACGAGTTGTCGGGTGGCGAGCAGCAGCGCGTGGCTATCGCACGTGCCATCCTCAACAGACCCAAACTGATCATCGCTGACGAGCCAACGGGCAACCTTGACCCCGAGACTGCCACCAACATCATCGAACTGCTCAGGCAGATCTCGCAAACAGGAACGGCCATCGTGATGACCACCCATAACATGCCGCTGCTCGACAAATATCCCGGAATCGTATACCGTTGTGTATCAGGAATCATGGAGGAGGTCACCAACGACTTCAACCAAATACAACTCGTTGACGAACCCGATACCGATGAGATAACCGTCAGGTACTCGGAGAGAATGGAAATTTAATAAAAAATACAGATACGCTTATGAAAGTAATGAAATTCGGCGGCACCTCAGTAGGAACGCCACAAAGAATGCAAGAAGTGACCAAGCTCGTCACCAAGTCGGGAGAGCCTGTTTTCGTCGTACTCTCCGCTATGTCGGGAACAACCAACTCGCTCGTTGAGATCTCAGACTATCTATACAAGAAGAATCCTGACGGTGCCAACGAGGTTATCAACCGTCTGGAACAGAAATACGCCAAGCACGTTGAAGAGCTTTATAGCAGTCAGGCCGCCAAGGATAAGACTGCAGAGTTCCTCAAGGGCGAATTCAACTATCTGCGCTCGTTCACCAAGGAGCTGTTCACATCCTTTGAGGAGAAAAGCATCGTGGCACAGGGCGAGATGATGTCGACCAACATGGTGGCCAACTATATGGAAGAAGAAGGCATCAAGGTGGTGCTGCTCAATGCTCTCGACTTCATGCGTACGGACAAGAATTCCGAGCCCGATCCAGTATACATCAAGGAGAAGCTCAGCGTGCTGCTCAAAGAGAACGAGGGAGCACAGGTGTTCATCACCCAGGGCTTCATCTGCCGTAATGCCTACGGTGAGGTAGACAACCTGCAGCGCGGCGGCAGTGACTATACGGCCTCGCTCATCGGAGCAGCCATCAACGCCGAGGAGATTCAAATATGGACCGACATCGATGGTATGCACAACAATGATCCGCGAGTGGTCGACAAGACGGAGCCTGTACATCAGCTTCACTTCGAAGAGGCAGCCGAGCTGGCTTATTTCGGGGCAAAGATCCTCCACCCCACCTGTGTGCAGCCCGCCAAGTATGCAGGCATCCCCGTACGTTTGCTGAGCACGATGGATCCTGATGCCGAAGGCACCACCATCAGCAATGCGACGGAATACGGCAAGATCAAAGCCGTTGCCGCCAAGGACAACATCACGGCCATCAAGATCAAGTCATCCCGCATGCTTCTGGCTACTGGTTTCCTCCGCAAGGTGTTCGAGATCTTCGAGAGCTACCAGACCCCCATCGATATGGTGTGCACCTCTGAGGTCGGCGTGTCGATGAGTATCGATAATTCTGCCCATCTTGGCGAGATTGTCGACGAACTGAAAAAGTACGGTACCGTCACCGTCGACACCAATATGTGTATCATCTGCGTTGTCGGTGACCTCGACTGGTCTAACATCGGTTTCGAGACGCTCGCCCTGGATGCCATGAAGGACATTCCCGTCCGTATGGTCAGCTATGGTGGCTCCAACTACAACATATCCTTCCTCATCCGAGAGGAGGACAAGAAGCGGGCACTGCAGAACCTGAGCAACACCATCTTCAACAAGAAATAGTCAAAGATACAACACAAAACACGACTGATAGAAAGATATGAAAGGTCAATTTCCCATAGAGAAGATGCAGTCGATCAAGACGCCCTTCTACTACTACGATACCGAACTGCTGCGCCAGACGCTCCGCACCATCAATGAAGAGGCTGGTCGTCATGAGAACTTCGTGGTCCACTACGCAGTCAAGGCCAACGCCAACCCGAAGATACTACGCTTCATCCGCGAGGCAGGACTGGGAGCCGATTGCGTCAGTGGCGGCGAGATAGAGGCATCCATCAAGGCAGGATTCCCCAGCAACAAGATTGTCTACGCTGGCGTGGGCAAGAGCGACTGGGAGATCAACCTGGGTCTCGACAACGACATCTTCTGCTTCAACGTGGAGAGCATCCCTGAGTTGGAGGTCATCAACGAGCTGGCAGCTGCCAAGGGCAAGACGGCTCGCGTGGCCTTCCGTCTGAATCCCAATGTAGGAGCACACACGCATGCCAATATCACTACCGGACTGGCCGAAAACAAGTTTGGCATCGCGATGGATGATATGCTGAAGGTAATCGAAGAAGCCAGGAGCATGAAGAACGTAAAGTTCGTAGGACTCCATTTCCACATTGGATCACAGATTCTCGACATGGGTGACTTCGAAGCGCTCTGTAACCGCGTTAACGAGCTTCAGGCCAAACTCGACAGCCAGCGAATTCGCGTAGAGCACATCAACGTGGGCGGAGGCCTGGGCATCGACTACGCACACCCCAACCGTGTGCCCCTCCCCGACTTCAAGGCTTACTTCGATACTTACGCCAAGAAACTGAAGCTGCGTCCGGGGCAGACACTCCATTTCGAATTGGGACGCGCCGTGGTAGCTCAGTGCGGGTCGCTCATCACGCGTACCTTATATATAAAGAAAGGAGCCGTGAAGCAGTTCGCCATCGTCGATGCAGGATTTACCGATCTTATCCGCCCTGCCCTCTATCAGGCGTACCACAAGATTGAAAACATCACCAGCGAGGAGCCTCTTGAGACCTACGACGTCGTGGGGCCCATCTGTGAGTCGACAGATGTCTTTGCCAAGCAAGTCGACATCAACAGAGCACACCGGGGCGACCTGCTGGCCATCCGGTCTGCTGGTGCCTATGGTGAGATTATGGCGTCTCAATATAACTGCCGCCAACTGCCCATAGGATATACCAGCGACGAGATTTAACCAGATAAAATAATGGACAACAAAACAAGCAGTTTCTCCGCCATTATGGCAGTCTACGAACAGGCCAGCCAACTGGAAGCAAACCTTCCCGTCTTCCTGACCAATACGTATGAATCAGGCTATGAGGTGATTGTCGTCGATGAATCATCGACTGACGAGACCGACGACGTGCTGAAGCTGCTCAAACAAGATCATCCGAATCTCTACTCCACATTCATCCCCAAGCCTAACCCTCACATTACGCGCCGCAAACTTGCTTTATCATTAGGCATTAAAGCAGCTAAGAATGAATGGGTTATCATAACAAGCATTGAGGATGCGCCCGCCTATGAGGAGTGGCTCAAGGAACTATCGGGAGTTATCGACAGTACGACAGAAGCCGTCGCTGGCTACTATCTGAAGAAGGGACTTCGACTCCAGACTTTCGAAGATACAGACCAGACTCGGTCACTCGTCGTCAAGGCTGAGCGCAAGAGGAGAAAAATCAGCAAGCGCCGATTCCTGAAATTCCTTTGCGGGCGTTACGACTTCATTGCCGTCAGACGAGACAAGGCTTACGAAGTACTGAGTTTTTTCGAACAAGACGCAAGTGCCCTCAAGCTTGCCAGACTGAAGTTGGGCGTGTTTTTCCATCAATGTTTCTCGTAAAGACGCATCGCCATGAAGATCCTGTACTACTATCCTAAGTCCGACAATATGATTACGCGCCACGTAACCATATTGGCTGAGGGTATACGCAACAGTGCAGAAGTTCAAACCGCGACGACGCTCAATGAATTCAAGATGCGTCTGGAAACGATGAAGCCCGACATCGTTCACTGTCATGGATGCTGGCAGTATGCCACCTACAAGGCAAGTGCGATGGCCCGCAAGCAGGGGGTCCGCGTGGTACTCTCTCCTCACGGGCAACTGGAGCCCTGGGTAATCAAGGAGAGGGCGACAGTCTCAGGAGATTCCAAATCTCCCACCACCATCATCAGCAAATCTGTCCTGCTGCAGCGCCGCGCCACAGAATCAGCCTTCGCCCTAATAGCCTTCGGCAAGATGGAGCACAAATATCTCCGGCAGATTGGCTGGAATTCGCGTATCGAGATTATCCACAATGCGGTCATCACCAATAGTCTCTCGCCAAAGGAAATGTGCAGCCAGACCTTCGCCGTCTACCAAAAGGTACTCGACAGCAATGTGCTCGAGCAGATGAGCAGCGACGACCGCAGCCTCTTGTCCCTAATCCTCAAGGCCGGCATCACTGGCGATGCCCGCTGGATTACATCCGATGCTGCCAAGGCCGTCGGCGATCTGCAGTCACTGTCATCCTCTCCCGACTGGCGACGCATCTTCATCTATGCTGAGCATCAGAACATCCGCAACTATGTAGACTACGGCATCAGCGTCCTCAAGCTTCAGCCCAACGATCTCGACACGTCGAAGATAGCCTCATACTTTCCGGAGAAGTACCAGCGTCCCGTTCCGCTGAAGAACCTTATCGGCGACTTCAAGGGCGACGAGACAGATTACCTTATCCGTATGTTACGGCAGATACAGAAGGCTCCGCTCCTACTCCACCTCATTGAGCTGCACAGGGAACTGCACCGCGACAGCGTCGACGACGACAGTCTTTCCGAAGCCCTCGAGGAGAAGCGCCTGACATCGTTTGCTGCCCGTCTGATGCAAGTACTCTCCGAACAGACATTACTCGACGAGGGCTACATGCCACTCGCCCCCCTCGACGACCGAGGCACTCAACAAATCAGAAACTTAATTGCTAATCACCTAAGAATATGACATCCAAGCATCATTACGACATCGAAGCCGACCGCCACTACCTACAGCTGCTCTCACAGTCGTTCCCCACGATTGCCGATGCGGCCAAGGAGATCATCAACCTGGAGGCTATCATGAACCTGCCCAAAGGTACGGAGCACTTCCTGGCTGACATACACGGTGAGAGCGAAGCCTTTCAGCACGTGCTGAAAAATGCTTCTGGAAACATCAAGCGAAAGGTTAACGAGCTATTCGGCAACGACATACGGGAGTCGGAGAAGAAAGAACTCTGCACCCTCATCTACTATCCTGAGCAGAAGCTCGAACTCATCAAGGCCCAAGAGGAGGACATCGACGACTGGTATCGCATCACCATCCATCAGCTGGTGAAGGTGTGCCGCGATGTCAGCAGCAAGTATACTCGTAGCAAGGTGCGCAAGTCGCTGCCTGAGGACTTCTCCTATATCATCGAGGAACTGCTCCACGAGCGAACAGACGACCAGGACAAGGCTGCCTACGTGGCCGTCATTGTCAATACCATCATCTCTACGGGACGCGCCGACGATTTCATCTGTGCCATCTGCAATGTCATACAGAGACTGGCCATCGACCAGCTCCACATCCTGGGCGACATCTACGACAGAGGCCCGGGAGCCCACAAGATTATGGACACCCTGCGACAGTATCACTCCTGGGATATCCAGTGGGGCAACCACGATATTCTCTGGATGGGAGCATCGGCAGGCAACGATGCCTGCATCTGCAACGTACTGCGCCTCTGTCTGCGATACTCCAACCTGTCGACCATCGAGGAGTACGGCATCAACCTCGTACCGCTGGCCACCTTTGCGCTTGAAGTCTACGGCGACGACCCCTGCGAGGAGTTTATGCCACGTCTGCTGAAGCCCGATCCCCGCATGGACGACAAGACCCTCCAGCTGACGGCCCGTATGCACAAGGCCATCACCATCATCCAGCTCAAGGAGGAAGCCCGCATCTTCATGCGGCATCCTGAATGGAGGATGCAGGATCGCTGCCTGTTCGATGCCATCGACTATGAGCGCCAGACATGCACCATCGACGGCCATGAATACGAGATGAAGAGCTGCCATTTCCCCACCATCGACCCGACAGCACCCAACCAGTTGACACCCGAGGAGCAGTTGCTCATGCAGAAGCTGCACCACTCCTTCCGCATCAGCGAGAAGCTCCACAAGCATATGCGCACCCTGCTCTCTCACGGCTGCATGTATGCCATCCACAACTCCAACCTCCTCTTCCACGCTTCCATTCCCCTCAACGACGACGGATCGCTCAAGCCCGTGGAGATCTATCCAGGAAAGAGCTACGAGGGCAAGCAGCTGATGCACAATATCGGCATGATGATACGCGCTGCTTTCCAGAACGACCGCAACACAGCCGAACAGCAGACATCGCCGGCAGAATACCCCCGCGACTACGCCCGCGACTACTTCCTCTACCTCTGGTGCGGCAAGGACTCACCACTCTTCGACAAGTCGAAGATGGCCACCTTTGAGCGCTATTTCCTTTGCGACAAGGAAACTTACAAGGAAGAAAAGGGCAACTACTTCAAGCTGCGTGACTCTGCCGAGATCTGCGACCGCATACTCGATGCCTTCGGTGTGGAGGGACCTAATCGCCACATCATCAACGGCCACGTGCCCGTCCATGCGTCAAAGGGCGAGAATCCCATCAAGGCCGGCGGACGACTGATGGTCATCGATGGCGGATTCTCAGAGGCATATCACAACGAGACAGGCATTGCCGGCTATACGCTCGTATACCACTCACGAGGCTTCCAGCTCGTACAGCACGAGCCCTTCACCAGCCAGCGCGACGCCATCGTACGCGAGACGGATATCAAGTCGACCACACAGATTGTCGAAATGTCGGCCCACCGCATGCTCGTGGCAGATACCGACAAAGGCCGAGAGCTGAAGGCGCAGGTGGCAGACCTCAAGGAGCTGCTCTACGCCTATCGTCACGGCATTCTCACCGAGAAACGTAACTAATCCTGTCCTGGCAAAGGCCGGGAACTATTAATTTAACAGGATCTGCAAGATGCGCTCTGCCGTACGACCATCCCAACGGTCAGGCAGGGCGCCTTTCTTCCAATCCCCGTTGACCATTTTCTTTACCGCATCGCGCAACTTCCCCGCATCTTCGCCGACCAGCACATTGGTACCCACGCTGACCGTTTCCTGATGCTCAGTATAGTGATTGAGCGTGATACAGGGGACACCGTTGAAGGTAGCCTCCTCGGCCACGTTGCCGGAATCGGTAATTACGCCCATGGCCCGGGATGTCAGCCAGCCGAACTCCAAGTAGCTTAAAGGATTCACAACCAACATGTTGACACCGCTTTCCTCAACTATTTTACGGGCATTACCCCGAAGCGGTGCCACCACCGTCACACCGCCTGCAGACTCCACAATGGCATGCAGCATCTCCACCAGATTCTCACGATGTTCCATCAGCGCCTTGCGATTGAGGGTAAACACCAGATAGCGGCCCTCTTCGAGCTGCGGCAGACTATCAGGTTTTTTCCATCTGCTATGATTGTAGCGGAGAGAGTCCATCAGGATATTGCCCACCATATATGTGTGCGACGACTCCGACTGCTCACGGGTGGCAATGCCCGTACTGCGCACACCTGCCGTGAAGAGATAGTCGCTCAGAGCATCAATCACCAGACGGTTGATTTCCTTGGGCATGTTGATGTCGAACGAGCGGGTGCCAGCCACCAGATGGGCCAGGCGAATGCCGCGTTTCTTCGTCACGATGGCAGCGGCCATCGTCGAGGCCAAGTCGTCGACGACAATCACCACATCTGCGGGATGGATGTCGAGGAAACGGTCAAACTCGCTCATCACCCGACTGGTAATCTCGTTGAGACTGATACTGTCGACACCCAGATAGAAGTCGGGCGGCGTCATCTCAAGGTCATCGTAGAGCGAGGGCTCAAGCGTCGGGTCATCCTCACGTCCAGTATACACCAACACACACGACATCACGCTCGACTGCCGGATAGCTCTCATCAGCGGGGCCACCTTCACAAAGTTCGGACGCGCACCCACCACTATACATATTTTTTTGCCTATCATTTGGTAATTTTTTGCAAAGATACGGAAAAAATCAGATTTTCCTTTGATATTTCGCAGAAAATATTTATTTTTGCACGCAATAATGACGAAAACATAAGACTAATGATACAAAAACGATTATTGGCAAGCATCCTGGCATGCGCCAGCATCTTGACCATACAGGGCCAGCAACTGCAGGCTTCACTCTCACATTTCTCCACCGACGACGGTCTGACAAGCAATGCCATCTCAGGCATCTACCAAGATGACTACGGCTACCTCTGGGTGGCCACCTGGAACGGCCTGTCGCGCTTCGACGGATTCAACTTCTACAACTACAAGACGGGTAACGCCAGCCATATCAAGAATCTGCACAACCGTATCCTCGACCTGGCCATCGACCAGTCGCAGAACGTATGGATGCAGATGTACGACGGGCGGGTATTCGTCATGAACCGCACCACCGACAAGATCATCAACCCCTTCGAAGGCATTGCCGGCTATGAGGAGTTCCGCACCAACTCGCCCATCCTCGTCACCACCACCGGCGATGTGCTCATCACCATCGAGGGAGCCGGGCTCTACATCATGCGACTCGACCGCCGGGGACTGAAACGCGAGCTCGCCACCACTGGCGGACTCACCATCACCAGCATGGCCGAAGGCTATCAGAACGACATCTGGCTCGGCACCGACAAAGGCATCCATCGCCTCGACCGCAGCAACCTCAGCATCGAGAAGGAAGGTATACTACCCAGTGAGCATATCTCCTGCCTGCAGTCTAACGGCTACAATATCTTCGCAGCCACCTCGCAAGGCAGTATCTACACCTTCGCCTACGGCAAGCAGCCAGAACTGATACGCAAGCCCAACGGACTGGCCATCTTCTCCATGTTCATCGACAGCCACGGACTCATCTGGTTCTGCGACGACCGCATGGGAGCATACCGGCTGAATACCGAGGCGGGCAATGAGCGATTCTACGAGCAGACCGTGCTCGTGCCCGAATTCGATGGACGGGGCGGCGTATTCCGCGAGGCCAACGGCGTGGTGTGGGTCAGGATGAACCATGGCGGCTACGGCTATTACGACCGCGAGAAGGATGAGGTGGTATACTTCCACAACGACCCGTCGAATCCCTGGAACCTGTCCAACACCGTCAATGCATCCCTCGAGCTGCCCGAAGGTGTCGTATGGGAATCCACCAGTCGGCGCGGGCTGGAGAAACTGGAAATCCTGAAGAACAACATCGTCAGGATACGCCCCGTGCCCGATGCCACCACCACCCTCGAGAATGAGATTCGTGCCATCTACTACGACCGTCAGCGCAAGCTGCTACTGCTGGGCAACAAGAACAACACGCTCTTCATCATCCGTGGCGACAGCACCCGCACCCTCATCCATAACGACGACGAGGGCCACCCCCTGGGCCGACTCTATGGCATCACGAAGGATTCCAAGGGCAACTACTGGCTCTGTTCCAAGGACCATGGCGTCTTCAAGATGTCAGCACGCCAGGACGGCGGATGGTCTATTAAGCGCTACTGCCACGTGGAAAGCGACAAATACAGCCTCAGTTCCAACAGCGCCTATCTGGCCATCGAGGATAAGCAAGGCAACATCTGGGTGGCCACCTACGGGGGCGGTGTCAACCTGCTCACCAGGAAGGAGGGCCGGGAGGTATTCCTCCACCACGACAACGACATGAACGGCTACCCCTTCAACTCGTTCCTCAAGGTGAGGGCACTGGCACTCGACAAGTACGGCAAAGTGTGGGCAGGCACCACAGACGGCATCCTCGTATGCTCCTACGACAAGGGCAAGCTCAGCGTAGAGCGGCTGAAGGACCCCGACGACCAGAACCGCATGCTGATGTGCAACGACGTGGTCTGTCTGGCCCTCGACCACAAAGGCAACATGTGGGTGGGCACCATGGGCGGAGGCATCAGTAGCACCACAGGACAGGACGGCGAAGGCCGCTGGCTCTTCGAGACCTACAACGCCCAGTCGGGGCTACCCTCTGAAGAGATACGCAGCATCACCTTCGACCAGCGCGGCAATGCTTGGTTCGGTACCGACCACATCATCTGCTCCTTCGACATCGAAAAGAAAATCTTCACCACCTTCTCCAGCCTCGATGGCGTCGACGAGACCATGCTCTCGGAAGGCAACTCGGCAGCAGCGGCCCTCGACAACGACCGCATCCTCTTCGGCACCCTCAACGGCTACTACCTCGTGGACCGCAAGAAGCTGATGAACGCCACTGGCTCGCTGCTCAAGCTCCGCATCACCGACTTCTTCCTCAACGGCGAGATACAGAGCCCGCGATTCAACGACAACTTCCAGACGTACCCTCCCGAGAGCAAGGAGATAGTCCTGCCCAGCCACAACAGCGTGTTCGGATTCCGGGTGGCAGCACTCAACTACCAGTTGCAGCACCGCGTACACTATCAGTACATGCTCGAGGGCTACGACGACGACTGGAAGAATGTGGGCAAAGACCGCACCGTCTATTTCTCTGGCGTTCCTGGAGGCACTTACAAGTTCAAGGTGAAGGCCTTCCTGCTTGAGTCGCCCGAAAAGTACGACATGCGTACCATCACCGTCGTCGTGCCGTCCCACCCGCTCTTCTCGGCCGCAGCCCTCTGGATATACCTCCTGCTGATACTCCTGGCCGCCGCCTGGCTCTGCTACCGTTTCCGCAGCAAGATCCGCAGGATGCTCCCCCGGCGACGCTCCAAGCTCGACGAGATCGACGACAACGCCAACGAGGAGATTACCACCGACGACTATGAGGTGATTGATGCCTCGCAGCCAGAAGAAAACTAAAAAAGTATTAAAAGGTTTGGCCGATTCAACAATAAGCCTTACCTTTGCACGCATACAAACGGGTCGTGCCGCATAGATCGGGATACTCTACATTAAAAAATCAATCGGGCCAGCTTCTCTTGCCAATGGCGGGCCACATCCCTCGGGAGAGCATCTTGATGCCGGTGGATTACAACGACGGAGAGCACCCACATCATGTGAAACAGGAGTTTTCACCAAATCATCGGCACGCACCCGCTTTTTTAGTGAATAATGAATAGTGAATAGTTATCAGTTATGTTTTCTGGAATCATCGAAGAATTTGCTACCGTCGTAGCCATCAGGAAAGACCGCGGGAATATCGATTTTACGCTCACATGCTCCTTTGTCGACGAACTGAAGATTGACCAGAGTGTGGCCCACAATGGTGTGTGCCTCACCGTCGTTGCCATCGAGGGCTCTAACTACGTCGTCACTGCCATGAAGGAAACCCTCGACCGCACCAACCTCGGCCTGCTGCAGGTGGGCGACAAGGTCAACGTGGAGCGATCCATGCTCATGAACGGCCGGCTCGACGGCCACATCGTGCAGGGACACGTCGACCAGACAGCACGCTGCATCGCCATGGACGATGCCGACGGCTCCACCTACTTCACCTTCGAGTATCCCGAAAACCGAGAGATGGCCCTCAAGGGCTACTTCACCGTCGACAAGGGTTCCGTCACCGTCAACGGGGTCTCCCTCACCGTCTGCAATCCCACTTCCAACACCTTCCAGGTGGCCATCATCCCCTACACATTCGAGCACACTAACTTCTGCGACATCCGTGTGGGCTCCGTGGTCAACCTCGAGTTCGACATCCTCGGCAAGTACATCGCACGCCTGCAGCAGCTGTAGGAAA
>CAMNHM010000034.1 GCA_946539475.1 uncultured Prevotellaceae bacterium | reverse complement strand
CACCGGCGAAGATGCAGCCCAGCACAATCCACAGATAGGCCACAGGGCCGAACTTCGCACCCATGATGGCGCCGAAGATGGGGCCCGTGCCGGCAATATTAAGAAACTGAATCATGAAAACCTTCCACGACGGCAGCACGATATAGTCCACACCGTCGGCCTTACGCACGGCTGGCGTCTGCCTGTCGTCGGGTCCGAAGACTCTCTCCACAAACCGTCCGTAGAGCATATATCCCAGGACGAGAGCTACGAAGCTTACTAAAAATGTTATCATCTGACGAGCGAATTACTTATTTTTCGTGCAAAGGTAGGAAATAATTATGAATTATGAACGATGAATTACGATTTTTTTGTACCTTTGCATGCAAAATTGAAGAATTCATGAAATATTTCAGCATACTCCTACTGCTATTCATCGCCGCTTTCAACCTTAGGGCTCAGGACGCCCCAGCACTGCCATGGGACGATACGCCTTCGCCCAAACACGAGGTGAGAGCGGTCTGGCTAACGGTCATCAACGGGCTCGACTGGCCTTCCACATCCAATCAGGAGGCACAGCGGCAAGACCTCTGCCGAATACTCGACAAGCTGCAGGCGGCTGGCATCAACACCGTGCTGCTGCAGGCACGAGTGCGCGCCACGACGATCTATCCGTCGGCCCTTGAGCCCTGGGACGGCGGATTCTCAGGCAAGCCCGGCGTCGCACCGGCCTACGACCCATTGCGGTTCTGCATCGACGAGTGTCACCGCCGCAGCATGGAATGCCATGCCTGGGTGGTGACCATCCCCATTGGCAAGTGGAATGCCATCGGCGCGCAGCAGATGCGCAAGAAACAGCCAAAGCTGGTGAAGCGCATCGGCGACGATGCCTTCATGGATCCCGAGAACCCCCAGACGGCCACCTACCTGGCCAACGTGTGCCGGGAGATTGTCAGCAACTACGACGTCGACGGCATCCACCTCGACTACATACGCTATCCCGAACAGTGGAAGATTAAGGTCAGCCGTACGCAGGGACGCGAGAACATCACCCGCATCGTGCGGGCTATCTATGCTTCCGTGAAAGAGGCAAAGCCCTGGGTGAAGATGTCGTGCTCACCAGTCGGAAAACACGACAACCTGACGCGCTACAGCGCCGGCGGATGGAACGCCCGCACGGCCGTCTGCCAGGATGCGCAGGAGTGGATGCGGCAGGGACTGATGGACGAGCTCTTCCCCATGATGTACTTCCAGGGCAACAACTTCTACCCCTTCGCCATCGACTGGAAGGAGCGCAGCTACGGACGCATCGTAGCGCCAGGACTGGGCATCTACTTCCTCGACCCACGCGAGGGACCCTGGACACTGGACATGGTGGAGCGACAGATGAACGTGCTGCGGCAACTAGGGCTGGGACACTGCTATTTCCGATCGCGCTTCTTCACCGACAACATCAAGGGTGTCTACGACATGGGGCGCCGACTGGATGCCACGCCGGCCCTCGTGCCGCCGATGACCTGGGCCGGACGACCGGCACCGACGGCACCCACATCGATCGCACTACAGAAGAACGTGCTAGCCTGGGACGGTGCTCACGACCGCAGCGGCGCACCCTACCTCTTATATAATGTCTATGCATCCGAGGACTACCCCGTCGACATCACCAAGGCTGAGAACCTCATGGCCACACGACTGACGACGACACAGCTCTACGTGCCGCAGGGCAAAATGAACTATGCCGTCACAGCCATGGACCGCTACGGACAAGAGAGCCCCGCCGCACAGCTGCTCCTCAACGCTGGGCCTGTATATGCTGCACAGCTCATCGCCAAGACCGACGGACGGCCCATCGCCCTTCCGGCAAAGGGCCAGACGCTGGATGCCGAATACGTCCTCGTCGAGAATTTCATGGGACAGGCAGTCGCCACGGCTCCCTATGGCACCACCCTCAACGTCAGCGGCCTGCCTGACGGCATGTACCAGCTACGATCGCTCGGACGCAAGGGGCGCAACCACCGCATCGGCTTTTTCACCAAGAAGACTGCCAAAGGACAGCCCTGACGACCAAGGAGCCACGTTAATAAAACCAAAAAAAAAGCGTGTGCCTGACGATATAATAATAAATATGCGTACCTTTGCATTACCGTTGAAAAAAGAGAGAAGCCACAACATACTATTAATAACAAAATAACAAGAACCAAAGAAATGAAGAAAACAACATTCTTTCTGCTGTCGGCCAGCGCCATGCTGCTGACAGCATGCTCAGGAAAGCTGGGAGCCCTCTCGGCTGACAATTTCTCAGTTATGCCCAATCCTCTGGAGTCGCAGGCTGGCCAGGTGGCCGCCACGATCAATGGTGCCTTCCCGCAGAAATACATGAAGAAGAAGGCCGTCGTCACCGTCACTCCCGAACTGCGCTTCCAGACCCTCAACGGACAGCAGACCGTGAAGGGCGAGAGCGCAACGTTCCAGGGCGAGAAGGTGCGTGGCAACGACCAGACCATCCAGTACAAGATGGGCGGACGCTATACCATGAAGTCTAACTTCGCCTACCAGCCCGACATGGAGCAGAGCGAGCTCTACCTCACGTTCAATGCCAAGGTGGGTAAGAAGACCGTCAAGGTGCCCGACGTGAAGGTTGCCGACGGCGTCATCGCCACCTCCGAGCTCTACAAGCGGACACTGGCCTCGGCCAATCCCTCACTGGCTCCCGATGCCTTCCAGCGCATCATCAACCAGAAGCAGGATGCCAACGTGAAGTTCCTCATCAACCAGGCACAGCTGCGCCGCTCCGAGCTGCAGAACAACTCCGTGCAGGAGTTCGTACGCCTGCTGGGCGAGATTGCCAAGGACCAGGAAGGCCTGCGCCTCGACGGCGTTGAGGTGTCGGCATACGCATCGCCCGACGGTGGCTTCGCACTCAACGAGCGCCTGGCCGGACAGCGTCAGGATGCTACCGCCAAGTATGTCAAGGAGCAGATGAAGAAGACCAATACCACCGCTCCCATCGACACGAAGTACACCGCTGAGGACTGGGAGGGATTCCAGGAGCTCGTCGGCGCTTCAAACATCCAGGACAAGGACGTCATCCTGCGCGTACTCTCGATGTATCAGGATCCCGAGGAGCGCGAACAGCAGATCAAGAACATCTCCAGCGCCTTCCGTGAGCTTGCCGACGGTATCCTGCCTCAGCTGCGCCGCGCTCGCATGACCATCAACTACGACGTCGTGGGCCGCGACGACCAGCAGATCAAGGATCAGCTCGCCAGCGATGCCAAGCAGCTCAGCGTCGAGGAGCTTCTCTACGCCGCCACGCTCTACAATGGCGACCAGCAGAAGGCCGAGGAAGCCTACAAGAAGGCTGCCGAGATCTATCCTAACGATGCACGCGCATTCAACAACGTCGCCCTGATGGAGTATGTCAAGGGTAACTACGGCGAGGCTGCCAACTGGCTGGCAAAGGCTGCACAGAAGGCTAAGGTGCTCCCCGAGACCAACGCCAACCTCGGACTGCTCGCACTGCAGAAGGGCGACGTGCAGGGCGCTGAGGCTCTCATCGCAAAGGCTACCGGTGCCAACAACCTCAACGAGGTGCTCGGCAACCTCCACCTGGCTCAGGGCAAGTACGCCCAGGCCGAGCAGGACTTCGGTAAGCTTGCCACCAACTCCGCCGCACTGGCTCAGCTGCTCAACAAGAACTATGCCGCTGCCGCTGCCACGCTTGCCGGAGTGAAGAACGCCGACGCCACCACCGACTATCTGAAGGCTATCGTCAATGCCCGCCAGGGCAACAACGCTGCCGCCGCTTCGGCACTGGCAGCTGCCATCGCCAAGGATGCCTCACTGCGTGCATATGCCCAGAAGGACCTCGAGCTGAAGAACGTACAGAAATAATAATAACACTTATCAACGGGAGGAGCCCGCAGCAAGACTCCTCCCCAATACTAACGGCAAAAAGACAGACGCTATGAAAAAATCAACATTCCCCAATCCCTCGATCGTAGCACTCTGCCTTTTTGCCTTTTTTACATCCTGCGGCCGGCACTCCGACCGATTCCACCTAGAGGCACAGTTCAAGAACCTCAACCAAAGCGAGTTCTACATCTACGACCCGGAGACGGGCGAGAAAGACACACTGGCCGTCAATGACGGACGATTCGTCTACGACCGAGTGCAGCAGGACACCACCACCCTCGTCATCCTCTTCCCGAACTTCTCCGAAATGCCGATCTTCGCCACGCCGGGAGCCACCGTGAAGATGGAAGGCGACGTGTCACACCTGCGCGAGACGGAGATCAAAGGTACGAAGGAGAACGAGCAGATGACAGCCTTCCGACTGAAAACCATCGACATGATGCCCCCCGAGGTAGAGAAAGAGGCTGAGCTGTTCATCAACGAGCACCCCACATCCATCGTCAGCAACTACCTCTTCCACCACTACTTCCTGCAGGCCTTCTCGCCCGACTACAAGAAGAGCCGGCAACTGGCGGCACTGCTCCACAAAGCACAGCCCTCCAACCTCTACCTGGCGCGAATCGACCACCTGATGGAGGACCTCACACACTATGCCGCAGAAGGGCCGCTGCCCCCCTTCACGGCCGTCAGCACCAAGGGCGACACCATCACCAACAAGACGCTCTCGGGCGATGCCAACGTCATCATCGCATGGGCATCATGGAGCTTCGACTCACAAAACCCCATGCACACCCTGCAGACCCTGAAAAAGGACCATGGACAGCGACTGAAGGTGGTCAGCATCAGCCTCGACGCATCGCCCTCAGAGGGGCGCAGCATGCTCGAGCGCGACAGCATCCAGTGGCCCAACGTCTGCGACAGCCTGCTATGGCAGTCGCCCATCCTCACGCAGCTGAGCATCGCCACGCTGCCGGCCAACATCGTCACCGACAAGCACGGCAACATCGTAGGCCGCAACCTCAGCACTGCCGACCTGAAGGCGAAAGTAGAGTCGCTCCTGAAATAATCCCCCCAAAGGCGATGGCAACACAGTCGCCGATACTATCTGGAAACAAATTGGCACAAATTACGGAAAACTTTTCTTTGTCGTGAGAATAGCGTGAGTGGCAGGAAGCGGCTAGACAATAATTTATCTTCATTAGTGCTCATTAGCTTCTTTTCTACATGACCGAGGCGATACCTAACGTTAAATTAATGCAAAAAACGGCATTAATCGATACGCCGTACACATAAAAATCGTATATTTGCCTACGAAATACGTAAACCCTAACCTAAACTAAAAACTGAAAACATGATTATCGGTATCCCTAAAGAGATTATGCACGACGAGGCTCGTGTAGCAGCAACGCCCGAGACCGTGGGCAAGTTCGTAAACGATGGCTTTGACGTGCTCGTCGAGTGCTCAGCCGGCGACGGAGCACTCTACCACGACGAGGACTACGTCAAGGCAGGAGCCACCATGGTGGCCGACCCGCAGGACATCTACGACCGCGCAGAGCTGATCCTCAAGGTGAAGGAGCCGCTCTTCAACGAGCAGAAACAGCGCCACGAAGTCGACATGATGCACGCCGGACAGGTACTCATCACCTTCATCCACCCCGCCTCGCCTGTCAACCACGACATGGTGCGACAGCTGACGGCGCGCGGCATCACAGCCATCACCCTCGACGGCATCCCACGCATCTCAAGGGCACAGAACATGGACGCACTGACCTCGATGAGCACCTGCGCCGGCTATAAGGGCATCCTCATGGCAGCCAACATGCTCACCACGTTCGTACCACCGATGTTCACTGCCGTCGGACAGATCCGACCGGCCAAGGTGCTCGTCATAGGCGTCGGCGTCGCAGGACTGCAGGCACTGGCAACAGCCAAGCGACTGGGAGCCATCACCTATGCCGCCGACATACGTCCGATGGCCTCCGAGAACGCCTCGTCGCTAGGGGCAAAGGTGGTCGACACCACCGTGCCGCCCGAGCTGGCCATCGCCGAGGGGGGCTATGCCAACCGCCTGCCCGACGACGTCCTTGTAAAGGAGCAGGAGGCACTGCGCGAGACCATCCAGCAGATGGACATCGTCTTCTGCTCGGCACTCATCCCCGGCAAGGTGGCTCCTGTCATCATCACCGAGGAGATGGTGAAAGGCATGAAGAAAGGCTCCGTCATCGTCGACATCTCCATCGACCAGGGCGGCAACTGTGAGCTGACGCCGAAGGGGGGCATCGAGCAGCGCTATGGCGTGACGCTCATGGGCGTGAAGAACATACCGGGACTGCTGCCCACCAGCTCGACGTGGATGTTCGCCAACAATGTCTACAACCTCGTACGATACCTCGTCCGCAACGGACGGCTGCAGCTCGACCGCTCCGACGAGATCGTCGACAAATCGCTCGTCTGCATCGGCGGTGAGCTGGTGCACCAGGGAGCACGCGAAGCAATGGGCCTATGATACATCCGCTGATCCTCATTGCCGTCTTCATCGTGTCGACGGTGCTGGGCTACTTCGTCATACGACAGGTGCCCAGCCTGCTCCACACGCCGCTGATGTCGGGCATGAACGCCCTCTCGGGAGTGACCATCGTGGGAGCCATCGCCGCCACGGGCATCGCCTTCCTTGCCGGCAGCGGCGGATGGGCTCAGGTGGCCGGCGGACTGGCTATCATCCTGGCTGCCGTCAACGTGTTTGGAGGTTTCGGCGTGACCCACCGCATGCTGATGATGTTCAACAAGAAACGACGCTGACGGCCTATGGACATTTACCAGCTCATCATCAGCGGCATACTGGCGCTGGCAGTGCTGACAGGCATTGCGATGATGTCGAGGGTGAAGACGGCCGCGGCCGGCAACTTCCTCTCAGCAGTGGCCCTCCTGACAGGCATCGGCGTGACGGTACTCTTCCTCGAGGTGTTCACGGCATGGACCATCTGGGTGGCCATCGCCATCGGAGCATTCATCGGCACCATGATGGCCCGACGCGTAAAAATGATCGAGATGCCGCAGACGGTAGCGCTGTTCAACGGACTGGGCGGCGGAGCGTCGGCCCTCGTGGGCGTGCTGTCGGCGCTGGGCGTCGGTTTCAGCGCGACGCAGGTGGGCCACATCGAGGCTGAAGGCTATTGGCCGTTCATCCGGCTGACAGCCCTGCTGGCAGTGGCCGTAGGCGTCGTCACGCTGACGGGCAGCCTCATAGCCGCTGCCAAGCTGCACAGGCTGATGGACCAGCGGCCCGTCCTGTGGCCGATGCACAGCGCCGCCTCGCTGCTATTCCTAGTGCTCACCGTGGCCTTCGTCGTCACAGGATGGTGGGCGCCGCAGCCCGTCATGCCCCTCTGCCTGACAGGCACCATCGTCAGCGCCGCCTTCTTCGGCGTGTTCTTCTCCATACGCGTAGGAGGGGCCGACATGCCCATCACCATCTCGCTGCTCAACTCTCTGTCGGGAGTGGCAGGAGCCATCGCCGGCATGGCCATCAGCGACGTGCTGCTTGTGGCCGTGGGGGGCATCGTAGGGGCCTCGGGACTGCTGCTCACGCAGATCATGTGCCGGGCCATGAACCGCAGCCTACTCTCCATCCTCATCCCCGGCAGGCCGGTGCCAGCGACCGTCGACACCACTACCGACAATACCAACAACGAAGCACTCATCAAGCGAATTATGGACCTAGAGAAAAAGATAACCGAGCTGGAGGCCATCGTCAGCGAACTAGAGCATCGCGTCGCGATGCTCAACCAGAAGGTCGACGAGGCCAGCCAGCAGCAGGCAGCACCCCAGAAGACGGCTGCCACCGTCCTGGCAAAGGCCAAGGACGTGATCATCGTGCCTGGCTACGGCATGGCCCTCGCACAGGCGCAACACCTCGTGCGACAGCTGGCCGACCGCCTGCAGGCACAGGGAGCTCGCGTGCGCTACGCCATCCATCCCGTTGCCGGACGCATGCCCGGCCACATGAACGTGCTGCTGGCCGAGGCCGACGTCGACTACGAGCAGCTCTACGAGATGGAGGCCATCAACGACGACTTCGCCAGCTGCGACGCCGTGGTGGTCATCGGGGCCAACGACGTGCTCAACCCCGCTGCACGCAATGCCGAGGGGACACCCATCTACGGCATGCCCGTGCTCAACGTCGACCAGGCTCCGGAGGTCATCATCTGCAACTACGACCTCAAGCCCGGATATGCCGGCGTAGAGAACCCGCTCTATACCCGCCAGCAGGGCGTCTACCTGGAGCTGGGCGACGCCAAGCAGACCCTGCAGCGCCTCATTGCCGCACTCTAGCATGCTGCCCACCGCACACTAGCCAGACGTGCCATACAGCGAAAAGCCCCCTCCCCGTTCAGGGGAGAGGGCCGCTCGCTCAGAGACCTGTCGCTCAGGGGCCTGCCACTAAGGACGATCGCCAGAGTCATCGCCGCCACTGCCGCCGCCGTCGTCGATGCCCTGCTCGAAGAGGTAGTCGCCGACGGGCTTGCAGGTCTTCAGACGACGCTTCACCACGGTCTCACCGTCGCGCTCCTCAGTGACGTTCTGCAGCGTCACGACACTGTCCAGAGCCAGCGAGCAGCGCTTCTTCATGGCCTTGTAGGTCAGGTCGCGAAGGTCGGTCTGCTCAGGGTTGAAACGCAGGTGGACACCCTCAACCAGGTTGGCGGCACCGATCAGGCTGGCCTCCTCCACCGAGGCAGCACCGCCGGGGCGCGACTGCAGCGTGGGGTAGAAGATGCCCAGGCCGTCGAGCTTCACGCTGACACCCTGCGAGCAGAGCTCAGGCAGGCACTTCGCAATCTGTCCCAGCACGAGGTTCAGCACCTCCTCCGTGACGAGCGATCCATGCTCGGCCATGTGCTTAGCGAAACCGACGGTGCTAAGCGTCCCGCGTCGAGCCACCTCCGGGAAGTAATGCCCGAAGACCTTCGACTGACTGTTGGTGTTCATCTTGATGTTGACACCCATCTTAATGTTTGTCTCAGCCATAACTGTTGTTGTGTTTTTTATGGTATTATACTATCGCTAGGCCAACTACGGTCGGGTGGCCTTTTCCCGCTGTCAATCAGCTCTCTGAATGACACTACAAAGGTACGAAAAATATTCGATATATCCAAACATTTTAGCAACTTTTTTTACTAATAATCGTTAATTACGAAGAGAAAAACAGGAGCCAACGCTTGGCGCTTTGCAAGAAAACACCGGCCCTTGCACTCATAGCGATGGCTGGACATGAGAAATGATAATGGCAGGAGCCCCCTACCCCTGGCCCTACGAAGGCAGTCGCCTCAGCCGTTCCGACCGCGTAGCTCTGGACGTAATGGCTGAGGAGACATGTAGGGGCATGAAATGAAGCGTCCCATCGTTGGCAGTATGGCCCGAACGATCTGCGAGAGGTAAGCGCATGCATGCTTCGCCATCGCACGGTTACGCGTCTTCCGTACACCCACAACAATGCCGTTCGTGAAGAAAGTTTTTTACGTGCTCCTTTTATACGTAGCGTTTCACTGCCTCAATCAGCTGTTGCTTGAAATTGTAAATGTCGTCCAGCTTGCTGATGCTTTCCATTTGTTCATTCCTGCCTTCATCGATAAATCCTATACGCTTGTTGTTGGGGTTGTTGAAGTGCAGCCTGCAAATAGGCCTGCGGTTGTTATCGTCGGCGAAGATGGCGAAATACGACTGGGAATCACGATAGGTCACACGCTCTGACGGGATGACTTCGCACACGATACTCTTCACGATATAGTACCCCTCCAGTTCTTCTACAGTCGTGCTGATCTTTGACACCTTCTCATCCTCTTTTTTCGGCTCTTCTTCCTTTGACTCGACGGTAGCCGGAGCGGCTTGAATAGGAGCAGCAGCCGCTTCAGTAGCCTTTATGGCAATGCCAAGCTTCTCGCTCATCACATCGTTGATATGGCTCTGCAATGCCCGCTTCACGATGTCGGTAAACTGATCCAGCACTTTCTGGGTTACAATACCTTCATACACACGTTTTGTCAGCAGTTTAACGAGTTCGGGCGAAGGCTCGGCGAATTCGGAGCGAATGACTTTCTTCACCTCCGACATGTATTTCAGTTCGCTGGCGCTGCTGAGGATATTGTCCAGGTCGAAGTTCTCCTTACAGAATTTCTTCACTTCCTCAATCTGGGCCTCCCTGATCTTCTCCAAATTAATCTCGAGGAAGGGGACATCGTCCATGATGTTTTCCTTGATCAAATCGGTGTAGAACCTGTAGACGATACCGTTCGTCAGCACTCCGAACTTCGCTTTAGATGCAACATAATAGCGCTTCAGCTGATTGTCGTGCAGGTTCAGGTCCTGTTTCCAGTGCTTGCATTCAATCAGCATGATCGGCGAGCCATCCTTCATAATGGCATAGTCAATCTTTTCTCCCTTCTTCTTGGCAATGTCGCAGTCCATCTCCGGCACCACTTCCAAGGGATTGAACACGTCGTAGCCCAATATCTGGATGAACGGCATGATAAACGCATTCTTGGTGGCCTCCTCCGTCAGGATGGATTCTTTTAGGGCCGACACACGTTCTGATAATTGCAGAATTGAATCTTTGAAGTCCATAACATTTATAGTTTTTTCTAAAAACCTATCCTCCCAGCCCCGCAGAAGACGACTATATTAATAGGGGAAGCGTGGAACTGTACGCCCACATCTTCATCTAGAGGTCCTGAGAAACCTTGTACGGGAGACTGAGACAACATTCCACGCTAACACGCGGAAGTCATCATGTTCTCTTGTCGTACTTCGAAATTTCTCAGGTTTCTAGATACAAGACGAGCATAACGCTTCTTTTTTTATTCCCACAATGTCACACCGCCACCCACTCTTGGGCTCAATGGCGATGTTTATGGTGCAAAGATACAAAAAAGTTCGGAAAGAGATGTCACTTGAGCAGAAAAAACACTACTTCATGCAAAAAAAAACAGCGAAACGCGCTGATTGGCACGATATTTGCTGTAGGTTACTTAAAATCCTTCACATCATGTTATACAACGACAAATACGACAAGACCGAAGAACGGATGCTCGACGTTATCAATTCCGTTCATGAACTGAGTGAGGACCGCTTCATCGCCAGCCTGTACATACGCAATGTCAGCCCCCTCGATGTTGACATCCGCCTGGCTGAGACGAGGCGCTGCCTTTCCATCGTCAACGGTGAGATGCTGCGGCTGGCGAAGTACGAGCTGACCTACAACAATGACTTTGCCGTCGACGACAACCAGCGCTTCACTACTGCCGAACGGCTTTTCAACCGCCTGCGCAGCACAATGGCCAGCATCAGGAAGAAGATACGCCAAGGCTGCCCTATCGTGCATAAGCAACCGCGCGACCCGATGTTCAAGCCGTCCACCTTCGAGCGGTCGGTGCTGACGAAAGGATGCTGTGGGCGCGACCTATACGGCATCGCTTCGTTTGACGATAACGTGCAGGCACTCTTCTACGAGCAGCAGGCACTCTTTGCCAATGTTATTTTGTCACTTACCATCTGCTACCGTGTCATTAAGGAGGAGAAGGAAATCATGGCTAATCCGGAGCGCAGCATGGAGCGCTTTCACGACCAGTGCCAGCGTCTGCTCAAAGACATGGAGGACATCTTCGACGTCACGAAGGACATCGAGGAGAGCGAGATTCAGAAGAAGATTGAGGAGATGGGGCTGCGCGAATACTGCAAGAATTACTTCCACAAGCCGAGCGTGAAGGAACTGAAGCGTTATGTCTTCAACATGGCCAAGCGTAAAGAAGAGTGCGACGAGCTCTCGCAAATGTCGACTATTGCATTTCGCGACGAGGCCAAACGTCAGGATGCCATACTACTTTTGGTACATTTCGACGAGCTGTGCCCAGACAGACGCAAAATGATCAATGCCCTGAGCATACGTCTCTGGTGCAACTGGTGCGACGGCGGCAAGGTGGACAATCCCAAAGAGATCTACTACAAGATGCTACTGAAGGGCTACAGGGGCGAGAAACTGGAATTCCCGCAATGGCACGCCATCACTCAGAGCAAGTCTCGGCTAAACGGCCGCGACATCATGGACGTTCAGCGCGAGTTCAATGTCAAGGCCGAAGAAATCATCAAGAAATACAGGCCAAATCCCGCGGGCAAAGCAGTTTAGCATAGTTTAACTTCTGGCACATACTCATCTCATCAATCCGGTTACGTCGTGTAACCGGATTTTTTGTGCCATTTCGTGACAGCACCGATCAGCATCTTCTGAGCATTGTGACAGTCAGCTAGTGACAAAGCGGGCACGATGTCATACACCGACAACACGCCAGACACAATGTGCCGGCACAAAGACCAAAACGGTTCACAAAGCAATGATAACGTGCTAATTGTCAATAAATTGCAAAAACCAGCATACATCATCGAGTCTCCAGATTTTTGCTTAACTTTGCAACCAAGAACAGCGCGTTCCTGGTTGTTTTTCGTTATGGAGCGGAGTAAACCTAGCGCACCGTTTCTTACGTTACGTAGCAACATCGGACAAAAGGCGCAGCGCAGCCTCCGAGCCAGCTTGGTAAGCACCCTTCCTGAAAAGGCTGGTTTTGCGTAAAGGGTGTTCACTTTCCAAAAACTCAGAAAATGGAAATGTTGAGCAAAAACGAGACCGGAAACGTTCAGCCGCAGGCTGGACAAGTCAACAGCCAAGCCCTGAAGACGGTGCAGGACATCGTGGGCGAGACTGCCAACCAACCTACTGCCCTGGCGCAGGAGCAGGAGCGCCTGAGGGAGATACTGCGTCAGACGCGCATACGTACCGATACGGAGGTGCCGCCGATTGAGAATGCCTTCGAGGTGGACGGCGTGGGCTTCTTTAGCAAGCGCGACATCCATGCCGTCAAGGCAAAGGCGAAAGCGGGCAAGACCACCACGCTGAAAGTGCTCATCGCCGCACTGCTACAGGGCGAGATGTTCCGCGTGAAGTCGCTGCTGACGGAGGCGCGTATCGTCTATTTCGACACCGAGCAGAACCGCAAGGACACCAAGGGCATCCTCGACGACGTGGCCCAGATGACGGGCCTCCCGCCGGAGGTCATCGACCGCCAGGTGGTGCTCCAGTCGCTGCGTCGTGTCGACCTCGAGGACTTGCTGCCGCTGCTTTCTCAGGCACTGACCGACGAGAAGCCGCAGGTAGCGTTCATCGACGGCATCGTGGAGTTCGTCGGCTCGTTCAACGACGAGGAGGAGTCGAAGCAACTCATCAAGGACCTGCTGAAGCTCTGCGACGAGCACGACTGTGCCATCGTCTGCGTGCTCCACACCAACAAGGCCGACGACGACCACCACATGCGCGGCCACCTAGGCACGATGCTGGCCCAGAAGGCCGGCACGGTGCTCGAGTGCAAGAAGGAGCGTGGCAGCAGCGTCATCACCGTCGCATGCTCCGAGTCGCGCCATGCCGAGCCTACCGAGTGGAGCATCATGTTCGATGCCGACGGACATATCGTCGATGCCGACGAGCAGCGCCGACAGCAGCAGGAGGAGCGCAAGGCCGAACAGCTGCAGCGTCGTCAGGAAGCATCGGCCGAGAAGCGGAAGGAGCGTCTGGACTTTGCCCTGCTGTGTATCCGCGACAATGGTGGCAGCATAAGCCGCAAACAACTGACAGCCATGCTGTCGAAGATGTTCGACGTGAAGCGTAACACCATCTCTGGTTACATCTCGCAGTGGATCGGCGAAGGCTCTGTCTCAGAGGTCAATGGCTTCATCCATGCCTCCGACAAGACCGCTTTGGCCTTCTGACCGCGAAAAGATTGTTTGTCGGTCGGTCGGAGCTACCTATATATATGGTAGCTCCGACAACCGACAGAAATCCGCCATTTTTTTAATTCATCTAGACATGGAAAGAATCATGAACAAAGAATATCGCTATCAGTTAGAGAGCCACCGGCTGACGGGCCATCAGCCCCGTAAGCTCACCTGCCCCCACTGCGGCAGGCGGAAGTGCCTGGTGCGCTATGTCGACACGCAGGACGGCTTCAGCTACGTGGACGACACGGTGGGCAAGTGCGACCATCAGCAATCCTGCGGCTATCACTACACACCGTCGCAGTACTTCCACGACAAGCCCCTGCTACGCCCTGCCAGCGTCGCACGGCGCGACCTGCCTCCCACACCGATCTATACCCCGCGCGAGCATCCGCTCATAGCCCTCAACCCGACGCTCGTCGAGAAAAGCCTGTCGACGCAGAGCACCTTCTGGCAGTGGGTCGTCGGCACGGTGGCCCCACTCACCGGTGCTACCGCCGCCGACCTCCGGCTGGTCAGCGAGCAGTACTGCCTCGGGGCCACCCGACAGAGCGACACCATCTTCTGGCAGATCGACGAGCAGCGACGCGTACACACAGGCCACATCATGCAGTACGGCCCCGACGGTCACCGACTGGGCTATCAGAGCTGGGTGCACTACCTGCTGCAACAACAAGGAGCGCTGCCGGCCGACTACCAGCCGCCCAAGTGCTTCTTCGGTCAGCACCTGCTGGCGCTACGCCCCGACGACCACGTAGCGCTGGTGGAGAGCGAGAAGACAGCCGTCGTCATGGCCCTGGCCCAGAAACAGCTCGTATGGCTGGCCACAGCGGGCTGCGGAGGCCTCACGCCCGAGAAGACGGCATGCCTCAGAGGCCGTCGGGTGCTCCTCTTCCCCGACAGCGGCTGTCTGCAGAAGTGGCGCATGCAGATGGAGCTCACCGAGGGCATCAGCTACACCCTCTCCGACCTCCTGGAGTCCTACCCGCCCAACACCGACCTGGCCGACATCCTCCTGGGGAGTTCAGGGAAGACGTAGGCCGTCAGCCCTATCCTGATGAGCCGTCAGCCCTATCCTGATGAGGCGTCAGCCCTATCCTGATGGGCCGTCAGCCCTATCCTGATGAGGCGTCAGCCCTATCCTGATGAGGCGTCAGATTGATGGAAATGAGGCTCTGCGAGATTTTGTGTGGGTAGTACCATTATCTAAGTGATCCACTAACCTTGAAGGGAGGGGAGCGGTTGCGGTCCCCTCTTTCAGCGTAGAGATTCGCTGGGGATTCACTTTCTTCAAGGGGTGGGGCTGGAGGGGCTGTAATTTAGCTACATGGGATCTCGTTGGAACGGTAAAGGAAATCCCCCTGGCAGCGGGTTGCTGCTCTGCAGGGGGATTTCCTTGATGGTGGGGGGATGAGGGGGATGGGGGTTGTTGTGATGGCATCACAACATACCTGACGGGGGCGCCTTAGAGCTTCACCTTCTTCTTTACGGGCTTGCTCTCGTTGTGCAGGCGGTTGAGGGCGGTGACGACGTAGGTGTACTTCGTCTGGCCGGTGGCATAGGGCAGGCGGAGGAAGGTGTCGCGGGTGATGGCTACGAGGTGGTTGGCCTGCGAGAGGTCGACCTTCTCGTGGCGGGCAAAGCGGTAGACGGCATACGAGGTGGCCTCGGTGTCCCACTGCTTCGACTTGGGAGCGGTCCAGAAGAGGACGAGGTCGCCACCCACCTTCACGGGCTTCACCTTGCGGGGCTTGCCTGGGGCCTTCTTGCTGATGAAGGTCATCTCGGGCTGGAGCGCCGGGAAGAGCCAGTACTGCTGGCGGAGCATGGTGGCGTAGTTGCCGGGGTTGTCGACGGCGGCCTTGGCATACCATAGCACGGTGCCCTTCACGGCCGGCAGCTGCTGATGGAGCATGTGCTTGGCCTGCTGCTGGTGCTGCTGCGGCATTCGTGGGTCGGCAGCCTTCACGGTGCGCTCGATGTCCTCGCCGATGTAGAGCGGTCTGCCGGAGGCATACTCAGCCCACCAGCGGATGAGGGTGTCGTAGTCGGCAGCCTTGTTGCCTATCTCCCAATAGATCTGCGGCACGCAGTAGTCGAGCCATCCGTTGTTGATCCACAGCAGCACGTCGGCATATAGGTCGTCGTAGTTCTGCAGGCCGTTGGTGTCGCTGCCTGTGGCCGAGGAGCGCTTGTTGCGGTAGATGCCGAATGGCGATATGCCCACCTTCACCCAGGGCTTTGCCTGGTGTACGGTCTCGTAGAACTGTCGGATGAAGAGGTTGACGTTCTGTCGTCGCCAGTCGCCTACGTCGGTCATGCCGTTGCCATATTGCCGGAACTGCTCTGCGTCGGGTATGGCTACGCCTGCCACGGGATAGGGGTAGAAATAGTCGTCCATGTGGATGCCGTCGACGTCGTAGCGTGTGACGATGTCGCGTGCCACCTGGCAGATGTAGTCGCGGTTCTCGGGGATGCCGGGGTTGAGGATCGTCAGGTCGTCGTAGGCAAAGCATCGCTCGGGATGCTTGATGGCGATATGGTTGACCGAGAGCGACGTCGTGCCCTTCGTCTTCGCGCGATAGGGATTGATCCATGCGTGGAGCTCCATGCCTCGCTCGTGGCACCGGTCGATCATCCACTGGAGGGGGTCCCAGTAGGGCTGGGGCGCGCGTCCCTGCTGTCCGGTGAGGAATCGGCTCCAGGGCTCGAGGTCGCTGGGATAGAGTGCGTCGCACTCGGGTCGCACCTGAAAGATGATGGCGTTCACGCCGTCCTTCTTCAGCTCGTCTAGCTGGTAGGTGAGCGTCTGCTGCATCTTCTCGGTCGTGAGGCCCTGGAACTGTCCGTTGACGCATTGTATCCAGGCTCCTCGGAACTCACGTTTCTGCTGTGCGGAGGCTGTGACGGCCATCAGCACGAGGAATAATGATAGTAGTCGTTTCATCGTAGGTATTTGTAGATTTCGTTTGTCCAGTCTTCACCGTTCTTTGGGCAGAACGTGTTGATGCCTATCTGGCTGGCGACGGCCACGTTGCGCGGCCCGTCGTCGACGAAGAGGCACTCTGATGGTGGTGTCTGCTCCTCCATGAGCACGCGTCGGAAGAAGGTCTGGTCGGGCTTCATCACCTTCATCCGGTAGCTCATGTAGAGTGCGTCGAGATAGTCGCTCAGCGGGTGTCCCTGACCGTCGAAGGCGTCGGATAGCACGTGCGACATCATGTAGGGATTGGTGTTCGAGAGGAGGACGAGCCGATAGCCCTCACTACGCAGTCGCTGAAGCACTTGCAGGTTTCGCTGCGGCACATCGCCGCAATAGCCCAGCCATGCATGGCGGCACTCGTCGCTGGTGAGCTCGCGGCCCACCTGCCTGCTCAGTTCCTGCCGGAACTGCTCTGCGCTGATGCGCCCTGCTTCCAGGTCGCCGAAGATGCCTCCCTGCGTGTAGGGGTCCAGCTGCTGTGCAGCGTCTTTCAGTCCGAGGGCTTCGAAGCGGCGCACGGCTTCTGCCTGGTCGATGGTGATGATGACACCACCCATGTCGAATATTATTGTCTTGATCATCATACTGTTTGTAGTTGAACTATTCGTCGAAGAGGCGGGGCTTCTTGCGGCGGGCCTCGTCGAGCGACAGGAGCTGCTGCTGTTCGTTGTACTGGGCTCGCAGCTGGGCGTATTCCTCGTTGAGCTGGCGGGAGAGGTGCTCGCCGTCGGAGAGCAGCTGCTGAGCCACGATGGGGTTCTGCGAGGCATCCTTCATCCATACCACCGGCCCGTCGTAGACCGGTGCGATCTTCAGCGCCACATGCAGCTGGCTTGTCGTCGCGCCGCCAATCATGATGGGCGTCTGCAGGCCGTTGCGGCGCAGCTCCTTGGCCACGTTGACCATCTCCTCGAGGCTGGGGGTGATGAGTCCCGAGAGGCCGATCATGTCGACCTGCTCCTGGCGTGCCTTTCTCACGATTTCATCGGCGGGAACCATCACTCCCATGTCGATCACCTCGTAGCCGTTGCAGGCCATGATCACGCTGACGATGTTCTTGCCGATGTCGTGCACGTCGCCCTTCACCGTGGCCAGCAGTATCTTTTTGCGCGCCGTCTGAGGGCTGAGGGCAGCCGCCTGGATATGCGGCTGCAGGATGTCGACAGCCTGCTTCATCGTACGGGCAGTCTTCACCACCTGGGGCAGGAACATGCGGCCCTCGGCAAAGCGCCGCCCTACCTCGCGCATGCCCTCCATGAGCGGTCCGGTGATGACGTCGACGGCCCTGTCGTACCTGGCGACGGCCTCGGCAAGGTCGGCGGCCAGATGGGAGCCGTCGCCGAGGATGAGGGCCTGCATCAGGCGCTGCTCCAGCGTGGCGGCAGGCGGCTCTGCGGCGGTGCCATCGGCCGCAGAAGGCTTCTGCGGGACAGCTGCCGGCTGTTGCTCGCTGAGCTGACGGGCAAGGTTCATCAGCCGCTCGGCAGCATCGCTTCGGCGGTAGAGTATGGCATCCTCCAGGACTTCCAGCTGTTCTGGAGGTATCGTGTCGTAAGTAACTTTACTGACGGGATTTACTATTCCGAAGTCCATGCCTGCCAACTGGGCGTGGTGCAGGAACACGGCATGCATGGCCTCGCGTATGTAGTTGTTGCCGCGGAAGGAGAACGAGAGGTTGCTCACGCCACCGCTGACGTGGGCTCCCGGCAGGTTCTGGCGTATCCAGCGTGTAGCCCTTATGAAGTCCAGCGCCAGGGCGTCGTGCTCCTCCATGCCAGTGGCTATGGCCAGGATGTTTGGGTCGAAGATGATGTCGGAGGGTTGGAATCCGGCCTGCTCCGTCAGCAGGCGGTAGCTGCGGCTGGCAATCTCGATACGTCGCTCGTAGGTGGTGGCCTGTCCCTGCTCGTCGAAGCACATCACGACGACGGCCGCTCCCAGCCGGCGTATGTCGCGGGCATGGCTGAGGAATCGCTCCTCGCCCTCCTTCAGCGAGATGCTGTTGACGATGCTCTTTCCCTGCACGTTCTTCAGTGCCGTGAGGACCACCTGCCAGTCGCTGCTATCGATCATCAGTGGCACGCGGGCGATGTCGGGCTCGGCAGCTATCAGGCGGACGAAATGCTCCATCTCCCGAGGGGCGTCGAGCAGGCCGTCGTCCATGTTGATGTCGATCACCTGTGCACCGTCCCTCACCTGCTTGCGGGCTATCTCCAGTGCTTCGTCGTAGTTTTTCTCCTTGATGAGTCGCAGGAACTTGCGCGAGCCGGCCACGTTGCAGCGCTCGCCGACCTTGATGAAGATTTTAGAGGAGAGTGGAAGGTCTATGGTGGAGGGTGGAAGGTGGAGGGTGGAGGGAGTATTGTTTTGCTGCGGCACCTCAAGCAGCTCAAGGCCACTGAGCCACAGATCGTTAGTGCGTACAACGGGCACGCGAGGAATCATACCTCCCTCCCCCCTCCACCTTCCACCCTCCACCATACTACGCTTCTCTACTTCCCTGGCGAACAGAGCGATGAAATCGGGCGTCGTGCCACAGCATCCTCCCACGATGTTCACCAGGCCCTCGTCGACGAACTCGGCTATCTGCGGAGCCATCGACTCCGGTGTCTCGTCGTAGAGGCCCAGCTCGTTGGGCAGCCCGGCGTTGGGATAGGCGCTGACGTAGTATGGCGCACGACTGGCGAGGTGCTTCAGGTAAGGCTTCATCTGTCGGGCACCGAACGAGCAGTTCAGGCCGATGGAGAAGATGGGGAAGGTGCTGACGCTGGCCAGGAAGGCGTCGAGCGTCTGTCCGCTGAGTGTGCGTCCGGCAGCATCGCTGATGGTGACGCTGAGCATAATGGGCACCGTGCGCCCTACCCTCTCCATTGCCTCGAGGGCTGCTCGGATGGCCACCTTGGCATTGAGCGAGTCGAAGATGGTCTCGATGAGCAGGGCGTCGACCTTTCCCTCGAGCAGGCCCTCAGCCTGTTCGGTATAGGCCGCTAGCAGCTCGTCGTAGGTGAGCTCACGGCGGGCAGGATCGCTGACGTCGGGCGACATCGAGCATGTGCGGTTTGTGGGTCCCATGCTGCCAGCCACAAATCGCGGCTTCTCGGGCGTGGAATAGAGGTTGGCAATGGCTTTTGCGGCAAGCGCTCCCATGACGTTCATCTCCCTGGCCACCGACTGCAGTCCGTAGTCACGCTGGGAGATACGCTGGGCATTGAACGTGTTGGTGGTGATGATGTCGGCACCGGCCTTCAGGTAGCGCTCGTGGATGTCGGTGACGACGTAGGGCTGCGTCAGGCAGAGTGCGTCGTTGTTGCCCTTCATCGGCGGCAGCGAGGTCAGCGTGGGGTCGAAAGCCGTGATTCCGTCGACGAAGTCCTTCTCTTCCAGATGATACTCCTGGATGAGCGACCCCATCGCCCCGTCCAACACCAATACTCTCTCTCTGACGGCATCCTCTAGTCTCATTCTCTGTGTCCTGTGTGTGGTGGTGGATCAATAGTTCTTCATCGCGCGATCCATCTCGCGGCGGTCCTCTTTCTCCTTCAGCGTCTGGCGCTTGTCGAAGGCTTTCTTACCCTTGCAGAGGGCGATGTCGACCTTCGCACGGCCCTTGTCGTCGATGAACACCAGCGTGGGCACGATGGTATATCCCGTCTGCTTCGTGGCAGCTTCCAGTCGGTTGATCTCGCGGCGGGTGAGC
The DNA here is from genome assembly GCA_946539475.1 of uncultured Prevotellaceae bacterium. The sequence goes on along the minus strand of CAMNHM010000034.1, from coordinate 82 downwards.
AGCAGCTTGCGGTCGCGCTTCTGCTCGTGGTTGTTGTAGGAGCCATAGAAATAGGGGCTCACCGACATGCCTTTCACCCACA
>CAMNHM010000033.1 GCA_946539475.1 uncultured Prevotellaceae bacterium | reverse complement strand
CGGGTATGATGAACGATCCGTAGCCGCCCGTAGGGTTGAAGATGGGCACCTCCTCGAAGGCCAGCGGCCTGACGGCTATCTGCTCCTCGCGGGCGGTGTGGTGCTGTCCGAGGCGTGACTGCTGCTCTGACGACATGAGCATCGTCACTGCCTGTGCCGTCTGGAACACGGCCTTGTAGCACAGCATGAGGCTCATGTCGCAATAGACGCTGACGGTGGCCGGCTGCAGGCGGTTGGCATTGGTATCAAAGTCGGAGGGGATGTAGTAGATGCCGCGCGCCACTTGTCGGCTGAGCAGCGACTTGGCCTCGTCGAGGTCGGCGGCGTAGGCCAGTACCTTCACGTCGGGGGAGGCGTCGCAGCGGCGTGTGAAGTCGCGGGAGAGCTGAGAGTGTGAGTCGTCGACGACGACGACGGGCACCTCGCGCACCACCTCGTTGTTGTAGATCCAGGAGTAGAGCAGGGGGTAGAACAATGGTACGAGGATGAAGAAGATGAGCACTCCCTCGTCCCTGACGACCTGCTTCATCTCGTCCCACCAGATGAAGCACATGTCCTTTATCGCTTCCTTTATCCTATTCATATTCCGTGTGGTAGCAAATTCTTCACTCTCAACTCTCAACTAAAGTCTCTCAACTCTCAACTCTCAACTCTCAACTCTCAACTCTCAACTCTAAACTCTCCTACGGTATATACACATAGTTGAGCATTGCATTCTTGATTTTCCTTATCACCAGCCAGGGCAGCAGGGTGAAGCCCACGAGTGCCGCCAGGTGGAACCACGCCTCGAGCAGCGGATAGCCGTTGAAGACGCATGTCTGGTAGAGCATGTAATGGTGGCGGAGGGGGAAGAGCCATGAGATGGCCTGTATGGGCTCGTCCATGGAGATGATGGGGAAGGCGGTTCCCGACAACGAGAAGCTGAGCATTGCCCACAGGGCGCAGATGCTCATCGACATGCGCAGCGAGGGCATCAGTCCGAAGGCGAAAACTCCGAATCCCTGTGCCGACAGCACCTGCAGCACTGCCAGCAGCAGGAGCATGGGCAGGCCTCCGGGGTGGGGGAACTGCAGGATGCTGAATACGTAGTACTCGTAGGCTAGGGTGATGGCGAGGAAGATGAGTGTCTGCGGCAGCAGCTTCCCGACGAGTGCCACGAGGATGTTGCCGTCGGCCATTGCGAGCCACTGCTTCGACGTCCCGAATTTCATCTCCGTACCCAGCGAGTAGGCTGTGATGAGGAAGATGAAGAGCATCAGCAGACCCGGGATGAGCATCGTCGAGAGGTATACGTTGTAGTCCGTCGCAGGATTGTTGATCGGATGGAGGTCTACGCGGAAGGGCTGCAGGAAGGTCTGTATCTGTCCGTCGGTGAATCCGCGTGCCTGCATCGTGGCCTGCCCCACGGCTGCCGAGCCGAGCGTGGCGATGGTCTTCATGTCCTTGTAGATGAGCGAGCCTGCCGAGATGCTCGTCATCGAGTAGTAGAGCGATATCTTCGGCTGCCGGCTGGCCAGCAGGCGGTCGGTTGTGCCCCTGGGGATGTAGAGGAACCCGTAGATGCGTCCCTGCTGAATGGCGCGGCGTGCCTCGCTGACGGAGGGATAGCGGGCCACGACCTCTGAGTTCTGGAAGGCGTCGAGGCGCCTGACGAGCGAGCGGCTGGTCGACGTGTTGTCGAGGTCGACGATGCCGATGGGCATGTCGAGTGGCTGTCCGTCGCTCATGATCGAGGTGAAGAACAGGATGACGATGATGGGGAACACCACCATGCAGAACCCGTAGACGGGGTTCTTCAGCAAGATGCGCCCTTCTCGCTGGCTGATTCTAAGGATCCTGTTCATCTCTCAACTCTCAACTCTGAACTCTCAACTCTCAACTCTCAACTCTCAACTCTCATCTCTCAACTCTCATCTTACCACCAGCGACATTCCCGGCCTTAGGCCCTCGAGGGGCTCCACGGGCCGTGCCTTCACCTCGAACGTCTTCAGGTCGTACTGCCCGCTGGCTTTCGTGGCTTTCCAGACGGCATAGGAGCCCTGGTCCTTCAGGTGGTAGATGCGCATCTTGATGGTCTTGTCGAAGGCGGGCACGTAAGCCTCTATCTCCTTGCCAGCCTGCATGTCGGCTAGCTGGTCCTCGCGCACGTTGAACGTCCCCCAGAGGTCGTCCATCATCGAGATGGTCATGATGGGGCTGCCCGTGCCGACGAGCTCGCCCACCTTGGGATAGATGGAGCTCACTTCGCCGTCCATCTGTGCCGTCTGGACGGTCTCGCCGATGTAGGCGCTGACCTCCTGCACGGCTCCCCGTGCGCGGCTCACCTGAGCTTGCGCGGCGAGCTTCTCTTCCTGCCGGGCGCCGTTGACGGCCATGTCATACTGGCTCTGCGCTGCCTTCACCTGGGCTTCCGAGGCCTTGAACATAGCCTCTGCCTCGTCGCGCTTCTGGGCGCTGACGACGCCCTCGTCGAAGAGTCGCTGTACGCGCTGATAGCTCTTCTGGGCTATCTCCAGGCCAGCCTTTGCCTGCTGTAGCAGCTGGAAGGCGCCTTGCACCTGCTCCTTGCGTGCACCGTTGCGCGCCATGAGCTCGAGGGCCGAGGCTGCATCCTCAGCGCCCTGTGCCTGCTGCATCTTAGCGCTCACTTCCGGCGCGTCGAGGATGGCGAGGGTGTCGCCCGCCCGGACGAAGTCGCCCTCCTTCACACGTATCTCAAGAATGCGCCCCGGCACCTTACTCGACACCCGATACTCCGACACCTCGACCTGTCCCTGAATGATTTCAGGGTCGCGGTCGATGGCCAGGAAGCCGATGAGTGCCACGATGGCTACGACGATGACAAATCCTAGGATTGCTAGGAGGATATTGTTGTGTTGCTTCTTTGCTTGTTCTTTTTCTGACATAGTTGTTTGGGGAGTGATAGGGAATGATATGGATTGATGGGGAGTGAAAGGACGTATGACAGCGTCTTGAAAGGCCTGCGCCGCCTAGGGGCCAAGGGTGCCGAGGGCTTTCTGCAGGTCGGAGTGCGAGAGGCGAATGTCGATTTCGGCATCGATTTTCTGCGACTGTGCCTGCAGCCATGCTGTCTGCGCCTCCATGACGGTGGTCGGCGTGATGACGCCTTCCTGGAATCCGAGGTTGGCCACGCGGAGGTTCTCCTCGGCGCGCTGGATGTTCGACTGTGCCATTGCCAGGCGTTTGTTTGCCTCGTCGACCTTGAACGAGCTCTGGTTCACCTGCAGCTCAATCAGCTCGCGCGCCTCGTTCTGCTCCAGCTGGGCAATGGCGGTGGCGTTTTTCGAGGCCCGCACCTTGTAGGCCACGTCGCCCCAGTTCCAGATGGGTATGCGGACGAGCACGCCGACGTTCCAGAAGCCTCCGAACTTCTTCTCAAAGCCGTTCAGCACGTTAGGGTTGCTGACGGCATAGCCTCCTGTGAGTGCCACCTGGGGGAGGTTGGCAGCCTTGAGGATGGTCGTTGCCTGCCGGCTCATGGCGATGCTGCCCTCGAGCATGCGCAGCTCGGGGCGGTTGCCGATGGCTTGCTCGATGTCGAACTGTGGCTTCAGGGATATGGTGGCGAGCTCCTCCACGTCCTCGTCGGCGAGGGCGACGGGGGTGTTGATGGGCAGGCCTATCTCCTTGCATAGCAGCATTTTCGACAGCGTCAGGCCGTCGTTTACCTTTTGCAGCGTCATCTCTGCCTCGTTTACCTTCACGCTGACGGCGAGCCCGTCGCTGCGAGTGGCGACACCCTCGCGGATCATCTTCTGCACGTCGTCGTCGAGCTTTTTCACCACGGCAAGGAAACTTTCTGCCAGGCGCTGCTTATGCTTCAGCGACACGACCTGCCAGTATGCCTGGTCGACGTTGTAGATGATGTTCTGTTGGCGGGCATTGGCAGCGTCGTTCATCATCTCTTCGTTGATGTCGGCCAGGCGGTTCATGGCTGTGATCGCTCCGCCCATGAAGACGGGCTGCGTCACCAGCAGCGACCCGGCGAAGATGTTGCGAGTGTCGGTGCGGAAGGCGTCGACGATTTTCTGGCCCTCAGTGTTGAGGAGCCCCGCAGTGTTCGTCAACGTCTGTCCGAACTGCTGCTGCATCTCGCCCGCCATCTGCTGGAATCCCTCCATGGGCATGCCCATCTGTGCGAGCATCTGTCCCAGCTGGCCCAGCTGCGACTGCAGCCCGCTGCCCATTCCCTGCAGCGCTCCTGCTGCCGTCGAGCCGATGTTGCTGAGACTCTGCTTCTGATGGTCGTTCAGCAGCGATATCTCCTCGCTGGTGAACTGGTATGTGCCGATGGCGGAGACGTGTGGCAGGTATTTCGTGCGTGCTGAGCGTCGCAGGTTTTCTGCCATGTCCTGCTTCAGTCGGGCGATGCCCATCTGCTTGTTGTTGCGCAGCGCCATAGCGCGGCAGCTGTCGAGCGAGAGTACTTGCTGGGCTGTTGCGTGCTGGGGCGAAAAGGTGAGTAGGGCCAAGAGTGCGAAGGGCGCCAGAATACCATGTATTCTCGTACCTCGTACCTCGCACCTCGTACCTCGAAACTCGCTCGTACCTCGTACCTCGCTCGTACCTCGAAACCAAAGATGTGCCATAACTACTTCTCGAAATTAAATGTTCGCGTACCAATCATATTGCCGTCGGCAAAGATGCTGACGCGATATTCGCCGGCGGTGAGAAACTCGCCCACCTGCCAGTAGACGGTGACGGGCGTCTCCTCACCCGAATATTCGATCACTTTTTTCATTGAGTATTCCAACTGACGATTCTCGTAAGGGAAGCTGCCGCCGTTGAGGACGTCGCCCGTGGGCGTCTGTATGCGGACGTAGAGCGTGCGCTGCCCGTTTTCAGCAGTGACGTTGCGCGAGATGTTGAAGTTCACCTGCAGCTGCTTGGCGTCCTTCATCTTCTTGGCAGCCTTGCCGCGCTTGTTCAGGGCCGTCATACTGATGGCAGTGGCGTCGAGCTGTGCGGCGATGGTCACCTTCTCCGTCAGCGTCTGTCGCTCCTGCTGCAGGTTCTGGTTCTGGCGGGCGCTCTCCTCGAGTCGTCCCGTCAGCTGGGTGTTCTCCTGCCGCAGGTTTTGGTTGATGCGGTTCAGCGAGTCGACCTGCCGGATATAGTCGCGCAGGACGGCGCGCACGCTGTTGAGCTCTTTCTTCAGGCGTGTGATCTCACGGGCGTCGTCGGCTTTCACCTTCTTCAGCTCCTCGAGTAGCTGCTGTGCCCGCAGCTGTTCGCGCGTGAGCTGAGCGATGAGCGAGTCGTTGGTGATCTGTGACATCATCTCGCCATACTGCTGTCCCAGCTGCTCGTAGTCGTTCTCCATCTCCTGCTTCTCCAGTTCAGCCAGCTCCTGTATGGCTGTCACCTTGTTCTCCAGCTCCTTGTTGTCATCGCGCTGTGGCAGGATGACGAAAAACACCAGTGCGGCAGCTACCAGCAACGCTACTGCTGCTGATGCGATCAATGCTACGAGATAGTCTTTTTTCATATCGTTGTCTTCCTTTTTTCTTGTTTCGGAATGCAAAATTACATGATTTTGGTGAAACGGCAAAGAAAAAGGCGGCCCGAAAGCTGCTTGTCGGCGGGATTTTAAGATTATTATGGAAAAAAATAACATTTTTAGCCATTACCTTTGGCTGTTTCATTTTTTTTGCTTAACTTTGCCAACAACTATCCCAATGGCCTATGGAAAAGCAAGGATTTTGGAGCCGTGTGTTCCATCTCTACTATGATGGCTTCCGCAGTATGACGCTGGGGAAGACGCTGTGGGCTGTTATCCTTGTCAAGCTGTTCATCATGTTTGCCATCCTGAAGGTGTTCTTTTTCCCCAATTTCCTGAGCAGCCATGCTGAGGAGGGTGGGGAGGCCGACTTTGTGGCTACGGAGCTGATGGAGCGATCCCCCTAATCACACATTCATTAATAACCATGTAAAGCTATGCAAAACCTACTGTTAACAATTGACGCAGGCACCATCGACTGGTCGAGGGCTCAGTTTGCGCTGACCGCCATCTACCACTGGCTGTTCGTCCCGCTGACGCTCGGGCTTGCAGTGATCATGGGCATCTGCGAGACGATCTACTACAAGCGTCGCAGCGCTTTCTGGCTCGAGACGTCCAAGTTCTGGCAGCGTCTCTTCGGCATCAATTTTGCCATGGGTGTTGCCACGGGCATCATCCTCGAGTTTGAGTTCGGCACCAACTGGTCGAACTACTCCTGGCTCGTCGGCGACATCTTCGGCGCGCCGCTCGCCATCGAGGGCATCGTGGCATTCTTCATGGAGTCGACGTTCGTGGCTGTGATGTTCTTCGGATGGAAGAAGGTGTCGGCGGGCTTCCACCTCGCTTCCACCTGGCTCACTGGTGTGGGTGCCACGCTCTCTGCCTGGTGGATACTCGTGGCCAACGCGTGGATGCAGAGTCCCGTCGGCTGCGAGTTCAACCCCGACACGATGCGCAACGAGATGGTGTCGTTCTGGGAGGTGGCACTGTCACCGTTTGCTGTCAGCAAGTTCCTCCACACGGTCATCTCCGCCTGGATCATCGGCGCCGTGTTCTGTGTGGCTGTCTGCTGCTGGTATCTGTTGAAGAAACGCCATATAGAGATGGCTGTGAAGAGTCTGAAGATAGGTGCCGTCGTAGGCTTGATAGCCTCCGTGGGAGCTGCCCTGACGGGGCACAAGTCGGGACAGGACGTCGCCGTGGCACAGCCGATGAAGCTTGCCGCGATGGAAGCCCTCTACAACGGAGGCACGGAGCAGAGCCTGGCGATGGTGGCATGGGTGAACCCCTTCCGCCAGCCCGACTACGAGCACGAGGGCGAGCCTCCGCTGAAGGTTGCCCTTCCCTACGGACTGTCGATGATGGCTACGAACACGCTCGACGGCTATGTGCCTGGTATCAACGACATCCTTAATGGCTATGTGAAAGCCGACGGCACACGTGAGCCAGGCATCGACGAGAAGATCCGCCGTGGTCGCCAGGCTATTGCCGCCCTCCACGCCTACCGTCAGGCGCGCGCTGCCGATGATGCCTCCGAGGCTGAGCGCCAGCTGAAGGCCTTCCGTCTGGACGAGCCCTACTTCGGCTATGGCTATGTGCGCGACAAGCACGACGTCGTGCCCTACGTGCCCATCAACTTCTGGGCATTCCGAACGATGGTCGGCGTGGGCTGCCTGCTCATCCTGTTCTTCGTCCTGGTGTTGCTCCTGGCATATAGGATGCCGTTCCTCTCTGTCGCTACGCGGCGTCTGCTGGCGTCGCTGGGGCTGCTGCCTGAGACGGATGCCGACGTACACGGCGCTCAGCACATGCCACGCTGGCTCCTGATTGCCGCCATCGTGATGGTGCCCCTGGCTTACGTCGCCTCCGAGAGCGGATGGCTGGTGGCTGAGTTCGGCCGTCAGCCCTGGACCATCCAGGACATGCTGCCCACATGGGCTGCCGTCAGCGACCTGCACTCCGGCTCCGTCATGCTGACGTTCTTCCTCTTCCTCTTCCTCTTCACCACGATGCTGGCTGTCGAGATTAATATCATGATGAAACAGATCAAGAAAGGACCCGAACTATGACATACTCTTTTTTGCAACATTATTGGTGGTTCCTGGTATCGCTGCTGGGAGCACTGCTGGTCTTCCTGATGTTTGTGCAGGGAGCAAACTCTATGGTGCGGTCGTTGGGACAGACGGCAGAGGGGCGCCGCCTCGTGGTGAATTCCACGGGCAGGAAATGGGAGTTCACGTTCACCACGCTCGTCACTTTTGGCGGAGCGTTCTTCGCCTCCTTCCCACTGTTCTACTCCACCAGCTTCGGCGGGGCCTACTGGCTCTGGATGATCATCCTCTTCTCGTTCGTCCTGCAGGCCGTCAGCTATGAGTTCCAGAACAAGCTGGGCAACATCCTTGGCCCCAACACGTTCCAGTGGTTCCTCGTCGCCAATGGCATCCTGGGCCCGCTGCTGCTTGGAGGAGCCGTCGCCACGTTCTTCGAGGGCTCGAACTTCGTCGTCGAGAAGGGCAATTTCCTCGATGCTGCCGCCGTCACTCCCGTCATCAGCCACTGGGGCAATGCCTCTCACGGGCTCGATGCCCTGCTCAACCCCTGGGTGCTCGTGTTCGGGCTGGCAGTGATGTTCCTGGCCCGTACGCTGGGCACGCTCTACATTATTAATAATGTCAACGACCTCGACATCCGCTCGCGCGCCAGGCGTCGCCTCGTGGGCAGTGCCGTGCCCTTCCTCATCCTCTTCGTCGCCTACCTCGTCCATCTGCTCGTGAAGGACGGCTACGCCTGGCAGCCATCGTCGGGAGCCATCGTCGTCGAGCCCCAGAAGTACCTCCACAACCTCATCGAGGTGTGGCCCCTGGCGGTAGTGCTGCTCGCCGGCGTCGTACTTGTGCTCTACGGCATTGGACGCACCGTCCGCAGCTCCGACTATATCGGCGGCATATGGCCAGCCGGCGTGGGCACGGTGCTCACCGTCCTCGCCCTGCTGCTCTGTGCAGGATGGAACCATACGGCCTACTATCCCTCCACCTACGACCTGCAGATGTCACTGACCATCGCGAACTCTTCCAGCAGCTATTTCACCCTGAACACGATGTTCTACGTCTCGCTGCTCATCCCCTTCGTCCTGGCCTACATCGTATACTGCTGGCGTAAGATCGATGCCCGCAAGCTCGACCGCGACGAGATCCGCTATGACGAGGCCTACTGATAAAATAATTCAGCTTTCGCTTTGCCAAATGCAAAAATAGTCGTACCTTTGTCGCCAGAAAGAGAGAAAAACCTCAAGTGGAACAAAAGAAAATAGAGATACTCAACCACATAGACTATCCCGCCGACCTGCGACAGCTGCGCGTCGACCAGCTGCCGCAGGTTTGCGACGAGCTCCGCCGAACCATTGTCGAGGAGCTCTCCGTCAATCCCGGACACCTCGCCTCTAGCCTCGGCGTAGTAGAGCTGACCGTCGCCCTGCACTATGTCTACGACACTCCCGAAGACCGTATCGTGTGGGACGTTGGACATCAGGCCTATGGGCATAAGATTCTTACCGGGCGGCGCGAGCAGTTCTCCACCAACCGCAAGCTGCATGGCCTGCGACCCTTCCCCTCGCCTGAGGAGAGCCCTTACGACTCCTTCGTCTGCGGCCATGCCTCCAACAGCATCTCGGCTGCCCTGGGAATGGCCGTTGCCGCCGTCCATAGTGCCGACAGTCCAGATTCGCCCCATCGCAAGGTCGTTGCCGTCATTGGCGACGGAGCCCTCAGCGGTGGCCTCGCCTTCGAGGGCATCAACAACGTCTCGTCGTCGCCCAACGACATGCTCATCGTGCTCAACGACAACAATATGTCCATCGACCGCTCCGTTGGTGGCATGAAACAGTATCTGCTTGGGCTGAGCACCAACGAAACCTACAACCGCATGCGTTTCAAGGCAGCGCGCTTCATGCAGCGCCACGGTATGCTCAAGGACGACCGTCGCAAAGGCCTGATCCGCCTTACCAATGCCCTGAAGAGTGCCATCTCCCACCAGCAGAACATCTTCGACGGCATGAACATCCGCTACTTCGGGCCCTTCGACGGGCACGACGTCTGCGAGCTCGTGCGCATCCTTCGCCAGATCAAGGACATGCGGGGCCCTAAGCTGCTCCACCTGCACACAAAGAAAGGTCACGGCTATGCCCCCGCCGAGGACTACACCCCCGTTTGGCACGCCCCAGGGAAATTCTGCCCCGAGACGGGCGAGCTGATCAAGGACGGGGGCAAGGACCGGCCCAAGAAGTTCCAGGACGTCTTTGGCGAGACACTCCTCGAGCTGGCTCGCCAGAACAGCCGTATAGTAGGCGTCACGCCTGCCATGCCCACGGGCTGCTCGATGAACATCATGATGGAGGCGATGCCCGACCGCACGTTCGACGTAGGCATTGCCGAGGGACATGCCGTCACGTTCTCAGCGGGAATGGCCAAGGACGGCCTGCTGCCCTTCTGCAACATCTACAGCGCCTTTGCCCAGCGTGCCTACGACAACGTCATCCACGACGTCGCCATCCTCCGCCTGCCTGTCGTACTCTGTCTCGACCGTGCAGGGCTTGTAGGGCGCGACGGTCCAACCCATCACGGTGCCTTCGACCTGGCTTTCCTACGCCCCATCCCCAACCTCACCATCTGCTCACCGCTCGACGAGCACGAGCTGCGCCGGCTGATGTTCACCGCCCAGCAGGATGGCATGGGACCCTTCGTCATCCGCTATCCCCGCGGCCGTGGCGTGCTCGCCGACTGGCGCTGCCCGCTGGAACCCGTCGCCGTGGGCACGGGGCGCTGCCTGCGTGAGGGCAGCGACGTGGCCATCCTCGCCCTGGGCCCCCTGGGCAATGATGCCCTTCGAGCCGCCGAGGAGTGCGCCGCCAGCGGTGCTGCCGACTGTGCCGTCTACGACATGCGCTTCCTGAAGCCCCTCGACGAGCGTATCCTCGACGAGGTGGGCCGTCGCTTCCGTCGCGTCATCACCCTCGAGGACGGCGTGCGCAACGGTGGCCTGGGCAGTGCCGTCCTCGAGTGGATGAGCGACCACGGTTACAGCCCGCAGCTCATACGCATGGGGCTGCCCGATGCCTTCGTCGAGCATGGCGAAGTCAGCGAGCTGCGCCAGATCGTGGGACTAGACTTGCAATCAATCAAGAACGCGATACTCAGATGAAGATAGTAATAGCCGGTGCAGGAGCTGTCGGCACACACCTGTCGAAACTCCTCTCCACAGAACATCACGACTGTGTGCTCATCGACGACGACGAGGAGCGCCTCAGCGGTGTCGACGCCAACTACGACATCATGGCCCTCTGCCAGTCGCCCACGAGCATCAGCACGCTGAAGAATGCCGGCGTCGCCGATGCCGACCTCTTCGTCGGCGTCACCCGTCTGGAAAGCCGCAACATCACCGCCTGCATGCTCGCCCATGCCCTGGGCGCGAAGAAGACGGTGGCACGCATCGACAACTACGAGTACCTCCAGCCCGCACACCAGGAGTACTTCCGGCAGGTGGGCGTCGACTCCCTCGTCTATCCCGAGATGCTCGCCGCCGGCGACATCATCAGCGGCCTGCAGCTCTCATGGGTGCGACAGCGGTGGGACATCCGCGACGGGGCCCTCGTGCTCCTGGGCATCAAGCTGCGCGACAGCTGCCAGATTCTCGGACAGCCGCTGAAGGACCTCTGCGGCCCTGACGACCCCTACCATATCGTTGCCCTGAAGCGAGGCGGCGAGACCATCATCCCCGGCGGCCTCGACTCGCTGAAGACGAACGACCTCGCCTATTTCATGACCACGCGCGAGTACATCCCCCATATCAAGCGCATCGTGGGCAAGGAGCAGTACGAGGATGTGCACAACGTCATCATCATGGGCGGCGGCAAGACGTCCGTCCGCGCTGCCCTGACGCTGCCCGACAGCATGCACGCCAAGATCATCGAGAGCTCCCTGGAGCGCTGCGAGCGCCTCAACCAGCTCATCGACCGCAGCAATGTGATGGTCATCCACGGCGACGGTCGCGACCTCTCGCTGCTGCGCGAGGAGAACATCCGCAGCCATCAGGCATTCGTAGCCCTTACGGGCAATGCCGAGACCAACATCCTGGCCTGCCTGACGGCGAAGAAGCTGGGTGTGCGGAAGACGATCGCCATGGTCGAGAACCTCGACTATGTCAGCATGGCTGAGGGCCTCGACATCGGCACGATCATCAACAAGAAGACCGTCGCCGCCAGCCATATCTTCCAGATGATGATGCGCGCCGACGTGCGTAACCTCCGCTCGCTGATGCTTGCAGACAGCGAGGTGGCAGAGTTCGTCGCCACCGACGACTCCCGCGTCACCCGCAAGCCCGTCAAGCAGCTCGGCCTGCCCAGTGGCGTCGCCATTGGCGGCATCGTACGTGGCAAGCAGGGCATCCTCGTCAACGGCAACACGCAGATCCTGCCTGGCGACAGTGTCCTCGTCTTCTGCCATCGTCATCTGCTGGACAAGGTCGAGAAGTACTTCAAAAAGACGATCCTGCCGTTTTAGTTGAGAGTTGAGAGTTGAGAGTTTAGAGTTTAGAGTTGAGAGTTGAGAGTGGAAAGAAAGTAATGAGAGATGATTAACTGGAAGCTGATAGCTAAGATCTTGGGGTCGCTGCTTTTCATCGAGGCAGCGTTCATGGCGCTGTGCCTCGTGGTGTCGGCCATCTATCGCGAGAGCGACCTGCTCGTCTTTGTCGTCTCGGCATGCATCACGGGTGCTGCCGCCTGCCTCTTCCGCTATCTTGGACACGATGCCGAGAATGCCCTCAGCCGCCGCGATGCCTACGTCGTCGTCGCACTGACGTGGATCGTCTTCTCGCTCTTCGGCATGTCTCCCTTCCTCATACAAGGCACCCCCTCGAGCGTCACCGATGCCTTCTTCGAGACGATGTCGGGCTTCACCACTACTGGTGCCACCGTCATTGACGATGTCGAGGCCCTCTCCCACGGCCTCCTCTTCTGGCGCTCGCTGATGCAGTGGATCGGCGGCTTGGGCATCGTCTTCTTCACCATTGCCGTGCTGCCCTCGATGGTCGGCGGCAGCGTGAAGGTGTTCGCTGCCGAGGCGACGGGCCCCATGCGGGCGAAGATGCACCCGCGCCTGTCCACCAACGCGAAGTGGATATGGAGCATCTACCTCCTGCTGACCGTCGCCTGCGCCCTGTCGTTCTGGGCCTGTGGCATGGACTGGTTCGACGCCACCAACTACTCGATGTCGACCACTGCTACGGGCGGCTTTTCCACGCATAATGGCAGCACGGTGCTCCTCGGCTCGCCGGCCATCGAGTATTTCGCCATCCTCTTCCAGTTCCTCGCCGGCATCAACTTCACGCTCCTCTACCTCACGTTCTTCAAGCTGCGCCTCAGCGCCATCGCCCGCAACACCGAGTTCCGCCTCTACGTCGCCACCATCGTCGTCGCCACCCTCTGGATCATGTACCTCCTCATCACGCGCATGGGCTACGACGTCGAGGAGGCGCTGCGCTCGTCGCTCTTCCAGGTCGTCTCGTTCCTCACCACGACGGGACTCTCCAACACCGATGCCGGCGCATGGCCGCAGATCACGTGGGTCATCCTCGGCGTGCTGATGTTCATGGGCGCCTGTGCCGGCAGCACCACGGGAGGCTTCAAGACCATCCGCGTGCTCATGCTCTTCCGCGTGCTCCGCAACGAGTTCCACCACATCCTCCATCCCAACGCCGTGCTGCCCGTCAGGGTAGGGGGGCAGAACATCCCGCAGGGACGCCTCGTCACGCTCCTCGCATTCTTCACCCTCTACATCATCATGCTCTTCATCACCACGGCCGTGATGGTGCTCTCGGGCATCGACTTCACCAACGCCTTTACCATCGCCCTCAGCCTGATCAGCAATGTGGGGGCAGGGCTCGATACCAACATCGGGCCCGTCATGTCGTGGGCCGACCTCTCCGACGGTCTGAAGTGGCTCTGCTCATTCCTCATGCTCGTAGGCCGTCTCGAGATCATCGCCGTACTGGTGCTCTTCACACGCTCTTTCTGGACCAAAAACTGAGCCTCAATCCTGTTGCCGGAATGGGGCCGAAAGGTCGTTTTGTATCATCTGTAAACCTGCAGAAAAGTATTTGATACATACGATAGGGGTTGCTATGCGCTTTTTTGCGTACTTTTGCAGCAAAGTTTCCAACAATTGTTTACCACTATGCAAAAAAGACGAATCATCATCGGGCTGCTGCTCGCCTCGCTGAGCAGCACGTGCACCCTTGCCCAGGGCTTGAAGGACGCCTACAAGGACTACTTCATGATCGGAGTCGCTGTCAACCAGCGCAACGTCACCAACGCCGAGCAGCAGGCACTCATCAAGAAGGAGTTCAACTCCATCACGGCCGAGAACGACATGAAACCCGAACCCACCGAGCCACGTGAGGGCGAGTTCAACTGGGAGAATGCCGACCGCATCGCCAACTTCGCACGCCAGAACGGCATCAAGCTGCGCGGACACTGCCTGATGTGGCACTCGCAGATAGGGCGCTGGATGCTCGGCGACAACCCTACAAAGGAGGTCTTCTACGAGCGCATGCGCAAGCACATCCATGCCGTCGTCTCCCGCTACAAGGATGTCATCTACTGCTGGGATGTCGTCAACGAGGCCATTGAGGACAATGCCAACGCCACCGACCCCTACCGCCAGAGCGCCATGTACCGTCTCTGCGGCGACGAGTTCATCGAGAAAGCCTTCCAGTATGCCCGTGAGGCCGACCCCAACGCCCTGCTGTTCTACAACGACTACAGCACCGTCGACCCCCACAAGCGCGACCGCATCTACAACATGGTGAAGAAGATGAAGGCCAAGGGCATACCCATCGACGGCATCGGCATGCAGGCCCACTACAACATCTACTATCCCTCCGAGGCACGTCTCGACTCGGCCATCACCCTGTTCAAGACCCTCGTGAAGCACATCCACATCACCGAGTTCGACATCCGCGTCAACGAGGAGATGGGCGGCGGCCTGCAGTTCAGCCGTGAGGGTGCCAACGTCACCGACAGCGTCAAGCAGCACCTCGCCGACCAGTACGCCCGCTGTTTCCGCGTGTTCCGCAAGCACAAGGACGTCATTGACTGCGTCACCTTCTGGAATCTCGGCGACCGCGACTCCTGGCTCGGTGCTGCCAACTACCCCCTACCCTTCGACACCGAGTACAAGCCCAAGCTCGCCTACGAGTATATCCGCGACATGAAAGATCCCAAGTGGGACATGCCCAAGCGACCCGCACGCCAGCCACGTCCACAGGGACAGCAGCAGGGCCGCCGCCGCGGTGGATTTGGAGGCTTCGGCCAGCAGCGCCCGCCGTTTGATGCCAGCCGTGCCTTCCCCGAGCAGCCCGGCATCAAGGAGGACTTCCAGCCCTCCGAGCTCAACCAGCCCGGCCAGCAGTATCCGCAGGTCAACTCACAGGGCTATGCCCGCTTCCGCGTAGAAGCTCCTGATGCACAGGCCGTCAGCGTCAGCCTCGGCCTTGGCGGACAGGGCGGCACACAGCTCAAGAAGACCTACGACGGCTCATGGGTAGGCACCACGGCCGGCCCCATGGACGAGGGCTTCCACTACTACCACCTCACCGTCGACGGCGGCACCCTCAACGACCCTGGCACCTGCAATTTCTACGGCTCCACCCGCTGGGAGAGCGGCATCGAGATTCCCGCTCACGACAAGGACTTCTATGCCATGAAGAACGTGCCTCACGGCAATGTACAGCAGATTCTCTTCTGGAGCGAGAGCACCAAGCAGTGCCGCCGTGCCTTCGTCTATACGCCTCCTATGTATGGCAAGAACAAGAAGGAGAAGTACCCCGTACTCTACCTGCAGCACGGATGGGGCGAGGACGAGACGGCATGGATGACCCAGGGTCACGCCAACCTCATCATGGACAACCTCATTGCCGAGGGTAAGATCAAGCCTTTCATCGTCGTCTGCACCTACGGTATGACCAACAACATCCAGTTCGGTGGCCTCGGAGGCTTCACCGCACAGGACTTCGAGAAGGTGCTCTGCGACGAGCTTGTGCCCTATGTCGATGCCAACTTCCAGACCATCGCCAAGAAGGAGAGCCGTGCTATGGCAGGCCTTTCGATGGGTGGCATGGAGACACATACCATCACCCTGCGTCGTCCTGAGATGTTCGCTTATTATGGACTGCTCAGCGGTGGCACTTACAACCCCGATGAGATCAAGGACAAGAACCAGGTGAAGTACATCTTTCTGAGCTGTGGCTCAAAGGAGAATCCCGATGGTATCAAGTCAGCCGTTGAAGCCCTGAAGGCTGCAGGCTACAATGCAGAGGGGCACGTCTCCGAGGGTACGGCCCACGAGTTCCTCACTTGGCGCCGCGCTCTCCATCAGATGGCTCAGAGCCTGTTTAAGTAATCCGAGTTTTGAGAGGTGAGCTTAAAGCCCGCCTCTCACTATCTTTCTTATCACTATGAAGCACTCTTTTTATTCAACCCTATTGGCATCCTGTCTCGCGCTCGCAGCGTGGGGACAGGGTGTCAAGCCTTTACCTACACTGCATGTCGACGGCCGTTGGCTGACCGACACACACGGCAATCATGTCGTGCTCCACGGAGTCATGGACACACCATCAGCCTGGTTCAACAGCGGACGCTGGGGCTGGAGCTATGATGATGCTGGCCGCCAACGCTGCATCAACTACTTCGAACAACTCTACACCGGACTCGAACAGGCCCACTGCACCGTCTTCCGGCTGCACCTCGAGCCGGCATGGACCAACGACCCCTCCAGCACCTATCAGTGGTCGGGGGCTGCCGGACAGGCATCCGATGCCTCCGGCGAGGCCGACATCCGCAAGTTCAACCCCGAGCGCCTGCGCACCTACCTCGGCTCACTCTACTTCCCCCTGATGCAGCGCGCCATGAACCACGGCATGTACGTCGTCGTGCGTCCCCCAGGCGTCTGCCCGGGCAATCTCAAGGTGGGCGACTACTACCAGAACTACCTGCTTACCGTCTGGGATATCTTCACCCAGAACGCCAACATCCGCAAATACGACGGGCAGATCAGCATCGAGCTGGCCAACGAGCCCGTATCGCTGAAGAACGCACAGGGCGAGGACGATCCGAAGGCCCTGCACGACTACTTCCAGCCCATCGTCGACAAGATCCGTGCCAACGGCTTCACAGGCATCATCTGGGCCCCCGGCACCGGCTGGCAAGCCAACTACCAGAGCTACGCCTCCCATCCCATCGAGGGCTACAACATAGGCTATGCTGTACACGACTACTGCGGATGGTACGGCTGTAGCGACGACCATCCCAGTGCCGACGACAAGATCGCACAGTTTCACAAGCAGGTGCCCGTCGTCGACACCAACCCCGTCATCATCACCGAGGTCGACTGGAGCCCCAAGAAGCCCGGTACAGGCCACTACAACGAGCACGGCGACTGGGTAGAGTCCAACTACGGCACGTGGGCCACGGGCTCCACCTCCCTCTGGGGCAAGGCTTACAAGGCCATGCTCGACCACTACGGCAACATCTCCATGACGCTCTCCGGCACCAGTTGCCTCATCGACGTCGACACCCTCATCCAGAAAAACAAGGTCGTACCCGCCTTCGGAGGACTGGAGGAGGCCTGCGGCAAGGCCTGCATGGACTGGTATGCCGACTACTATCAGGTCGACTGGCCCCGCGCCGACTTCGTCAACGGGCCACTCAGCGACCAGGGCAACGGGCGCTACAGGAATCCCCTCGTCTTTGCCGACTTCCCCGACCCCGACGTCATCCGCGTCGGCGACACCTATTATATGGTCTCAACCACCATGCACCACTTCCCCGGCGCCACCATCCTGCAGTCGCACGACCTGGTCAACTGGGAGTACTGCTCACAGCCCCTGAAGCAGCTCGCCGCCACCGACAACTACAACCTCACCGACGGCCACGACGCCTATGCCCGCGGCATGTGGGCATGCTCCATGGACTGGCACGACGGACGCTTCTACCTGCTCATCAACGGCAACGATGCCGGCGGATGGCTCCTCACGGCCACCGACCCCCGCGGGCCTTGGCAGCAGAAGAAGCTGTCGCGCATCTACTACGACCCTGGCATGCTCTTCGACAACGGAAAGGTCTACGTCGCCTGCGGCATCGGCAACATACAGATGTGCGAGCTCGACCAGGACTTCAACTTCCTGCGCGAGCAGCGCGTCGTCAGCGACCGCGACGGCCTCGAGGGCAGCCACCTCTACAAGATAGGCGACTACTACTACCTCTATGCCACCTATGGCGGTTGGCCATCGGGGCAGGCCGTCTTCCGCTCGAAGAACATCTTCGGCCCCTACGAGGAGAAGATGCTCGTAGAGAAGGTCATCGACGGCAAGCCCAACACCGTACACCAGGGAGCACTCTTCGACACGCCCTCCGGCGAATGGTGGACCATTCTCCAGGAAGACCTCGGAGCCCTCGGCCGCATGCCCAACCTGCAGCCCGTGCGGTGGAAGGACGACTGGCCCGTCATCGGCAGCAACGGCAAGCCCTACGTCTCCTTCACCAAGCCCAAGGTGGGCACCTCCAGCCCACGCGTGCCCCTGCCCACCAACGACAACTTCCGAGCCTATCCCCTCGGCATGCAGTGGCAGTGGAATCACAACCCCGACGACGGGGCATGGTCGCTCTTCGAGCGCCCGGGATGGCTGAGGATGCACACCAGCGGCACAGCCTCACGACTCACCGCCGCCCGTAACACCCTCACACAGCGTATCTTCGGCTATCAGTCGAAGCCCTCTACGGGCACCGTCCGCATCGACGTCACCCACCTCTCCGAGGGCAACCGCGCCGGCATCTGCATCCTGCAGGACCCCTATGCCCTGATCGCCGTCGAGGTGGCCGACGGACAGCGGCGGCTCGTCTGGCAGCAGGACACGCTGCGCAGCACCACCTCCGCCGCGCCCGCCAGCCTCACGAAGGCCGTCGACATCGACAGCGTCGTCTACCTCCGCGCCATCATCAACTATTCCACCTCTAAGACCCGTTTCTACTACTCCCTCGACAACGTCAACTACACCCCGCTGGGCTCAGAGACCACCCTCGGCTTCAACCTCTCCGTCTTCGTGGGAGCTCGCTTCGGGCTCTTCTGCTACGCACAGGGGCCTGACGAGGGATATGCCGACTTCGACTGGTTCTCCACCGAAGACACCTTCAGCGAGGACATGTTCTATCCCGAGACCTTCGAGGGATTCTCGGCCGACATGCTCACCGCTGAGCAGCTCGCCATCGCAGCAGAGGAGACAGAGGTCATGGTGGGCAACGTCGCACCGCTGACGCTCACCGCCACCTTCCGCGACGGCCACGCCGAGAACGTAGCGCCACAGGCACGCTTCACCGTCGACTCACCCGGCATCGTCGACCTCCGCAACGGACAGATACGCGGACTGAAAGAAGGACGCGTACAGGTCACAGCCGACTATACCGACCCCATGGGCCACCACCTGCAGGCAGCCTTCACCGTGCGCTCCACCTTCTTCCCCTTCGCAGCCGAGTACATCAACACCTCGCTCTTCGCACAAGGCACGTACACCGAGTCCACGCGCACCTTCAAGCCCGGACAGTGGGGGCAGATGGGATGGGAATATCCCGCCGGCGCCGACATGTCGGACTACAAGTACCTCGTCGTCAAGCTCAAGCGAGCCTCCAACTGCGATGCCCACCTCAACATCTTCACTGCCAACAGCATCTGGAGCGACTGCTGCGAGTCGGCCGCCTTCGGAACTAAGAAGCAGATCGTGGTCAACCTGCAGACGGCAAGGTACACCAGCGGCAACAAGAAGGGGCAGCCCCTCGACACGAAGCACATACACATCGTTGACTTCTGGGGCAACGGCAATGGCACCATCGTCGTCGACGATGTCTACCTCACCAACAACGCCGACTACACGCCGCCATCAGCTGTCGACGACATGCTCGCCGAGCCGCAGCCCTCGTCGGTGGCCGTCTATACCCTCTCCGGACAGCTCGTCCGCCGCGCCGCCAACCGCCGTGCAGCCCTCGAGTCGCTGCCCACCGGCCTCTACATCGTCGGCGGCCGCAAGGTATCAGTCAAGTAATAAACTAAAGTCACTCAACCCTCAACTCTCAACCCTCAACTCTCAACAATGAAGAAGCTATTCATCCTCCTCCTCCTCGCCGCTACCGCCGTCAGCGCGCAGGTGCCCCTCGTCTATAGCGTCGAGAATACGGGCGCAAAGTTCAAGGCCCCCAAGATGCCCACCGTCGACCGGCTGCCTGTCATACGCGAGCTGCCCGATGCCCTCGGCGGAGTGAAGAAATTCAAGCAGTGGAGCAAGCGCCGCAGCCAGATCTCCCACCAGATACAGCACTACGGCATTGGACGCAAGCCCGCCGTCGACCCCTCGCAGGTGCGCGCACGCATGGACGGCGACACACTCTTCGTCGACGTCACCGTCGGCAACGAGACGCTCTCCCTGCGAGCCACCATACAGTATCCCAAGGTCGGACAGCCGCCCTATGCACTCATGATCGGCTCCAGCGGCATCTCACTGCCGCGCCAGCTCTTCGCCGACCGTCCCATCGCCCTGATGACCTTCCACGAGCGACAGGTCAACGACTACGGGCAGTTCGGACGCCACCACGAGCGCGGCGAGCACCCCTTCGACCGACTCTATCCTGACCTCAAGGACAACGGCGCCTACAGCGAGTGGGCATGGGGATTCAGCCGACTCCTCGACGGACTGCAGCAGCTGGGCCCGGAGGTCACACGTATCGACATGTCCCACATCGGCGTCACCGGCTGCTCCTATGCCGGAAAGATGGCCCTCTACTGCGGAGCCTTCGACGAGCGCGTCGCACTCACCATCGCCCAGGAGCCCGGCGGCGGCGGTGCTGCCGCATGGCGCAAGTCGCACGAGCTGACACTCGCAGGACGCAACGTCGAAGACCTCGACAAGACCGACTACCACTGGTTCCAGGAGAGCCAGCGCGAGCAGTTCCACGGCGACAGCGTCTACCGTCTGCCCTACGACCAGCATGAGCTCTGCGCCCTCGTCTGTCCGCGAGCCCTCCTGCTGCTCGGCAACCCCGACTACGAGTGGCTTGCCGACCGTGCGATGATCCCCTCTGCCGAGGCTGCCCGCCGCGTATGGGACGCCTTCGGCATCTCCGACCGCATGGGGTGGAGTGTCGTCGACGGACACGGCCACTGCCAGCTGCCCCCCAGCCAGTTCCCCGAGGTGCAGGCGTTCATCGACCGCTTCCTCCTGGGCCGCGATGCCGACACCTCCGACGTGCGCATCGTCAAGATGAAGCAGCAGTAGCCTCACTCCCCCTTAACGACAAAGAGCCGCAGAACAGGTTTTTCCCCATCCCGTCCTGCGGCTCCTTTTCTTTAGCGTCTCTACAATGGAGATCAACAGCAAGGGGGCTTGCCCTTGCTATTGCTTACATTCCGACGTGTACTTATTGTCGGCACAAGACTTGCAGATCCTAAACATTAATCAAATGCACAGCACCCTGTCCACCTTGAAGATGCCGATGCCGTCGAGCTTCACCTTCTGCCCCATCTCGAAGAAGTGCTTGAAGGCCTCGCCCAGCTCGCGCAGCACGGCCACGATGTCGCTGTGCTTCACCGTGCACTGCGTCTGGATGAAGTCGGCCAGGTCGCTGGTAGTGATAAACTTCTTGTCGTAGACGGGGCGCACGTAGTACTTCCCGAAGGTCTTCGACTGCTCATTCGTGTTACGATACTTCTGTACTTTCTGACTGAGCCCACTTTAAAAAGTCTCAGTGATATTGCGAACATTGGCGCAGCCGCTCCC
>CAMNHM010000032.1 GCA_946539475.1 uncultured Prevotellaceae bacterium | reverse complement strand
ACTAACCTAAAACAATCTATTAACCTTTTGACGATGCAAAGGTACGACGATTTTCGCACCCGGCAAAGACTTTTGGCGGAAAAGTGGCTGAATATACCTGCGTTCTTGATGCAAATCAAGGCGTGTGTGCGAAAACAATCAGCTTTTGCCGCTTTTTCGCCCTCTCTCACCCTCTTGCCGCGATGGGTCCAAAAAGCATTGAAATGCAAATCTTTGAGTGAAAATGATGGTGAAATGAAAAAATAGTTGTACCTTTGTCCCCCGAAAAGTAATATCAAAACAGAAAGAGAGATGAAAAAATTGCTTGTTTGCGTTATCGTCTTGCTCGTGGCTGTGCTCTTGGTGCTGACACGCCCTGGGAAAGAAGCTCATAAGGAGGCGATGATGAAAGCTGTGAAGGAGTTTGTCGACGAGGAGGCCGACAACCGCGGTCTTGGCGATAATGTGCTCACCGACCTCGGAAAGGGTATCGTGAAAAAGACGGTTGAGGCCGCCCTCAACTCGAAGCTGAAGATGCACGACTACTTCATCTTTAATACCACGTACGTGAAGCTGAAGGGCGACGAGCAGTTGCTGTCGGTAGGCTTGCTGGGTATGGTCTTCACCTTCGACAAGGAGATGCTCCGCGAGAAGCTGGAGGAGGCCATGCGCGTAAAAGAGGAGGCTGACAGCGAGCGTGAAGCGGCTAAGCAGAGCGAGAAGGAGCTCAGACAGCTGGAAAAGGAGAAGCGCAAACGTGAGAAAGAGCTGGAGAAAGAGCGTAAGCGCCATGAGCGCGACTCGCTGAAGGAGGTGGAGCGCCTGGAGAAAGAGGCGCGCAAGGAGGCCGAGCGCCTGGCGGAGGAGCAGGAGCGCCTGGAGAAGGAGGCCCGCAAGGAGGCTGAGCGCCAGGAGAAAGAAGCTCGCAAGGAAGCTGAGCGCCTGGAGAAAGAGGCTCGCCGACAAGCCCGGGAACAGGAGTAATGAAGGTTCTCATCGTCAACACCAACGAGCGGACGGGTGGGGCAGCCGTTGCTGCCGGCCGTCTGGCAGACGCCCTCAACGATAATGGCGTGAAGGCTCGTCGGATGGTGCGTGAGAAGCTGTCGACCGACATCACCGTCGCCACCTGCGGCTCGTCGCTGCGCAAGCGGCTGGCCTTCCTTTGGGAGCGGCTCGTCATCTGGCTGAACAACGGCTTCAGCCGTGAGCGCCTGTTCAAGGTCTCGATTGCCAATGCAGGCGTCGACATCACCCATACACCGGAGTTTCAGGAGGCCGACATCATCCATCTGCACTGGATCAACCAGGGGATGCTTTCGCTTGGGGGCATCAGGAAGATCCTGCAGTCGGGAAAGCCCATCGTCTGGACGATGCACGACATGTGGGAGGCCACTGCCATCTGCCATCATGCCTACGACTGTCAGCGGTATGCCGAGGAGTGCGGGCAGTGCCCGTTCCTGGGGAGCCATTCCGACGGCGACCTCTCGCATCGGGTGTTTCGCAGGAAGCAGCAGATGCTGGACGGGGCGCAGCGCCTGACGTTCGTCGCCGTCAGCCGATGGCTGGCCGAGAAGGCCCGTGCGAGTGCGCTCATCGGGCATTTCCCCATCAGGGTCATCCCTAATGTCCTCTCGCTGCAGCAGTTCACTATCATCGACCGCATTGATGCCCGCACGGCCCTCGATGCCGACGTGCCTTATGTCATTGCCTTCGGTGCTGCCCGCATCGACGATCCTATCAAGGGCTTCAGCTATCTCGCCGATGCCCTTCGGCTGCTCGTCGACAGCCGACGTTTCAGGGCGGAGGACATCCGCCTGCTGCTCTTCGGCGAGGTGCGCGATGCGAGCATCTTCAGCACGCTGCCCGTCGGATACAGCTATCTGGGGTATGTCGACGATGCCTATCGCTTGTCGCAGGTCTACTCAGCTGCCAACGCCACCGTGTCGTCGTCGCTCTACGAGACCTTCGGGCAGACACTCATCGAGGCAATGGCGTGTGGCAGCACGCCCGTGTCGTTCGACGGCAGCGGACAGGCCGACATCATCAGCCACCAGCAGAATGGCTACCTGGCCCGTCGACTCTCGGCCGAGAGCCTGGCCGAGGGCATCGCCTGGGCGCTGACCACCCCGCTCGACGCCCACTCGCTGCGTCGCAGCGTTATCCGACGCTATGCTGAGAGCGTTGTTGCTCAGCAATATACTAACCTGTATAACGATATCATGAAATGATAAAATTCACCGTAATCACCATCACCTACAACGCGGAGGCGGTCGTCGGGCGAACGCTCCAGAGCGTGCTCTCGCAGACGCATGAGGACGTCGAGCACCTCATCATCGACGGTGCCTCTGCCGACGGCACGCTGCAGCTGGCTGAACAGTATAAGGCGCAGAGCGATGCCTCCGACAGCGGCCACAAAGTCATCATCCGCTCAGAGCCCGACGACGGCATCTACGACGCCATGAACAAGGGGCTGACGCAAGCCTCGGGCGACTATATCATCTATATGAATGCCGGCGACTATTTCCCGCAGGCCGACACGCTGGAGGAGATTGCCCACCGCTGCAGGCTGAACGAGCTGCCCAGCGACTCGCTGCCTGCCGTGCTCTATGGCAATACCGACATCGTCGATGGCGACGGCCGCCGTCTGGGGCCTCGCCGCCTGCAGCCGCCGCAGAAGCTCACGTGGCGCAGCTTCCGCAAGGGCATGCTCGTCTGCCATCAGGCATTCTATGCGC
Organism: uncultured Prevotellaceae bacterium; assembly: GCA_946539475.1. The sequence continues at coordinate 18,946 of CAMNHM010000032.1, read as the reverse complement.
GTACCGATATTGCCAAGAACCTGCAGTACGACACACGTTACAAGTATTCGGCCGACGTCGACTGGTGTATCCGCGTGATGAAGGAGGCCGACCGCATGTCGCTGCCGCTGTGCAACATCGACATGGTGGTGGCGAACTACCTGGAGGAGGGTGCGACAACTCGCCATCACCAGGAGTCGCTGCGTGAGCGCTATCGCGTGATGGCGAGTCACTATGGTCAGCTGACGACGTTCGTCATGCACTGCTGGTTTGTCGTGCGCAGCGTTTTCTCGCGCTGACCTTGCGAAACTTACTTTGAAGGTTTGAAAATCTATTGTCAGCGGCCGCTGCCAATGTCGTCAGCGGGCGCTGCCATTGTTGTCAGCGGGCGCTGCCATTGTTGTCAGCGGGCGCTGCCATTGTTGTCAGCGGGCGCTGACGATACGAGAGCTGCCTTCTCTCTCCCTGACATCAGTGCTTTTTCTCCCCGCAGGTTTCGTCCTCTCTTCCCCTCAGCTCGGTCGTCAGCGAACGATTTTGCTCTTTTTAACGCTTGGCCAGCTCTTTTTTAACGTTTATCATGCAAGATGCCTAGCGTTTTTGTGTTATATTTGCAGAATAAATGGATTCAACTAAATATCAATGTGATAATACGATGAAGAGGAAACTATTTTGGATGAGTCTGCTCCTTCTGACGATAGCAGGATTGAGCAGTTGCAGCAGCAACGACGATGACGAAGTCGCTGCAGGTATTGATGACGTGTGTGGTGGTGTCGTCTATAATGGATATGCAATCCAGCAGTTCGACAAAGCAAACCCCTTGTCCGTGTTCTTCGCAGAGGAGCTTCATGAACCTACTTGGGACGATGAGGGGAATATACACAAGTCCTTTTTTGAGCGAGGAGAGTGGAATGACGAACGCGTCCTGGTGATCAATAGCCAAGAGGAATTCCAGACGGCTTACATGGGTACGAAGGTGTTGCCCGATGTAGATTTCGGTCAGTACACACTTGTCATTGGCAAGACGTGGGGTAACGGCTCTCAAGAACTCCGTAGCGTCATCCTCCGCGATTTTGGGGATGCTTATGAACTGGAGACTCAGTTGGTCGACCACATTGACAGAGCTTCCACGTGTGCCATTGAAACAATTTTCTATTGGCATTTATATCCGAAGCTGCCGAAGAAACCAATCATGCTCAAGCGCACCGTGACGGACGTACATGATTAGGCTGATCTATCTGACTCGCCGGCCAGCCTCTAAGTGCCAGCGTTGCCGCTGACGACACCCTTCAGGCCGTCTTTGTTGTAATAACCGCCGTTTTCAAAGACGAGGTCTTCGGTCTGTGGCGATCCGTCGTTGTTGAAGATGATCTTCTGCGGGCGCGTGGTCAACGTGCCTGAATAGGTCCATTTCCATACTTTGTTGCCGTTGGGGGCAGTGCCCAGCAGGGTGCATGCCGTACCCGGCCATGTGCCACCTGTGAAGTTGGAGCCGTTGTCAATCCATGCCCAGCACTTGATGGTGTTGGCCCATGTGGCAGGAGCCTCGAAGAAAGCGCATGTCTCGCCCGCTGCGACGGTGCAGAACGATGGAATCTCGACGGGCTTCTCGCTCTCTTTCTCTTTGACGACGTAGGTGCGCTCGATGGTGCCTGTCTCCTTGCCGTCGATGGATAGGCTGACTTTCAGTGTGTTCTTGCCAACGGGCAGCTGCAGGATGAAGCCGCTGGGAACGGCATTGGCTGATTCCTCGCCGTTGAGCGTGTAGGCAATCTTCGCATCGCCCTTGGTGGTGAGGGCCGACAGGCGTACCTGCTGCGTGCCTTCGTAGGTGCCGGAGGGCAGGTCGGCATAGGCGGTCTCCATCGACGTGGGGAGGTAGTAGGCGTAGTGATAGCCCTCGACGGCCTTGGCCCACTGCTTGGTGTCGATAAAGCTCTCGTTGCCCTTCTCGCTGCCGATGACCACGAGCAGGCGCTCATCGTTGGATGTAGAGATGGTGTTGATGTAGCATCCGGCCTGGGAGCGTATGGTTTTGTAACTGCTCTCATTGTTGATACCAGCCGCCTTGCGGGCTGCCACCATCGCTTTGATCTGGGCGGGATAAGCCTGCCAGTGCTTCATGAAGACGCAGGGCGTGCCGGGCATGGCGAGCATATAGGCGTTGGCGGCCAGGGTGTCCTTCAGCAGCGGGTCCTGTGCAGCATTCGAGCGGCGCTCGGTGTCATGATTCTCGACGAAGGTCACGGCATAACGACGGTACTGGCCTGCATCCTGGCTGCTGCTCACGAGCGGCCAGTTTCCGTCGTTCTGCTGCCCCAGACGGGCATAGTTCGTGTTGTTCATGGCATTACGTACGGTATAGCGGAACTGGAAGTCGAAGGCAGCGCTCTGAATCTGGTCGTTCAGTTTCGTGCCGTCGATCCAGCGTTTAATCATGTTCGTGCCGTCCCAGCATTCACCGACGCTGAACTCTGGCTGTGACGAGGAGTTGTACATGGCTGTATAACTGGCTGAATAGCCCTTCACCATATCATAGCGGAAGCCGGCATAGCCCAGGTCATCCTTCAGGAAGTCGAGGTAGGCCTTGACGATGGTCTGCACGTTCTCGCTGCGGTGGTCGAGGTCGCGCATGCCGTCCCATCCCTCGCCCGTGTCGTTGTTCTTGGAAAGCTCGAAGCCGTTCTGTGTGGCCCACTGTTTGGTCTTGCCTCCGTCATCATTGGCGCAGATGTCGGTAGACACCATCTCGTAGGTGACGCCCTTGTAGGTCTCCTTGGGGAAGTCCACCCAGCTCGACAAATTGCGGCGGTGGTTGATGACCACGTCGGCGATGGTCTTGATCTCGTTGGCCTTGAAGGTGTTGATGAGCGAGCGCAGCTGCTGCTCATTGCCGAAGGAGCTATTGTAGTCGGAGAACCAGTAGAGGTCGTCGTAGCCCATCGACGTGCCTCCGCAGTTGCCGCTCTGTGGCAGCCAGACAAGGTCGAAGGTGCCTTTCATCTGGTCGGCTTGTGCCTGGAGTTGCGTCCACTGCGAGTCGTCGAACGAGTCCCAGTAGAAAGCCTGCAGCATCACACCGCCATAGTTGGCCGGCCATCCGATGGCTGCCTTGCCCTGAGGCTGGGGATTGGTATTCGTCGTGTCCTTGGGCTCAACGCTCGTTGAATCCTTCGGGGTGACAGGCGTCGGCTTTGGTTCCGGGTCATCGTCGCCACATGAGGTGAATCCCAGTGCGACGGCCCCTATCATCAGGAGGAATAGTGAAAACGTTTTCTTCATCGTTTTTGCTTCTTGAAGTTTTGTTTGATGCAAAGGTAAGCAAAAAGCCGCCCACAACAAGTTGAGGCGGCTCTTAATATAGTTATTATTTCGTGCAATCGTTTGCAGCGCTCTCCTGTTTGGCCTAGTCTTCGTCCATCTCAAGAATGTAGTATTCGTAGGGAGCGAGCGTGATGGAAGTGTTGAGCTCCACATCGCGATCGAGCATCTCATCCTCCACTTCCTTGCCCTGCCACTGCTCAGGAATGGCGGCCTCAGAGGGGTTGTTGCGTACGTTCACGAGGACGAGGAAACGCTCCTTGGCATCGCTCTTCTCGAACACCAGTACATCCTGGGCGGGATAAGTCGTAAGCTGACCTTTGCGCAGGGCGGGATGCTCGTTATAGAGATGAATGAGGGCCTTGTACTCCTGGTAGAGGGAAGAATTTGCCGTCCAGTCGACGGGTACGTAGTGGAAGAAGTTGATGGGAGTGGGGTAGCCTACCTCCTGCGATCCATAGATGAGAGCTCCGCCATGCAGGAAGATGGTGGCCACATAGGCAGCCATCGAGCCGCGCTCGTTGGTGAACTCCACGACGGGTGTGGCTTCAGTAGAGTGGTCGTGGTTGGTGGTGAAACGCATCTTCACCTTGCCAGCCGGCAGGCTCTCGTACTCGGCACGGTCGGCCTGGATGAGGTGTTCGGCTGGCATGCCGTTCTGGAAGACGTGGAGCAGGGAGTCCTTGAAGTCCCAGCCGTAGTTCATGTCGAAGCCTCCGACGGTGAAGTTATCGACGTTCTTGCCCTCGGCCAGCATCACAATCTTACGAGGCTGAGCAGCCTGGCGCAGTTCGTCGATGGCTTCTTTCCAGAAGTCGGCAGGCACGCCATCGGCCACATCGCAGCGGAAGCCGTCGATGCCCACCTCAGTGATCCAGAACTTCATCGCGTCGATCATGGCGCGTCGCATGTCGCGGCTGTCATAGTTCAGGTCAGCCACGTCGAGCCAGTCCCAGGGACGCGGATGAATGATGGTGTCGGTCTCTTCGTCGTGGGTGTACCAGTCGGGATGCTCCTTCAGCCAGGGATGATCCCATGCGGTATGGTTGGCCACCCAGTCCAAGATGATGCCCATGCCGTGCTCGTGGCATACTTTCACCAGATTCTTGAACTCGTCGATGGTGCCAAACTCGGGGGCGATGGCCTTGTAGTCGCTGATGCAGTAGGGCGAGTTCTTGCCTTTCTCGATGCCGATGGGGTAGATGGGCATGACCCACATCACGTTGACGCCCAGGTCGCGGATGCTGTCGATGCGTGCAGCGACGGCATTGAGTGAGTGGTCAGGAGCGAACACACGCGGATTGACCTGATACATGGCAATGTCGTCGACGGCAGGGAGCTGGAAGTCGGCGACGCTTTTCTTTGGCTTGGGATCGCAGGCTGTCAGCAGCAGCACGGCTAAGCAGATGATGGTAAGTACTTCCTTCATTTCTGTGCCTATTAGTTTTGTAAAAAATCAAGCGAGCCGTAGCAATGAGCGGCTCGCCTGATAGTAATCTAAGTTCTTTGTTACCTCTTGGTGATGATGCAGTGTGCTTTCGTCTCGCAGAGCGGATAGAACTCAATGTGAACATCTCCCGAGACGCTGACGGGGATATTGTCATTAGAGCCGTTGATGATGTTATCGGCTGTACCACCCCAGTTACCGTCTTCAGTGTCCCAAGTGCCATTACCCTTGAACTTGATGACACCGGCCTCGGTGAAGGTAGCATCACATTCCCAGCAAAGCTTGTCGAAGTTGTAGGTCATCTCGACACCTTTGTCCCAGTCGTTATTCACTGCACTGCCAACAACGAATACACTCTTGATGGGTGTAAGCTTGTAAGTCATATCGGCTAAATTGACATCTGCACGATAGAATCCCGGTTCAGGCATGATATTGCCGGAATTGCCATCATCAATCAGCGTGCCGGTAAGGCCGTCGGCATTGAGCGTACCCGTTCCATAGTTGCCGTTGTCCCAGTTGTCGGCTGCACCACGCAATTTGAAGGCACCCTTTCCGTCAGTCCAGCTGTCTTCTTTGGCATAGAAGAATCCGGTATAGATGCCATTGCCGTCAGCGCAGTAGAGTGGCTGCTCCGTGCCTCCCCAGCCATTGTTCACACCAGCCTCGTAGATGTACTGCTGGAAGTTCAGCGGGGTGATGACGTAGGTCATGTCGGCCATGTTCACCTGGAAGCGGTAGAACTTAGCCTGCCCGTCGACGTGGAAGGAATGGTCGCCGTCGAGGTTGTAGCGACGGTCGAACGAACCGCTGAGATCCTCGCTGGCACCTGTGGTGCCGAAGAGTTTGTTCCATGTGCCTTCGGCCACGGCGTCGATAGCTTCCTTATCGCCAAAGGCGAACCAGAGCTCACTACCCGTGCTCTCAATGGTATAGGTGAAGACGGGATCGTCGACCACGCTGGCGCTGCTGTGCGAGAACTGCATGGTCATAGCCGACTCGGCACTCCACTCGCCGGGTCCGCCGATGAGGTAGTAGGCCTCGGCAATGTTGACCGACTCTACCTTGAAGGTGTACTCGAGCATGTTGAGCGTCACCTTGATCTTCTTCGGACCGGCAGGTACGCAGAACGAGTTGTCGCCTCCCAGGTTGTAGCGGAAGTCAATCTGTCCCTCGGTGGCCTGGCTGTTGCCACCCACGATGCCGAGCAGCTTGCTCCAGTCACCGTTGCCGATGGCGTCGCAGGCAGCGTCGTCACCAATGGCAAACCAAGTGTCGCCCTCGGCGGCAGCATCGAAGATGACGGTGAAGATAGGATCCTCATAGACGTCGGCTCCGCTGTGGCTGAACTTGATCATGCGCTCGGTGGCTGAGGACTGCCAGTCGTTGGGACCGCCGATGAGATAATAGGCTGCCGAGATGTTGGCACGGTTCTCAGGGGTGAAAGCCACCTTCTGAGTGCCGTAGTAGTTGTTGCCAGGAGTACCGACGATGGTCACGGCCTCACCACCAGTGACGGTGTAGAGCAGCGTGCGCAGGTAGAGGTCGGTAGAGGCAGGGTTCTTGGTGATACTGCCAAAATAGGCATCACTAAGAGCTGAAGGCATCACGGTGATGACGTTCTTCTCGTCGACGTTGGCGTCAAGGGTGACAACCTGTGAGAAGTCCTCATTACGTGAGATCTGTACCTCGGCCTTCATCTCAGTGTTGGCGGGCAGCGGTGATGCCAGGTTGATGGTACCGATGGCAATGGGCTGCTCTTCCTCAGCGGCAAGCAGGTCGACGAGGTTGATGGTCGAAGCCGATGGTGTGACGCTGACGGCATTGGCCGGGAATGCGTTCTCAGGAGCATTCGTCTGAGGCACGAACTCAGTGGGGAAATCGTCGTTACATGCGGCGAATCCCATGGTGAGCAAGGCCATCATATATAAGCTTGTCTTTTTCATCTTTTCTTTTGTCTTTGGGAGGCGGGCAACGGTTTGACACGGTTCCCGCCTCTGGTTAAACATTACTTCTGCTTACAATCACTTAACGGTTTCGAATGTGACAGTGTTCTTGTTCATGTCGACGGTCATCTTGAGCTGTCCTCCTGCCCAGTCGTCGAACTCCCACGAGCCCTTACCGTTCACGGCAGGACCAGTGTACTTGCCGTCAGCATCGAAGTTGCAGACGATGGGCGCGTCGTCGACCTGAGTACCATACGAGTTGCCGCCATCCCAGCCGGTGAGCTTGGTGTAGAAGCGGAACTGGAGCATGCCACCAGGAATGTCGAATGTACCGACAAAGACGTTGCTGCCTATCTCAGTCTCCATGATGCGCCATGCTGCAAGTGCCTCGGCATTGCCCTTGGCGGGTTCTGTCCATCCTGAGCAGTTACCAATGACATAGATGCTTGCCAGACCCTTGATGCTGTTGTCAGGACGCATCGACTTGAAGGTGACGGCGTTCGAATAGATGCCTGTGCCTTCGATAGACTCCTTGGCAGTGGTCTGAATGTCGGCATAGACACGGAAGGCCACTTCGAGATAACCGGGATCTGTCCAGTTGTTCTCGTCGGTGATACCGTTGATGTGATTGATGCTCTGAGAAATCTCCTCACCGCTGAGGGTAGCCGAGCATGAGGTGAATGCTGTCTCCAGGAACCTTGCACTTCCGTTGTCCTCAGTGTCCCATTTGGTGTTGCCACCCTGTACCAGACCGACCTGCACCTTGTAGTTCACAACGGTGTTGACGAAATAGTTGGGCTGCGACCAAGTGAGGTTGATCTTGTTGTCCTTGAAGATGTCGATGTACTGGTTAGCCAGTGGCGAAGCGTTCAGCACGAACTCCGTGGGCGCATTGGCTGGTCCCAGTACGGGGTTGTCGTCGCGGTCCGAGTCGCAGGCTGTGAACATCATGGCGATGGCTGCAAACAGCAGACCGGTCTTGAAATATCTTGCTTTCATAACTATATTCCTTTTCAATGTTCAATATTAATAATCAATGATCAATATCCCGGGTTCTGCTGGAGGTTCGTGTTCGACATGACATCGCTCGAAGCCAGTGGGAAGAGGTTGTACTTGGCATCGACAGCATGGGGTGTACCCACGTTGCTGTTCATGCCCTTGTGGCTCCAGAGGTATTCGGCCGTGGTGAGCTGGTTGAAGCGCACCAGGTCGGAGCGGCGATGGCACTCCCATGCCAGCTCACGTCCGCGCTCATCGATGATGTCCTGCTTGGTGGGATTGGCAATGGCGGGCACGCCGGCACGTGTGCGGATTTCGTTGAAGCGGGCAATACCGTCGCACTGTACGCCGCCCACCACCTGACACTCAGCCAGCATGAGGTAGACATCAGCCAGGCGGAAGATGATAAAGTCTGTGTCGGGGAAGGCGTTGGCACCGCTGATCATCGAGCCGTTGGCCTTCAGGTTGGTGAACTTCGTGTAGGCATATCCGCTCTGGAAGTTGCTCAGGTCAGCAATGGCCTTCGACTGTCCGTCGGTGAAGAAACGTGCACGCTGGTCGGCCGTCTCATCGAACTTGTTGACGAACTGCGGGGTAAGGCGGATGCCGCCCCAACCGTCGCCGCCGAGTCCATAGTCAGCAGGATTCATGTTGCCACCGATAGAAGCACAGACGATGTAGGTCGAGCCACCGTAAGCCTGGGTGTTGATGTGATCCTGATAGACGCTGAAGATAAGCTCGTGGCCGGTGCCCAGCAGCTGGTCGTTGTCGGCACAGAACATCTTGTACCAGTCGGCTGCCGACTCAAGTTTGTAGCCCAGGTCGATGACCTTCTGGCAGTACTCGGCGCACTTGGCATAGTTGGCTGTGCCTGTGTAAACCTGAGCATTCAGGTAGAGCTTGGCCAGGATCATGTAGACCATACCCTTGCCGCAGCGATACTTCTCGGGATTAGCAGGCAGGTCGTTGGCACATTCCTCCATATCTTTGACAAGCCAGTTGAACAGGTCGGCACGGCTGATCTGCTGTGGGTTGGCACCACCCACCTCCGAGTTCTCGTCGGTGAAGGGAACATTGCCGAAGAGGTCGATGGCGTGCAGATAGCTCAGTCCGCGCAGTGCACGAGCTTCAGCCTTGTACTGCTTCAAGGTGGCGTCGTCGGTGTTGCCGATGCGGCGCATCACCTCGTTGCACATCGAGATCTGGTAGAAGATGCGGCTATAGCAAGCCGAGATGAACACGTCGCTAGAGGTCCACTGCAGTCCGTGCAGGTCCTTGATGGTCTGGTCGTTCCAGCCCATGACGCACTCGTCGGTGGGCAGCTCCTGCAGGTTGAACAGGGCACGCAGATACTGACCGAAGCCACCGTCGATACCTTCGATGTCGGGACCTCCGCTGGGGCCGTCGGCCGAACTGACTGCAAGGCCTATATAGCACTTGGCCAGAATCTGATTATAAGCATCGTTATTGGTGAGTACGTTTTCGGGGGTGTCCAGATTGGGGTCAATAGGGGTCACGTCCAGGTCGCCAGTGCAAGCTGTAAAGGCAAAGGCCGTGGCGACGGCAGGAATCAAACCGTATTTCTTGATATTCAGTTTCATATTTCTTGTCCTCCTTAATGATTAAAAGTTAAAGCTTGCACCCAGGATGAAGTTACGTGAGCGGGGATACATGTTATTGTCGATGCCGCCAGCCACCTCAGGATCAACGCCCTCGTAGTTGGTGATGGTGAATATGTTCTGGGCAGTGAAGTTCAGACGGCACCAGTCAGTGAGGTTGTAGGCCAGGGTCACCTTGTCGAGCTTCAGGAAGGAAGCGTTCTGCACGTAGTAGTCACTCTTGTACTGTGCCTGCGAGAAGTTGCTGAACGGAGCGGTGGTCACGCGGTTGGCGATGAAGTTGTTGGTCCAGAGGTCGGCCAGCATCTCAGCGTCGGAGGCCACATTATTATATACGTAGTTGCCCAGGCTTGAACGGAGTGATGCCGAGAGGGTCCACTTCTTGTAGCTAAGCTCGGTGTTGAAGCCGATGTTCACGTCAGCATCGGGCTTGTAGTAGACGTAGCGGTCGTCGTCGGTGATCTGTCCGTCGTGGTTGCGGTCTACATAGACACCTTCCAGGGGTTTGCCATTCTCAGCATAAACCTGCTGGAACACATAGAACGAGTTGATGGGATTGCCCACCTTCTGTATCTGCACCTTGTTGCCTACACCACCCGAGATGCCGCCAGTCTCCACGCCGGGATAGGTGGGATCGTCGCTGGCAGTCAGCTTAGTGATCTCGTTTTTGTTGTAGGCCACGTTCACGCCCACTTCCCAGCGCAGGTCCTTCTGCTCGATGGGAACGACGTTCAAGGCTACTTCAATACCCTTGTTCTCCATGTCGCCTACGTTCTGCAGCAGATAGTTGGTGAGGTTGGTGCCAGCGGAGACGGGTACGAAGTTCAACAGGTCGTTGGTCTTGCGCTTGTAGAGATCGATGCTACCGTTGATGCGGTTCCTCATGAAGCCGAAGTCCAGACCGACGTTGTAGGTCGTGGTCTCCTCCCACTTGATCTGGGCGGCATAGCCCTTCGGCGTGATAGGAATAATCACGTTGTTGCCGAACCAGTAGTAGGAACCGGCCTGATTGGTGTGATAGGTAGCGATGGAGGGATAGTCACCCTGTCCGATGTTCTGCTGACCGGTGATACCATAGCCCAGACGGAGCTTCAGGTTCGACAGCCAGTCGACGTTCTTCAGGAACGGCTCCTCGCTGATGCGCCATGCCAGAGCCACTGAGGGGAACAAGCCCCACTTGTTGTTCTGGAAGCGCGAAGTACCATCGTTACGCAGGGTAGCGGTGAGCAGGTAGCGGTCCATGAGGGTGTAGTTCAGACGTCCGTAGAATGACACGAGGTAGCTCTCGGTCTTGAACAGCGGCGTGGTGGCAAACTCTGTGCCCAGACCGTCGTTCGATACCTTATAGCTGGTAGTCCTGTTGAAGAAACGCTGCCATGAATAACCGCCGAGGATGTCGAAGCGGCTCTTGAGCTCCTCAAGCTCCTTGGCATAGGCCAGATAGAACTCAAGGGTCTGGTCGCGACGCAGCTGTGAGTAGCTCTCCCAGAGACCGCTACCGTTCTGTGCCTTGTCGTGCCAGGAGATTTCGCTGTTCTGCTCGGTAACGTTCCAACCGCTGGTGGTGGAGAAGTCGAGACCGAGGTTGAGGTTGGCACGGAGGCCTTCGAGGAACTTGAACTTATAGTCGAACTGAGCATTGCCCACGAAGCGACGTACGTATGAGTCCTTGTTCTGCTGGTTGAGCTGAGCCACGGGATTGAGCAGAGCCATTGAGTTGGGCAGTCCGCTGTTCATCCAGTAGTGGTAAGTGCCGTCCTCGTTGTAGACGGGCTTCAGAGGATTGTACTTCACAGCCTGTCCGATGGCACCTTCGTCAGCGTATGCGTTGTGAGTGAACACGCCCTTACCGTTGAGGTTGATTGTCAGACGGTCGTCAAGCAGGGTGGGGGTGAGGTTCAGGCCCACCGTACCGCGGTTCATGTTCGAGGTCTTCAGCGTACCGTCGTTGTTCAGGAATCCTGCGCTGACGCGGTATGGCATCTTGAAGTCGCCTTCCTGAGCCACATAGCCGCCCGTAACGCTGGCATTCACTTCCTCAGCAAATGCAGTCTTGTAGATCTCGTCCTGCCAGTTGGTGTTGGCGTTGCCCAGGGCAGCCATTGCATCGGCATTGTCACTGTAGCGTGAGGTGAAGAGCTCTCTCAAACCCTCGGCGCTGAGCACGTCGACCTTCTTGCCGACGGTCTTGAATGTTCCGCTCAGATCAACGTTGATGCGGGGCTTGGCGCCAGCCTTACCCTTCTTCGTGGTGATGAGGATCACACCGTTAGAGGCACGGCTACCATAGATGGCCGTTGCCGATGCATCCTTCAGGATGGAGAACGACTCGATGTCGTTGGGGTTGATGGTGTTCAGCACATCACCGCCGCTGATGCCCGTCGAGCTGATGGGCAGACCGTCGATGACGATCAGAGGGTCGTTGCTGGCTGAAAGTGACGAGCCGCCACGAATGCGGATGGTCGATCCTGCACCAGGGGCACCGCTGTTGGTCGTGATTTGCACACCGGGGGTCTTACCCTGCAGCAGATCAGCGGGCGACGTGGCCAGACCCTTGTTCAGCTGGTCGGCCTCGACCGACATCACCGAACCGGTGGCATCGCTCTTTTTCACGGTACCATAACCGATGACCACCACATCTTTCAGCAGCTGGGCATCGTCCTGCAGTGTGATTGTCACGCTGGGTGCAGCCTTCACCTCGGCTGTCTGATAACCCACATACGTGACACTGAGTGTCTGTCCCTGGTTGGCCTTCACCTGGAAGTTACCGTCGAAGTCGCTCACGGCTCCCGTCTGGGTGCCGACGACGCGGATGGAAGCTCCGATGATGGGTTCACCAGTAGCATCTTTCACATGGCCCTTCACAGTGATCTGCTGCGCAAAGGCCCCTACCGAAAGGAAGAGTCCCAACAAGAGGGCCATCATCCTCAGCGGTAATTGAATGTTTACCTGCTTCATCATTACTTTTTTAGTTGGTTAATATTGTTAATCGATTCTTTCGGACGATATCTTCTAGGTAAATTTTCGCTGCAAAGATAGACGTTTTTTGCCATGTAATGCAATTTTTCTTGCCATTTTCTCGTTACTACTATATGCAAACGTTTGCATCTTCGTTTGCCTATATAATAATAAGGTATTTGCGCGCGTAACGGAAGTTTGCACTATCTTTGCATTGAGAAAAGGCGTGGGACGGTTGGAAAGCCAGAGACGCGAGACATAAACGGTTAGTAGCTAAACAGTAAACAGTCGGTAACGAAACATGTTGACAATGAAGGACATAGCCCGCGAGCTGGGCATATCGGTGGCAACGGTGTCGCGTGCGCTGAGCGACTCGCCTCGTATCAGCGAGGCGCAGCGCCTGCGTATCCAGCAGTATGCGCGCGAGCACAACTTCACCCCGAACGTGCTGGCCGAGTCGCTGCGCCACTCGCGTGTGAAGCCGATGAAGCTCATTGGCGTCATCGTGCCCGAGCTGGTGCACTACTATTTCTCCACCATCCTCAAGGGTATTGAGGAGGAGGCCGAGCAGCACGGCTATCGCATCATGGTGGCACAGAGCGGCGAGCAGTACGAGCGCGAGGTGCGCCTCTGCCAGTCGTTCTACGAGAACAAGGTCTGCGGCATCATCGTCTCGCAGGCCAAGGACACGCAGCACTACGAGCATTTCCAGCGTCTCATCGATGCTGGCGTGCCGTTGGTGTTCTACGACCGTATCTGCACAGGGGTGAATGCCAGCCGCGTCGTCGTCGACGACTATATGGGTGCCTACAATGCCGTCACTCATCTCATCGAGACGGGGTGCCGCCGCATCGCCTTCTACGGATCGCAGATGAACCTCGAGATCTCGAAGAACCGCTTCAACGGCTACAAGGATGCCCTGCTGAAGCATGGGCTGCCGTTCGACGAGCGTCTGACGCGCCATTGCGACAACCGTCAGGATGCCGAGATCATCACGCCCGACATGTTCGACGGCGAGCAGTATCCTGATGCCTTCTTTGCAGTCAACGACGACACTGCCATCGGCATCCTCTATACCGTGAAGCGCATGGGGCTCCGGGTGCCAGAGGACATCTCCATCTGTGGCTTCACCAACGGCGAGCGTGCCATCGCCTGCGACCCCATGCTCACCACCGTCGAGCAGCGTGGCATCCGTGTGGGTGAGGAGGCTGCCAACATCCTCATCGCCCACGTAGAGGGCCGCCTGCCCAAGGACCATGCCGAGAAGCGCGTCGTGCGCACCCGCCTCATCATCCGGGGCACAACCCGCTAGGTTTTGAAGACAACTTGAACAACTAAGACAACTTTTTATGATTGACATTGCTTTTCTTAAAGAACACATTTTTGAAATAATAGGAGCCATACATGAAGTTCACAAAGAGCTTGGTGCTGGCCTTAATGAATACTGCTATCAGGAGGGGCTGGCATTGCAGTTAAGAGAACAAAATATAGAGTTCGAGAGAGAAAAGTCGTTTCATCCTTATTATCACGGTAGGGAAATGAGTGCAGTCTATCGTTTGGATTTCCTTTGCAAGAAAGATATTATTATTGAGTGTAAATCCATATCAGAATTAACTAATATCCATCGCTCTCAGTTGTTCAACTACCTACGCCTTGCCAAGTTTCCCTGTGGGATTCTTGTGAACTTTGCTCCTCGTTTTGCAACGATTGAGCGTTACTTTTATGATAGAGAACTAGATGAAGTGCTTACCGTTAATGGTAGCATCGTCAAAAATCTATAAGAAAAAAGTTGTCCAAGTTGTTAAAGTTGTCTTCTTAAAATTAACAAGTAGTCTTCAAACAAAGTAAAGAATGATATGAAACAAAAGCCTGATTTGTCGTTTTGGAAGCTCTGGAACCTGAGCTTCGGATTTTTCGGAGTGCAGATAGCCTATGCACTCCAGAGTGCTAACGTATCGCGCATCTTCCGCACGCTCGGTGCCGACCCCCACGACCTGAGCTTCTTCTGGATCCTGCCGCCGCTGATGGGCATCCTCGTGCAGCCCGTCGTGGGAACGCTCTCCGACCGCACGTGGACGCGCTTCGGGCGTCGCATACCCTACCTCTTCGTAGGTGCGGCGACGGCTGTTGCCGTGATGTGCCTGCTGCCCAACAGCGGGTCGCTGGGCCTGAGCCTCTCTAGTGTGATGATCTTCGGCCTGCTCATGCTCATGCTCCTCGACACATCGATCAACATGGCCATGCAGCCCTTCAAGATGATGGTTGGCGACATGGTCAACGAGCGCCAGAAAGGCAAGGCCTACAGCATACAGTCGTTCCTGTGCAACGCAGGCAGCGTCGTGGGCTTCCTCTTCCCCTTCTTCTTCACCTGGATTGGCCTGAAGAACGTTGCGCCGGAGGGTATCGTGCCCGACAGCGTCATCTGGTCGTTCTATGTGGGCGCCGCCATCCTCATCCTCTGCGTACTCTACACCGTGTTGAAGGTGAAGGAGTGGCCCCCGAAGGAGTATGCCGAGTACAATGGAGTTAGGAGTGAGGAGTCAGGAGTTGGGAGTGAGAAGGCCAACTGGTTCGTGCTGCTGAAGAACGCCCCTGCCGAGTTCTGGCGCATCGGCCTGGTGCAGTTCTTCTGCTGGGCAGGCATGCTCTACATGTGGACCTACGTCGTCGATGCCGTCTCGCTGACCGTCTGGGGCACTGCCGACTCGGCCACTGCCGACTATCAGGAAGCCGGCAACTGGACAGGCGTCCTCTATGCCATCCAGGCCATGGGCTCCGTGGTGTGGGCGACGCTCATCCCACGATTCCCCAATATCAAGACGGCCTACTTCGTCAGCCTGCTGCTGGCCGGCCTGGGCTTTGCCCTCATCCCCTTCTGCCCTGACAAGTACCTGCAGATCGTGCCCTTCCTGCTCATCGGCTGCGGCTGGGCTGCCATGCTAGCATGTCCGTTCACGCTGGTCACCAACGCCCTGCAGGGCTATGGCCACATGGGTGCCTACCTGGGGCTGTTCAACGGCACGATTTGCCTGCCCCAGATCGTGGCTGCCCTCCTCGGAGGCGTCATCCTGAGGCTCGTCGGCGGTACGCAGTCGTCGATGATGTTCGTTGCCGGTGCCCTCTTCTTCCTGGGTGCCCTCTCCGTCTTTGCAATAAAAAAATCTAAATAGAAGAAATGACACTATATCCGAAACTTATCATGGATGCGCTCGCTACCGTCGTGTATGCGGGCACGAAGAAGAATCTGGTAGAGAGCGAGATGGTGGCCGACACCCCCGTCGTAGCCGCTCCCAGCGAAGAGGGACAGCCCTGGCGCGTCAGCGTGGTGCTCGAGTTCCCTCGCGACACCGACCCCTTCCTGCGCTCTACGGTGAAGGCTGCCGAGGCTGCCATCAAGTACCGCTGTGGGCAGGATGTCGACGTCGTCATCACTACCGAGTTCAAGTCGAAGCCGCGCCCGAAGGATGCCGACCTGCTGCCCGGCGTGAAGCATGTCGTGGCCGTCAGCTCCGGCAAGGGTGGGGTAGGCAAGTCGACCGTTGCCGTCAATATGGCGGTCGCCCTGTCGCGCCTGGGCTATAGCGTGGGCTTGCTCGATGCCGACATCTTCGGGCCCTCCATTCCCAAGATGCTGGGCGTGGAGGACGCCAAGGTCTATGCCGTCAACAAGGACGGGCGCGACCTCATCGTGCCCATCGAGCGCTATGGCATCAAGATGCTCTCCATCGGATTCTTCGTTGCTCCCACCACGGCGACGCTCTGGCGTGGCGCCATGGCCTGTAATGCCCTGAAACAGCTCATCGCCGATGCCGACTGGGGTGAGCTCGACTACCTTATCCTCGACACGCCGCCGGGCACCAGCGACATCCACCTGACGCTGCTCCAGACGCTGCAGCTCACGGGAGCCGTCATCGTCTCCACGCCTCAGCAGGTGGCGCTTGCCGATGCCCGCAAAGGCATCGACATGTACCAGAACGAGAAGGTACGCGTGCCCATCCTCGGGCTCGTAGAGAACATGGCGTGGTTCACGCCCGCCGAGCTGCCCGAGAACCGATACTACATCTTCGGGCGTGAGGGCTGCAAGCGGCTGGCAGAGGAGATGCACGTGCCCCTGCTCGCCCAGCTGCCGTTGGTGCAGAGCGTCTGCGAGGCAGGCGACGAGGGCGAGCCCGTCGTGGCGCGTGTCGACTCGATGTCGGGGCAGGCCTTCCTGTCGCTGGCGCAGGCCGTCGTCACCGTCGTCAACCGTCAGGGCCGCCAGTAGGGATAGTCATTCGAAGACGGACTTCACCTCCGTCGACGTAATCTTCACCCACGTCGTGTCGGGGGCAACCCGTTCGCCCAGCTTTTCCACCTGCGCGTCGTACTCCTCCTCGGTGATGTCCTCGTCGTTGTAGCGGTACTGTTCGTCCTCTACCTCATGCTCTTCGGTGAAGATGTCGAAGTGAACCTCCTTCCAGATGGAGTACTTCCTTCGGCTGTCCTTCACCGTGGAGTAGCCCTCCAGCAGTTTTCCTGTGCCGTAGTAGCCGCTATAGCCGACGGCACCCTTGTAGAACTCCAGTTCGCTGTACCAGTCGTCGTCGGCAAGCAGCTCCACGCTGTCGTTGCCGACGATGGCAAACACACCCTCGTAGCACTGGCCCTCGTCGCCGCGCACCCAGATCTCGGGCTTTCCGTCGCCGTCGATGTCCACCAGCGCATACTCCACCAGGCGGATGGGGTCCTCGCCCCTGATGAAGCGCAGCTGGGCCTGCTCGAGGATGGCCTTGTGGTAGCGGGCGTAGTCGAAGTCAGCGGCTGCCGCATCGTCGTCGGGCGCCTCGTCTTCCGTGTCGACAGCCGACTCGGTGGTCGTCTCGTCGTCGAAGGTCACGGCCTTGTTCTCTGTCTTGCTGCTGCAGGCAGCAATCATCGTGCCTACAATCATCGAAAGAAATACTCGTTTTCTCATAACTATTGTCTTTTAACTCCCTTTGACTCCCTTTAATTCCCCAACTTTAGAGAGCTGTTGGCGTCAATACGTTGGCAAATGTGGCAAAAAAATAGCAATTTTGCAACAATTTGCCGCTTTTTTCTTTCGTTTTGTCGATATTTTTGCAAAAAACGTTTTGCTATTGCCAACTTTTTTGTACCTTTGCACCCAAATTTTGATTTTCGACCCCAACACTCAACATGATATATAAAGCATAGAAAGCGATGATTTGGAACCCAAACAAAGAGTGCATGAGCCGCGACGAGATGAGCGCCCTGCAAGGAAAACGACTTCACAAGATTGTCGAGTACGTCTATCACAACGTGCCCTTCTACCGCCATAAGCTGCAGGAGATGGACATCCGCCCGGACGACATCCAGACCATCGAGGACATCCAGAAGCTGCCCTTCACCACGAAGAAGGACCTTCGCGACAACTATCCCTTCGGCCTTCAGGCAGCACCGCAGAGCGAGATTATCCGCATCCACGCCTCCAGCGGCACCACCGGCAACCCCACCATCGTCGGCTATACGCGCAAGGACGTCGGCGTGTGGAGCGAGTGCATGGCGCGCTGCCTGACGGCCTATGGCATCACCCGCGACGACATCTTCTCCGTCAGCTACGGCTACGGCCTGTTCACCGGCGGACTGGGAGCACACTATGGCGTCGAACACATCGGAGCCAGCGTCGTCCCCGCCTCTACGGGCAACACCGAGAAGCACCTCAAGCTCATTCGCGACCTGGGCGTCACGGGCATCGCCTGCACACCCTCCTATGCCCTCTACCTCGCTGAGACGATGGACAAGATGGGCATCACCCGCGACCAGATCCACCTGCGCGTGGGAGCCTTCGGGGCAGAGCCCTGGACGGAGCAGATGCGCCAGGAGATCGAGCAGCGCCTGGGGCTGAAGGGCTACAACCTCTACGGCCTTTCCGAGGTCATGGGACCCAGTGTCAGCTACGAGTGCCAGATGCAGCACGGCAGCCATATCTGCGAGGACCACTTCTATCCCGAGATCATCAATCCCACCACTCTCGAGCCGCTGCCTTACGGGCAGACGGGCGAACTCGTCTTCACCACCCTGACGAAGGAGGGCATGCCCGTCATCCGCTATCGCACCCGCGACCTCTGCACGCTGCTCGAGGGCCAGTGCGACTGTGGGCGCACCGCTGTCCGCATGGGGCGTATCGAGGGCCGCTCCGACGACATGCTCATCATCCGAGGCATAAACGTCTTCCCGTCGCAGGTGGAGAGCGTCGTCCTCTCCATGCCCGAGTTTGCACCGCGCTACATGCTCGTCGTCGACCGCGTCAACAATCTTGACACCCTCCAGGTGCAGGTCGAGATGCGTCAGGAGGTCTTCACCTCCACCTTCGACACCCCCGCCGCCGTCGACCAGCTTGCCAAGAAACTTGCCGCCCGCCTGAAGAGCGTGCTGAGCATCGCTGCCAAGGTGCAGCTGAAGGCGCCGGGCACCATCGAGCGCTCGCAGGGCAAGAGTGCACACGTCATCGACAACCGCAAGCTGTAAGCAGGCAAGCCGTACACTGTCACTATAGGACGCCTCAAAAGAAAGATAAGGCCCTCAAGACTAGCTGTCATGGGGGCCTTAACAATTGCTATGGACTCTGCACTACGGACGTGGCTCGCCGTCGCCGCCACCATCGTCGCCTCCACCTCCGTCGCCGCCGGTCACGATGCCCG
>CAMNHM010000031.1 GCA_946539475.1 uncultured Prevotellaceae bacterium | reverse complement strand
CCTCAATTTTCCTCGAATTGCCTTTATTTATGGGGCGAACTGCGTTAATCATCCAAAAATGCTTTTCTATTTCAGCATTATTTCGTAACTTTGCTGCATAAATGGCTCGTATTATGAGGAAAAGAACTATCGCATGTGGAATGCAGAAATGGCTTGCGACGGCTCTGCTGGTACTGCCGACGCTGTCGACGGCATCGGCGCAGCACGTCGTGCAGCAGGAGCCCGACACCCTCTACCAGCGTGTGTCGACAGGCTCTGCCGACCTGGTGGGTGAGGACCGTATGAACAAAGGCCTCGTGACGTCGTCGCTCGACGCCCTGAGCGGTCAGGCGGCTGGTGTGAACGTTGCCACGGGCGATGCCGACCGCATGGCGATGCTCAGCAGCGTGCGTGTCCGCGGCACCACCTCGCTGACAGGCGGCAACGACCCGCTGGTGATTATCGACGGTGTGTCGAGCGACCTGGCAACGCTGTCGAGCGTCTATCCCGCCGACATCGAGAGCTTCACCATCCTGAAGAATGCTGCCGAGACGGCACAGTACGGCTCTCGCGGCGCGTCGGGCGTCATCGAGGTCCGCACCAAGCGTGGCCACGGCGGGCAGTTCCGCATGAGCTACGACGGCAACGTTGGCTTCGAGTCGGTCTGCCGGAACATGGAGATGCTCGGCCGCGAGGGCTACATCGCGACGGCACTTCAGCGGGGAGCCGACTATAACGACGGGGGCTTCGACACCAACTTTCCGGAGGCCATCACCCGGACGGGCGTCGTGCAGAACCACCACGTGGCCTTCAGCGGCGGCAGTGGGCAGAGCAGCTACCGTGCCTCGGTGGGCCTGATGGACCACCGCACGGTCGTCGACATCAGCCGCTACCGCAACTTCGTGGCGAAGCTGGACATCACGCAGAAGGCCTTCGACGACATCCTTTCCATCGACCTGGGCGTGTTCGGCTCGCTGCAGAAGTCCTACGGCATCTTCGACGTGCAGAAGCTCTTCTACTCGGCAGCCACCCAGAACCCCACCTACGGCTACGACCCCGGTGCCAACGGCAGCTGGAGCAAGAACACCACCGCCTCGCAGATCAATCCCCCCGATGCCATCATCCACGAGAAGAACGACGAGAAGGTGCAGCACTTCAACACCCATGCGCGTATGGACTTCGACCTGGGTAAGGCCCTGGCCGCCTCCAGTGCCTCACTCCACCTGACGCTCTTCGGCTCCTACTCGCTCAACTCTACGGAGAATGGGCAGTTCTGCCCCACATGGGTGTGGGCCCAGGGGCGTGCCTATCGTGGTGAGCACAAGAGCGAGGACCTGCTGCTGAACGCCACGCTGGCCATGGGCGTGGCACTTGGCGCGACGCAACGCCTGGAAGGCACGCTGCTGGGCGAGTACCAGCAGAGCAGGCAGTCGGGCTTCTGGACGGAGGTGAAGGGCTTCACCAACAACAAGTTCGGCTACGACAACCTCGGGGCTGCCAGCACCATCCCCTACGGCGGTACCGGCTCCGGCTATGAGGAGCCGCGGCTGGCATCGGCCATGGCCAGCCTGACGTATGCCCTGCTCGACACCTATCGGCTGACGCTCACTGCCCGTGCCGACGGCTCGTCGATGGTGGGCAGCAACAACACCTGGGGCATCTTCCCCTCGGTGTCGGGCGAGTGGGACGTGCTGAAGACGCTTACCGCCTGTCGCCCAACGGTGGCCGCCGGCGGACGGCCGCTGCTCTCCACGCTCAAGCTGCGCACGGGCTACGGCCTGTCGGGCAACCTGGGAGGCATCTCGTCGTACAACTCCCTGCAGCTGATGTACCAGACGGGCGTGGTGAGCGTCGACGGCTCGCCGACGGTGACGATGGGCACCCTCCGCAACGCCAACCCCGACCTGAAGTGGGAGACGCGCTCCACGTTCAACGTGGGTGCCGACGTGGGGCTGCTGCGCAACCGTGTCGTGCTGACCGCCGAGTACTACTACTCGAAGACGCGCGACATGCTCTATCTCTACGACATGCCGGTGCCACCCTTTGCCTACGACAAGCTGCTGGCCAACATCGGATCGATGAGCAACAGCGGATTCGAGGTGGGCCTGGGCGTCACCCCCATCGCTCGCCGCGACCTTGAGCTGAATGTCAACATCAACCTGTCGTGGCAGCAGAACAAGCTGCTGTCGCTGAGCGGCGACTACAACGGCACACTGATGACCGCCAGCGACGTCACACCCATCGGAGGGCTGAACGGAGCCGGCTTCCACGGTGGCAACAACAACATCGTCTACCAGATCGTGGGCCAGCCGCTGGGTGTCTTCTACCTGCCCCACTGCAAGGGCCTCGTGCAGGATGCCGACGGCAGCTACCATTACGACATAGAGGACCTCGACGGCAACGACGTCGTGAACATCGAGGACGGTGGCGACCGCTACGTGGCCGGCCAGGCGACGCCTAAGATGACCCTGGGCTCGAACATCGCACTGCGCTACAAGGACTTCGACGTGTCGCTGCAGACGAACGGCGCCTTCGGCCACAAGATCTACAACGGTACCGCCCTGTCGTATATGAACATGGGCAGCTTCCCCGACTATAACGTGATGGCCGATGCGCCCCGCCGGAACATCAACGACCAGACGGCCACCGACTACTGGCTGGAGAAGGGCGACTACCTGAACTTCGACTATCTCACCATCGGGTGGAACGTCCCCCTGCGCAGCCGATACGTCAGCTCGCTCAGGCTGTCGCTCTCGGTGAACAACCTGGCCACCATCACTTCCTACAGCGGCATCACGCCCATGATCAACAGCTATGTCGTCTCCCACACGCTGGGCATCGACGACAAGCGCTCCTATCCTGCCTACCGCTCCTACAGCGTAGGGATGAGCATCAGTTTCTAACGGATTATCGATTGAGAATATGAGAACGATGAAACCTATCGGATATTGTCTGTTGGCAGCAGTCCTGATGGCCGCGTGCCTGGACGAAGAGCCCAAGGACCAGCTGACAGAGGATGAGGCATTCGCCAATGCCTCGTCGCTCTATATCAACACCGTGGCCACCTTATATAATTATCTGGGGGGCAATGCCGACTCCCAGGGGCTGCAGGGCACCTACCGTGGTGTCTACGACTACTGCACGTTCACCACCGACGAGGCCATGCTGCCCACCCGTGGCGGCGACTGGTACGACGGCGGCTTCTGGCAGAGCCTCTACAGGCATGAGTGGACGGCCGACGACGGCGCGCTGTACGACACGTGGAACTACCTGTACAAGGTGGTGGTGCTCTGCAACCGCTCGCTGGCCCGTCTCGACAGCCATGCCAGCCTGCTCGCTGCCAGCACGCTGGCTGCCTACAAGGCGGAGGTGCGGGCCATCCGCGCCCTGTTCTACTACTACCTGATGGACCTCTACGGCCGTGTGCCGCTGGTGGTCAGCGACGAGGTGCCCATCCATGAGGTCAGGCAGAGCAGCCGCAGCGAGATATTCCGGTTCGTGGTGAGCGAGCTGCAGGAGACGGCGCCGCTGCTGGCCGACGTGCGCAGCAACGAGGAGGGGCCGTACTACGGACGTGTGACGCGCCTCGTGGCCTGGTTCCTGCTGGCCAAGCTCTCGCTAAACGCCGCGGTCTATACCGACGACGACTGGACGGACGGCGTGCCCGTCGACGGGCGTCGCGTCAGCCTCACCGTGGGCGGCACGTCGATGAATGCCTATGAGGCTGCCATTGCCTATTGCGACCTGCTGGCAGAAGGCGGCTACGAGCTGTCGGAAGACTATGCCGACAACTTCTCCGTGCACAACGAGAACTCGCCCGAGAATATCTTCACCATACCGATGGACAAGCTGCAGTTCTCCAACATGTTCCTCTACCTCTTCCGCTCGCGGCACTACAACCACGGGTCGGCGCTGGGCATGGATGCCGAGAACGGCGCCTGTGCCACCCTGCACGCCGTACGTACCTTCGGCTACGGCACCTCGGAGGTCGACAGCCGGTATGCCGTCTGCTTCTTCAGCGACACGGTGCACGTTGACGGCAGCGTGGTGACGCTCGACAACGGACAGCCGCTGGTCTACCGGCCCCTCGACGTGCAGCTCGACCTGACGGGCACGCCCTACGAGAAGACTGCCGGCGCCCGGATGGCCAAGTATGAGATCGACCGTACTGCCCATGCCGACGGGAAGTTGCAGAGCAACGACATCGTGCTCTTCCGCTATGCCGATGTGCTGCTGATGAAGGGCGAGGCACTGTTCCGCAACGGCGCCGATGGGGCCGCCTTCGTCAATGCCGTCCGTACGCGTGCTGGCATGGCGCCGCTGGCCATCGACGGCAGCAACTGGCGCACGCTGTTGCTCGACGAGCGTCTGCGCGAGCTGATGTGGGAGGGATGGCGCCGTCAGGACATGGTACGTTTCGGATGCTTCCACCAGGCCTACGACCAGCGTCAGCCCCTGGCCGACGAGGGGAGTGGCTACACCACCGTATTCCCTATTCCTCAGACCGTCATCGACCTGAACCACAATCTCACGCAGAACGGCGGCTACAAGTGAGGCAGGCTTAGAAACGAGGTGCTGAAAACCTAAAAACACCTTAAAAACGGACAAATAATGATATTTTTTGCTTAATAATATGCGTGAAATGCGTGATATTTGCGGAAATGTGAGTAAATTTGCAGCCGAATTGTTTAAACAAGGACGCATGAATAGACTTTTCACTAGATGTTGTGCCCTCGCTGTCGGCGTGCTGGTGCTCTCGTCGTGTCTGGAATCTGACGACGACGAGATGGCATTGTCGTCCGACATGGCGATCACCGCCTTCCAGCTGGGTACGCTGAACAGATACACGCAGACACAGTCGACGAAGACTGGCAACGACACCGTCGTGAAGTCGACGCTGACAGGCTCCAACTACAAGATGACCATCGACCAGGTAGGTCGTCGCATCTATAATGCTTCCGTGCTGCCCGTGGGCACCGACATTCGGCACGTGGTGTGCACGATCACTACCACCGACGGAGCCCTGATAGCCCTGCAGTCGGCCACGAGCGACTCGCTACGCTGGTACTCGTCGACGGACTCTATCGACTTCAGCACGCCGCGCCGATTCTTCGTCTATGCCACCGACGGCTCTGGCGTGCGCGACTATACTGTTGAGCTGAACGTCAGCCAGACGGAGGGCATCGCCTTCGACTGGCAGCTGATGAAGACCGACGAGCAGCTGGCCGGATGGACTGGCCAGCACCTCGTGGCTGACGGCGACAGCGTTCGCCTGGAGCCTCAGGACAGCATCGTAGGACGCTCTGCTTACGAGCGCTACATGTTCGGCGACGACGGCCTGCTGCTCAGCGACCGCGACGGCAGCTGGCAGGAGGAGGCACTCGACGACGATGCTTCACTGCTGCCCCTGGCAGGAACGACGGCCTGCGTCAGCTGGACGTATGCCACCGACGAGAGTGCCGACTACGTGCTGCTGGTGGGCGAGCCGCGGCAGGCCGACGCGCAGTATATGCGTGTATGGCGGAAGATCAGCAGCGCAGAGGGCGACGGACAGTGGGTCTACATGCCCTTCGACGAGGGTAACTTCTACAAGCTGCCTCGCCAGCAGTGGCTGTCGATGGTCAGCTACGGCGGCGCCGTGCTCGCCGTGGGCTCCGACATGACGATGCTACAGTCGCGCGACCAGGGCATCAGCTGGAAGCGCAACACCACCTACGACCTGCCTGCAGGCCTGCAGGGCACCCGCGTGACGATGGCCGTCGACGACAGCCAGCGCCTGTGGCTGCTGACCGACACGGGGCAGCTGTGGCGGGGATATGCGTCGAAGTAGTTGAGAGTTGAGAGTTGAGAGATGAGAGATGTGCGATGCTGCTGTGACTCACTGCTGGTGAGGAGCCGATGCCTGACGGTGCTGGCATTGTCGTTTGTCATTTGTCAATTGTCAGTAAGCCGCGCAACGGCGCAGGACGAACCCGAATATCGCATGGAGGTGGGTGGCGGCCTCGGGCTGACGGCCTACCAGGGCGATTTCAACGGGAGCCTGACGAAAGGCCTGCAACCCATGGCCGCCGTGGTGGCAAAATATAAGATGAACCCGCGCATGGCATGGTCGGCACAGCTGGCCTTCGGCAAGCTGAAAGGGTCGTCGAAAGACGTGGAGACATGGTATCCCGACTGGCACGACCATCCGCTGGACTTCAGCACGACGGTGACCGACTTCTCCGTGCGCTACGAATATAACTTCTGGCCCTTCGGCACCGGCAAGGAGTACCTTGGGGCGCGACGGCTGACACCGTTCTTCGCCCTCGGAGCAGGCCTCGCCTTCAGCGGCAAGCCCGACCTGAAAGGCGGAGTGCCCACGGCAGAAGGCAGCGACGAGCAGCCACTGCCCGTGGCCCTGCTATCGACAGGCGGCACGGTGGCGCTGCAGATGCCCATCGGCGTGGGCCTGAAGTATAAGCTGAAAGACCGCCTGAACCTGACGGTGGAGTGGATGGCACACTTCACGGGCACGGACAAGCTCGACGGTGTGAAGGATCCCTACGGCATCAAGAGCTCGGGACTGTTTAAGAACACCGACTGCTACACGACGCTGCAGGCGACCCTGACCTACGACATCTGGGCAAAGTGCAAGACCTGTCATAACGACAAAGAACTATGAATTGTGAACTATGAACTGTGAACTAGATATGACCCGCATACCACAGCACATTGCCATCATCATGGACGGCAACGGGCGGTGGGCCACGGAGCGCGGACTGGACCGTAGCTTCGGGCATAAGGAAGGCGTGGAGGCCGTGCGACGCATCACATCGGAGTGCTCACGGCTGGGCGTGAAATACCTCACGCTATACACCTTCTCGACCGAGAACTGGAACCGTCCGGCCTACGAGATAGAGGCTATCATGGACCTCATCATCAACTTCATGGAGATGGAGCTGTTCAGCAAGAACAATGTCAAGTTCAGAATGGTCGGCGACTTCTCCCGACTGTCGGACAACGTGCAGCGGAAGATCCGGTACATGGAGGAGGCGACGTCGAAATACGACGGCCTGACGATGGTGGTGGCGCTGAGCTATTCCAGCCGCTGGGAGATCGCCGAGGCCGTGCGGCAGATCGTTACTGAGGTCAACGACATGCAGCTCCCCCAGAATATTATCAAGAACCTGAAGACGGGAGGCGTCCGGGCAGAGGACATCACGGAGGACTTCATCAGCAAGCACCTATGTACCAGCTTCATGCCCGATCCGGACCTGCTCATACGCACTGGCGGCGAGCTGCGCATATCTAACTTCCTGCTATGGCAGATAGCCTACAGCGAGCTGTACTTCTGCGATACCTACTGGCCAGACTTTATGGAGGAGGACCTGCACAAGGCCATCGCCAGCTACCAGGGTCGCCAGCGGCGCTTCGGCAAGACGGAGGCACAGGTGGAGGGTGAGCGCGAGAATGCCACCCCTAAACGAGAAACGAAAGAAGAACAATGACAAACGCAAGTGATAAGAAGCGCCGTGGTGCGAGCATGACGAGCAACAGGCGATGGCTGGCGGCCGTCGGGCTGTCGCTGCTCATCAGCAGCCTGCCACTCAGCCCCGCCAGGGCGCAGGTCGACATCTCCTATGCCGGCACGCCGCGGCAGGTAGAGATCGGCGGGCTGAGGGTGAAGGGCGTCACCGACTATGAGGAGTCGGTGCTGCTGAACATCTCCGGACTGTCCGTGGGTCAGCATATCGAGATGCCCGGACAGGAGATTACCGAGGCCGTGAAGCGCTACTGGAAGCATGGGCTGTTCTCCAGGGTGAGCATCACTGCCGACAGCCTCATCGAGTCGAAGGTGTACCTGAGCATCAACCTCGCCCTCTCGCCACGCATCAGCACCATCAACTACTCGGGCGTGAAGAAGAGCGAGCGCGAAGACCTCGAGGCGAAGCTCGGCGTCGCCAAAGGTATGAGCCTGACGAAGAACCTCGTCGACCGTGCAAAGATCCTTGCGAAGAAATACTTCGACGACAAGGGCTACAAGAACGCCGAGATCGAGATCACCCAGCACGACGACGTCACGGGCAAGAACCAAGTGGTGCTCGACGTGATGATCGACAAGAAAGACAAGATGAAGGTTCGCCAGATCATCATCGAGGGCAATGAGCAGGTCGGCGACAAGACCATCAAGGGCGGACTGCTCACCAAGGGTGCCATGGGCAAGATTCACGAGACCGGCAAGCTGCAGAACATCTTCAAGGCGAAGAAGTACACCCCCGAGCGCTACGAAGAGGCCAAGAAGACACTCATCGAGAAATATAACGAGCTGGGCTACCGCGACGCTACCATCGTCGAGGACAGCGTCTGGAACGTCGACGACAAGCACGTGAACGTCTTCCTGAAGTTGGAGGAAGGCAACCGCTACTACGTGCGCAACATCACATGGGTGGGCAACACCGTGGTGCCCACCGAAGGCCTGGAGCAGACGCTGGGAATGGAGAAGGGCGACGTCTACAACCAGAAGCTCCTCGACAAGCGACTGACGAAGGACGAGGACGGCGTGCACGACTACTACTACAACCACGGATACGTCTTCTCGCAGGTCACGCCGGCCGAGGTGAACATCGTGGGCGACTCCATCGACCTCGAGGTGCGCATCCTCGAAGGCCCGCAGGCACACCTGAACAACGTCAGGATCTTCGGCAACGACCGCCTCTACGAGGAGGTGGTGCGCCGCGAGCTACGTACGAAGCCCGGCGACCTGTTCAACAAGGAGGCGCTGATGCGCTCCTATCGTGAGGTCGCCTCCATGGGATACTTCGACGAGACAGCCATCAACCCCGACGTGAAGCCCGACGGCGAGAACGGCACGGTGGACATCAACTGGGAGCTGGAACAGAAGTCGAACGACCAGCTCGAGCTGTCGCTGGGATGGGGACAGACGGGCATCATCGGCCGTGTGGGTATCAAGTTCAACAACTTCTCGCTGCGCAACCTCCTGGGAAAGAACAAGCTGCACCGCGGATTCCTGCCCGCCGGCGACGGTGAGCAGGTGGGACTGAGCTACCAGACGAACGGCCGCTACTACTCGTCGCTGTCGGCCAACTATGGCACGGGCTGGTTCGGAGGCAAGCGCCCCAACTCGCTCAGCATCGGAGCCTACTACTCGAAGCAGAGCGACGTCTCGAGCAACTACTACAACTCGGCCTACCTGAACTCCCTGCAGTATATGTACAGCGGCTACGGCTACTATAACAACTACGGCTATTACAACAACTACGAGAGCTTCCTCGACGACGACAAGTACGTCAAGCTCTTCGGACTCTCCCTGGGATGGGGCAAGCGCCTCAGGTGGCCCGACGACTACTTCCAGTTCTCGGCCACGCTGGCCTACCAGCGGTACATGCTGAAGGACTGGCAGTACTTCCTCATCTCGAACGGTAACTCGAACAACCTGAACCTCTCGCTGGCACTCTCAAGAACGTCGACCGACAACCCCCTCTTCCCGCGTGAGGGATCGGAGTTCTCGCTGTCGGTGACGCTGACGCCGCCCTGGTCGCTCTTCGACAACAAGGACTATGAGCACCTGGCTACCTGGCAGACATACAACAACGACTACGACCGCTTCCAGGAGGAGCAGCGCGAGAAATACCGCTGGGTGGAGTATCACAAGTGGAAATTCCGCAGCCGTACGTTCACACCGCTGGGCAGCGGGCAGAAGTGCTTCGTGCTGATGACACGCGTGGAGGTAGGACTGCTCGGATCGTACAACAAGTACAAGAAGTCGCCCTTCGAGACATTCTACGTCGGCGGCGACGGCATGAGCGGCTACTCCACGAGCTATGCCGAGGAGACCATCGGACTGCGCGGATACGAGAACGGCTCCATATCGCTGTCGGCAAACACCGTCAGCGGCGAGCGTACACCGGGGCGTTACAGCTCCTACGACGCCTATGCCTACGACCGCTTCACGCTGGAGCTGCGCTACCCCTTCATGCTGGGTAACACCACCATCTACGGACTGGGATTCCTCGAGGGCGGTAACGCATGGAGCAACACCCGCGACTTCAACCCCTTCGACATGAAGCGCTCGGCAGGATTCGGCGTCCGCATCTACCTGCCGATGGTCGGACTGATGGGTATCGACTGGGCCTATGGCTTCGACAAGGTCTATCAGGGCAGTGCCACCGGACGTAAGGGCGGCAGCCAGTTCCACTTCGTGCTCGGACAAGAATTCTAATCTATTTGGATAAGCATATGAAAAAGATTATCATTTGTTTGATGATGGCCCTATGCGGCCTGACAACGGTATCGGCACAGAAGTTTGCGCTGATCGACATGGACTACGTCTTTAAGAACATACCTGCCTACGAGCGGGCCAACGAGCAGCTCACACAGGTGTCGAAGAAATGGCAGGCAGAGGTCGACGCCCTTAGCACAGAGGCGCAGACCATGTACAAGAACTACCAGAACGAGGTGGTGTTCCTCTCGGCTGAGCAGAAGAAGGCCCGGCAGGATGCCATCATGGAGAAGGAGAAGCAGGCCAGCGACCTCAAGCGCCAGTATTTCGGTCCCGACGGCGAGCTCTTCAAGAAGCGCACCGCCCTGATGAACCCCATCCAGGAGGAGGTCTACAATGCCGTGAAGGACGTGGCCGACCTGCGTGGCTACCAGCTGGTGCTCGACCGTGCCAGCGATGCCGGCATCATCTTCGGCTCGCCCAAGATCGACATCAGCGACGAGGTGCTCCGGAAACTGGGATATTCAAATTGACATCGAGAGCCCGAGACCTCCTGACCCCGAGACCCCGTGACCCCGTGACCCCGAGATTAAAAATAACTCGAAATAACGAAATAATCAACAAAAAGAAAATGAAAAAGTTTATCATTTGCGCTATCTGCGCTATCTGCGGTCTCACCGCATCGGCCCAGGGCCAGCCGAAGTTTGGCCATGTCAACACACAGGAGATCATCCAGGCAATGCCAGAGTTCGCCACTGCCCGCACCGAGATGGAGAAGCTCGCAGAGCAGTACCGCACCGACTTCAACCAGATGCAGGCAGAGCTGCAGAAGAAGGCTGAGGCCTTCGAGAAGGAGGAGTCTACACTGCCCGAAAACATCAAGCAGCGCCGTAACCAGGAGCTGAACGACCTCTACCAGCGTCTGCAGCAGACGGCTCAGGATAACGAACAGGCACTGGCCAAGGCACAGCAGGAGAAGATGCAGGCTATCACCACGAAGGTGCTCGATGCCATCAAGACCATCGGCCAGGAGGGCGGCTACATCTATGTCATGGAGATGGGCGCCGGCATCCCCTATATCAGCACGACGCTCTCGACCGACCTCACCGCCCAGGTGAAGGCAAAGCTGGGACTGAAGTAATTGAAAGATGAGAGTTGAAAGTTTGAGGAGATGAAGAATATATTCGTTGTATTGATCCTGATGCTGGCAGGGCTGGAAGGCCAGGCCCAGACGGACGATGTGGTCGTGGCACAACCCGACACACTGGTGACCACCGATGCTGAGACGACCGATAGCACCGTCCAGACCACTGTCGACACTCCTCAGACGTCGGCCTCAAAACCTCAGGCAACGGCCGCAAAGGCGCAGGAGCCCCAGCCAGTCTTCGGCTACCTGAGCTATGACTCGGCACTGGTGGCTATGCCTCAGCTGGCCATCGTCGAGAAACAGATGAGCGACCTGCAGCAGGCCTACGATGCAGAGATGAAGCGCGTGGAGGACGACTTCAACCAGAAGTACGAGGCGTTCCTCGACGGTCGTAAGGACTTCCCGCGCACCATCCTGCTGAAGCGTCAGACCGAGCTGCAGCAGCTGCTACAGCAGAACATCGAGTTCAAGGCGCAGTGCCGGCAGGAGATGGAGAAAGCCCGTCGCGAGGCCATGGTGCCGCTACAGGGACGGCTGGCTGAAGCCATCGCCACGGTAGCCCGCCGGCATAAGCTGGCACTGGTGGTGAACACCGATGCCAATGCCTGTCCGTTCATCGAGCCTGCCTTGGCCCTCGACCTGAACGATGAGGTGCGTCAACTTCTAAGGCGAGGACGATGAATCTGCCAAAGCTTCCAGGGCCTATCGGCATCTTCGACAGCGGCTATGGCGGACTGACCATCCTTGAAGGCATCCGCCGCCGACTACCCCAGTACGACTATCTTTACTTGGGCGACAATGCCCGTGCACCCTACGGACCGCGTTCTTTCGACGTGGTCCGTGAGTTTACGCGGCAGGCCGTGGAGCGCCTCTTCACGATGGGCTGCCATCTGGTGATACTGGCCTGTAATACCGCCTCCGCAAAGGCGCTGCGCACCATTCAGCAGCGCGACCTGCCAGACTGGGACCCACAGCGGCGAGTGCTGGGCATCATACGTCCGACGGCAGAGGTGATCGGCAGCCTCACGCAGACACGCCACGTCGGCGTACTAGCTACCGAGGGCACCATCAAGAGCCAGAGCTATAGGCTGGAGATACAGAAGCTGCATCCTGACATCGAGGTGACGGGGGTGGCATGCCCCTTCTGGGTCCCTCTGGTGGAGTACAACGAGGCTCAGTCGGCAGGTGCCGACTATTTCGTTGAGAAGTATATCCGTCAGATGATGACTGCCGACCCGCTCATCGATGCCGCTATCCTTGGCTGCACGCACTATCCGCTGCTGATGGATAAGATACGGCGGTTCATGCCTCCTACCGTGGCCATTATCCCCCAGGGCAACTATGTGGCCGAGGCCCTCGCTGACTATCTACAGCGCCATCCCGAGATGGCAGCCCGCTGCTCCCGACACGGACTGACGTACTATCTGACAACCGAGAACGCCGACAAATTCAACGAGCAGGCACAGCTGTTCCTCAACGAGCCCGTCGCTGCCGAGCATATCGTGCTCGGATGAGCAGCCCGATTCATCCAAACCCATTCCAGCCATGAAGAAAAGTCTCCTCGCAACGGTCGTACTAGTCCTCTTCGCTGCCACCGCCATGGCACAGCAACTCTATGTCGGCTCCTACAACATCCGCTATCAAATAACGACGATGCGCGCGACGGCAACGGGTGGAAACAGCGATGCCCCGTCGTCTGTGCACAGATAGCCTTCGAGCATCCCGATGTGCTGGGCACGCAGGAGGTGCTCCACGGACAGCTAAAGGACATGCTCCAGCTGCTTCCCGACTACGACTATATCGGCGTGGGGCGCGACGACGGGAAGAAGGCGGGCGAGTATGCCGCCATCTTCTATGACAAACAGCGGATGCGGCTCATGGACTCAGGACACTTCTGGCTCTCGGAGACGCCGGAGAAGCCAGCACTGGGGTGGGATGCTGCCTGTATCCGCATCTGTACATGGGGGAAGTTCCGCGACAGGAAGAGTCGCAAGACCTTCTTCTTCTTTAACCTCCACATGGACCACGTGGGAGTCGTCGCCCGCCGAGAGGGAGCGAAGCTCGTCATAGAGCGCATACGCCAGCTGGCAGGACACACACCCGTGGTGCTCACCGGCGATTTCAACGTCGACCAGCGCAGCGAGGTCTACACCCTCTTCACCACCTCCGGACTGCTCCGCGACTGTTACGAGCACGCCCGCCAGCGCTTCGCCGAGAACGGCACGTTCAACAACTACCAGGCCGACCGCAAGACCACGAGCCGCATCGACCACGTGATGGTGTCGCCAGCGTTCACCGTCGACCGCTATGGCATCCTCACCAACACCTATTGGAACGGGCTGGGCGACCAGGCCGAGCGCCGGCTGCCCTCCGACCATTATCCCGTCTTCGTACACCTCTCTTTCTGAGAGGCCAGAGCCTACCGTCCTGCAACCCCTTAATAGTCTCATTTATTGCCCTTTTTGAATACTGTCTTCAGCATAGAAGACACTTTTAACTTGCATTTTTGATTTTTTAGCAAAAAAGTATCAACAAATGACAAGATAATTGCATGTGGGTTGAGGAAAAAACACTATCTTTGCACCCAGAAACTAAAGCCCGAGAATAGTCTAAATTATAACAACTAATTATTAACCCTATGAAATTAAATTGCAGTAAAGAATCCATGCTTGCGGCAATTTGCCTAGCTTCATTGCTATGCTACTCGCCGCAGGTGCTCGCCGTGGGTGGAGGAGAAGCGTCGCCACTGCCCACTGAGGTGCAACAGGCAAAGAAAATTACGGGTGTTGTCAGCGATGCCCTGGGGCCGGTCGTTGGTGCAACCGTTAAGGTGAAAGGCACTACCATCGGCGTGAGCACTGACTTCGACGGCAACTTCTCGTTGCAAGCCAGTCCTGGCCAGACGCTGGTGGTCACCTATGTGGGCTACTTGCCCAAGGAAGTGAAGGTCACCTCGGGCCAGAACGTGTACAACATCACGATCGAGGAAGACCGCCAGATGCTGAACGAGGTCGTCGTCGTCGGTTACGGTACGATGAAGAAGAGCGACCTCTCCGGAGCATCGACGTCTATCAATGAGGAGTCGCTGAAGGGCAGTGTCATCACTTCGCTCGACCAGTCGCTGCAGGGACGTGCCACAGGTGTGACTGCCGTCACCACCTCAGGTGCTCCCGGCTCGTCGTCTTCTATCCGAGTGCGTGGTATCGGCTCAATCAATGCCAACCAGGAGCCGCTCTACGTCATCGATGGTGTCATTGTGCAGAGCGGTGGCCAGAGCGGTGCCGACTACGGTCTGGGCGACCGTCTGGGCAACGGTAAGGTGTCGACCATCTCTCCGCTGTCGACGCTGAACCCCTCGGACATCGTGTCGATGGAGATTCTGAAGGATGCCTCCGCCACCGCCATCTATGGTGCCCAGGGTGCCAACGGTGTGGTGCTCATCACCACCAAGCGTGGTAAGGCCGGCGACGCCAAGTTTAGCTACGACGGCATGTTCGCCGTCAACCGTCAGGCCAAGCGCCTCGACATGATGAACCTGCGCGAGTATGCCGGCTACTATCAGGACTTTGTCGACAACGGATGGATTGTTTCCAGCCAGGCCAACCCCAACTACTCTGATCCCTCGATCCTGGGCAAGGGTACGAACTGGCAGGACGCCGTGTTCCAGACAGCCCTGCAGCACAGCCACCAGGTGAGCGCCCAGGGCGGTACCGACAAGGTGCAGTACTTCGTCAGCGGTAACTACATGAACCAGGAAGGTACCATCATCGGATCGGAGTTCACCCGCTACTCCGTGCGTGCCAACCTCGACGCCCAGCTCAAGCCCTGGCTGAAGCTCGGCATGTCGACCACCTTCTCGACCACCAACGACGACCTGAAGAAGGCCGACGGTACCGAGGGTATCATCACCTACTCGCTGACCACGCTGCCCGACATACCCATCTACGACGTCTTCGGCAACTACTATGCCGAGGCTCGTCAGGGATATACCAACCCCAACCCCGTTGCACTGGCCAATATGTACTCCTACACCCTGGAGCGCCGCAAGCTGACGGGTAACATCTTCGCTGAGGTGACACCCATTAAGAACCTGGTGTGGCACGCCGAGCTGGGCTACGACATCAGCGGCAGCAACGCCGAGACATGGGAGCCCTCCGTCGACCTGGGCGGCTGGCAGAAGCCGGGCAACCAGGATCACTGGCAGTCGAACAACAACAAGTTCTGGCAGCTGAAGAACTACCTGACCTACACTGGCCAGATAGGCAAGCACAACTTCACAGCCATGCTCGGACAGGAGTGCTGGGAGTCGAAGTGGAAGTACATGGGCATCACCGGCCAGAACCTGCCTCGCAACGACGTGCAGAACCCGAACCTCGTGGAGAAGGCCGACAAGGACTACAGTTCGGGCTTCGGCTCGGCTTCGATGGCTTCGTTCTTCACGCGCGAAACCTATAATTATGACGATCGCTACTACGCTACATATACCTACCGTTACGACGGCTCGTCGAACTTCGGTCCGAAGAACCGCTGGGCAGGCTTCCACTCGCTGGCAGCCAGCTGGCGCTTCTCGAACGAGGAGTTCATCAAGAACTTTGCAGAGGGCTGGCTCAGCAATGGTAAGATCCGCGTGGGCTGGGGCCAGACAGGTAATGCCAACATCGGTGGCTACAAGTGGGGTGTCGCCCTGGGCGTGATGCCATCGGCACTCGGTCAATCCTATCGTCCCAGTGGCCTGCCCAACGAGGCCATCCAGTGGGAGACACAGGAGCAGGTAGACCTGGGTCTTGACCTCGGTTTCTTCAACAACCGCCTGAACCTGATCATCGACTGGTACAAGAAGGAGTCGAAGGACATGCTCATGCTGATGCAGCTGCCCTCATACCTGGGTACGCAGGGTAACGGCTCGTCGGCCCTCAGCGCTCCTTACGGCAACTACGGCACCATGCGCAACACCGGTCTGGAGATTGAGCTGAAGGCTACCCCCGTGCTGACGAAGGATTTCTCGTGGGACACCGACCTGCAGTTCTCGTTCAACAAGAACAAACTGGTAGCCCTGCAGGGCACCACCTCAGCCGCCATCATCGGCTACGGCCAGTGGAGCGACGTGGTGGCCGTGTCGTCAGTGGGTCGCCCGATGTACGACTTCTACGGCTATGAGGTGGAAGGCGTCTACACCAGCTTCGACGACATTCTCGCCTCGCCCGTCAACACCCTGTATGCCCAGTCGGTCGTGCAGGCTGAGGACGGTACTTGGCAGCACGTCACCGATCCCACGAAGTACAGCAAGAACAACACCGTGTGGCCTGGCGACCTGAAGTTCAAGGATGTCAATAACGACGGCATCATCGACGAGAGCGACAAGACCCATATTGGCTCGCCGCTGCCTAAGTTCACCTTCGGCTTCACGAACACGTTCAACTACAAGAACTTCGACCTGAGCCTCTTCATCAACGGCTCGTATGGCAACAAGGTGATGAACTACACCTCCATTCCCCTGACGTCGATGACGAGCACATGGAACAACCAGATCCAGGAGAAGATTGCCGACCGCGCCCAGCTGGCTCCCATCGATGCCAACAAGGTCTATGAGGACGGCAGCGCCTGGTACAACGACGTGACCAACGTCTACGTCACCAACCCCGGTACGCAGACCCCGCGTGTGGCCCTGGGCAACGGCTACAACCAGAACATCTCGAGCCGCTACATTGAGGATGGCAGCTATATCCGTCTGAAGAACGTATCGCTGGGCTACACCTTCCCCAAGAGCATCATCAAGAAGCTCTACCTGGAGAACCTCCGCCTGTACTGCAACCTGCAGAACGTGCTGACTATCACCGGCTACGACGGCTACGACCCTGAGATCGGTGCATCCACCACCGATGCCAACGGCTATGTGTTCGGCTTGGATAACGGCCGCTATCCTTCGCCCTTTACCTGCACCTTTGGCCTGAACATTTCATTCTAACATATAGGAGACCATTATCATGAAACATAATAAGATAAAAGTATTCTTGACAGCCGCAGTCCTAGGATTGGGCCTGACATCATGTGAAGACTTCCTCGATCGCCCTACTGAAGACGGATACGTCGCCGGCGGCTACTACAAGACCGACGCAGAATGCATCGCTGCCGTCGACTACCTTTACAATTCGCCCTGGTACGACTTCCAGCGTGGCTTCTTCTCGTTTGACGTCATGGCAGGCAACATCTATCTCTCGGATGGCGGCGACTATACGGGATTCCTGCGTTTTGGACTGACGTCGAACAACCAGCATATCCGCAACATGTCCTACTCGCTGTGGGCTGTCAACGGCCACTCCAACGTTGTGCGTCACTACATCGAAAACGGCGGCGCCTCGGAGGCAGTGAAGAACCAGACCATGGGCGAGTGCCTGCTGTGGAAGGCCATGGCCTACTTCTACCTGGTACGTACATTCGGTGATGTGCCCATCGTGCACGACAATGCCTCGATGATTGAGGCCGGCACCTACAACGACCAGCCAAAGGTGCAGAAGGCCGATGTCTACGAGTATATCGTCATGACGCTGGAGAAGGCCATCGAACTGCTGCCTGAGCAGTGCACGAAGGGCCGTCTGGACAAGTACTGTGCCAAGGGTCTGCTGGCTAAGGTGTACCTGACCAAGGCTGGCGTGAGCGGACAGCTGAACCAGGCCGACCTGCAGAAGGCTGCCGAGTTGGCCAAGGACGTGATGGACAACAGCGGCCGCGAGCTGGAAAAGAACTACGCCGACTGCTTCACCCTGGAAGGCAACAACTCGCCCGAGAACATGATTGCATGGCGCTGGGTGGTCAGCTCGCAGTGGACATCGCAGAACTCCTTCCAGTCTGATCTCGGCATGACCGGCATGGATGAGTATGGCGACTGCTGGGGCGAATGGGCAGGCCCGTCAGTGGACCTGCAGGATGCCTTCGGCTTCAACGTCCTCGACGATCCCGCTACACGTCCTGACGTAGACACACGCCGCAAGGCCACGATGATGACCGTCGGTGATGTCATCCCCTATCTGTGGCGCGACCACGGCGGCTTCGACTACATGCGCTTTGAGTTCGATAAGACCTACAACCCCGCTGCATGGGAAGAGCACCGCTCGCCTACGGGCTGCAACATGGTGAAATACATGTACGGCAACAATGCCGACCACGTGACCGCCCTCGGTACGTCGGCAGCACGCATGGCCAGCTCGCTCTGCACCCCGATCCTCCGCCTGGCCGACGTCTACCTCGTGCTGGCCGAGGCTAAGGTGCTGCTCGGACAGGGCAACGATGCCGATGCACTCAAGGCTTACAATGCCGTTCGTCAGCGTGCCATCCCCAACGTGGTTCCCGCTACCTCGCTCACTTTCGACGATGTCTGGAAGGAGCGCCGTTTGGAGCTGGCCTGCGAGGGCGACCGCTGGTATGACTTCGTACGCCTGTCGTACTACAATCCCGACCGCGCCATCAACGAGCTGAAGAGCCAGCGTCGCAACCAGTATTGGAACCTTGGCCCGATGTTCGAGAACTACTACAAGACCGGCCAGTGGCAGCTCGTCAACAAGGACGACGAGGGCAACGACCAGACGGCCATGTACGACGACCAGACGGCAGCCCCCAACATCAGCATCAACAGTTTCGTCGTTCCATTCCCCATGGAGGACCTCACCTTCAACCCCCACCTGAAGGAAGACCCCATCCACGTGGATGTACGCGCTACCTACCAGTATTAATCCATCTTATACATTATTATAATTATGAAAAGAGTAATCAATAGTCTTCTCTTGCTCTCGGCCCTCGCCGCACCCGTGGCTTTCACTGCCTGTGAGGACGAGCCGGATAAGTATGAGATCAGTGATGGTACACCTACCATCCACTATATACGCCCGGTGAACGTGGCAAGTGCCGACTCACTGCTCACTGGTGCCTACATGGACAACAGCATCTGCATCGTCGGTGAGAACCTGCGCAGCATCACCAGGATGTTCTTCAACGATCAGGAGGCTCAGCTCATCCCCAGCCTCATCACCGACAACACGATGATTGTCACCGTGCCGGGAGAAATCCCCGACGTGGTGTACAACAAGATCTTCATGATCAACAACGCTAACGACACCACCACCTACGACTTCAGCGTGCTGGTGCCCGGGCCGAACATCAACAACATGAGCAACGAGTGGGCAAAAGCCGGAGAGAAGGCCACCATCTATGGAAACTACTTCGTAGACGACCCCAACACTCCGCTTACGCTGACCATCAGCGGCAAGAAGGTGGACATCGATGATTTCACCATCAGCGCCATCACCTTCACCGTGCCTGATGGACTGAGCGAAGGTCCGATTGAGATTTCTACCGTCTATGGCAAGAAGAAGGCTCGCTTCAACTACCACGACACGCGCGGCATGTTGTTCGATGACTGGGATAACGGCTGGCCCGACGACTATGCCAACGGTCAGTTCAAGCACGGATGGCACGGCGCAAGAATCTCCAACGACGAATACTCCCTCGACGGCTACTACCTGCTGCTGGGTGACGTTGACTTCACCGACGGTGCTTGGGATGATTCAAACCTCTGTTTTGAATACTGGCCGGAAGCCACCGACCGTCTGTCAGACCGCGTCAGCTTTGCAAACTTCGCCAATATGGCCTTGAAGTTCGAGGTGAACATCCCGTCAAGCAATCCCTGGACCAACCTCTCCATGCAGTGTATCTTCACTGGCGACGCACAGGTGACAAATGCTACAGCCAACAACACTTTCTTCCACGATGTGGACTATCCTCGTGGACTGTGGACTCCTTGGTACCAGACCGGTTCCTACGACACCGGCGGCAAATGGGTGACCGTCACCCTGCCTCTCTCCACCTTCAAGTATCTGGAGGACGGAACGCCGGCAGGCACCCCGCTTACTGCTGAGAACTTCACCGGTTTGACGCTCTTCATCTGGAATGGTGTGCAGAACGGCACCACATGCCATCCAATCATCCGCATCGACAACATCCGTGCGGTAGAGTTATAAAACATCTAAATACTTAAGACAATGAAAATCTATCGTAACATATCAGTATTGGCCATGGCGGCGCTGGTTGCAACCACAGGGTTCACCAGCTGCAGCGAGGACGACCTCGATACCAACCAGTATGGCAAGGGCGGCGTGAACATCCTGGCCTTCGGACCGATGCCGGTGACGCGTGGCGCGACCATCCGCCTGACGGGCACACAGCTGAACAACGTCAAGGAGGTGCTCTTCCCGGAAGGCAACCAGAAGCTCACCCCGTCGACAACGTTCATCAACGCCGACTTCCAGGTAAAGAACTCACAGGAGATGGACGTCACCATCCCCGACCAGAGCGTGCCCGGCAAGCTCTGCCT
This sequence comes from uncultured Prevotellaceae bacterium, assembly GCA_946539475.1. The sequence goes on along the minus strand of CAMNHM010000031.1, from coordinate 1,044 downwards.
CGTCACCAACAGCGGCGACACCATCGTCTCAGCATCCTCCGTCACCTTCGCCGAGGAGATCAAGGTGAGCTCCTACTCGCCAACATCGGTACACCCGGGCGACGTCGTCACCATCAAGGGTGAGTATGTGTGGAACATCGGGCAGGTGGTGTTCTTCGACCATGTGGTCGTTGAGGCTGCTGACTTCCTGAAGAACACCCGTAACGAGATTCAGGTGCGCGTGCCGGCTGAGGCCAAGAGCGGTGAGCTGGCATACAATGATGGCTCCGAGGGTGCTGAGAATGTCGGTGCAGGCAACCTTAGCGTCGACTTCATCCAGATTACCGGCGTCTCGAATGCCACACCCGACTTCGGCAACACCATCACCATCAACGGTGCTAACCTCGACCTGGTCACAGGTGTAGAGTTCCCCGCCGTGGGCGAGGTGGACTATACCGTAGCTGCCGATGGCAAGTCGCTGCAGGTCACCGTTCCTATGACGACCGTCTCAGGCACTGTCACGCTCTCCTCAGCATCAGGCATCACCGCCACTTGCGACATCACCGTGCCTATGGCATTCTTCGAGAGCATCACTCCCAACAAGGACGTAAAGGCTGGCATGACCCTCACTATCACCGGACAGAACCTCGACCGTATCGTTGAGATGACAGTGCCCGGACTGGAGAACCCGATGAAGAAGGGTGAGTTCAACCAGTCGGCAACGCAAATCAGCTTCGTCGTGCCTGAGGAGATGACCGATGGTAAGATCAAGATGAAGCAGCACGACAACCACACAATCGAAACCAGTGCCGTGATGATGTACAGCGAATCGCCCGAGCAGGCCATCTGGGTAGGTGAGTTCGTATGCTCAGGCTGGAACGGCAACCAAGACATGGCTTGGGGTGGCTTCGACTGGACGACCATCGCTGCTAACACTGTTGTGAAGTTCTACTACAAGAAGAACAATCCTGGCAATTGGGGCTGCATCAGCCTGCGCCACGGTCAGGACTGGGCAGCACTGCCCGATCCCATCCCCGGTCAGTATGACCTCGACGAGGATGAAGG
>CAMNHM010000030.1 GCA_946539475.1 uncultured Prevotellaceae bacterium | reverse complement strand
ACACCAGCACCAGACCGATCATGATGGGGTTGCCCGTCTTGTCGTTCACCTTGATAGGCTCGGCATCGAGGTTACGTGCGCGCAGGCTCACCTTTTTCGTCGTGTAGAAAGGATTGATCCAGTAGAAGCCCGTCTGTTTAATCGTACCAGCATACTTGCCGAACCAGGTCGTCACTCGTGCCTCGTTTGGCTCGAGCATGATCATGCCGCTCCACATCACCAACGACGCCACCAGCAACACGATGCTCACGCCCAGCATCCATCCGCCAGGGGCAGCAGGCATGTTGTCGTCAGCCAGCAGGCAGATGCCATAGACGACACCCGCGATACTTGCCAGCGTCAGCAAGATGTTGACAAACAAGAACAGGAATCCGTTCATTACCACTCCATCGAAATCTCTTTCTTTCGTTTCCATAATCGTAGGGTTTTAAATGATATCAAAATGATATTGCAAAGATATAAACTTTTCTCCTTTCTGCAATGGATATGAGTGCAGTTTTAACTTTAATTATGAATTAGATGGCAGCACAAAACCATTGTCTTTGTTGTCAGACTGACCTTTTTTCCCTACCTTTGCACCCATGAATACTGAAGAACTCAATGGCAAGCGCATCGCCGTGCTGCTTTCGGGCGGCGTGGACAGTTCAGTGGTGGTATGCGAGTTGGCCAGTCAGGGGCTGCACCCCGACTGCTACTATATCAAGATTGGGCCTGAGGATACTGCCACAGAATGGGACTGCTCAATGGAGGAAGATCTCGAGATGGCCACGACCGTGGCCCGCAAGTACGGTTGTCGGCTGGAGGTGGTCGACTGCCACCGCGAGTATTGGGATCGCGTCGCCGCCTATACTATTAATAAGGTACGCGCGGGAATGACACCCAATCCCGACGTGATGTGCAACCGGCTGATCAAGTTTGGTGCTTTCCATGAGAAGTGCGGTAAGGCCTACGACCTTATCGCCACCGGACATTATGCCCAGACGGAATACGACGATGAGGGGCGAAAATGGCTGACGACAGCTCCTGACCCAGTAAAGGACCAGACCGACTTTCTGGCACAGATAGAAGACTGGCAACTGCAGAAAGCCATCTTCCCCATCGGGCACTACGTAAAGGACGAGGTGCGCCAGATTGCCGTGCGCGAGCATCTGGCAAGCGCCCACCGCAAAGACTCTCAGGGCATCTGCTTCCTCGGAAAAATTGACTACAACGAGTATCTTCGGCGCTTCCTGGGCGAGCAGGACGGCGACATCATCGAGCTGGAGACAGGGCGGCTGATAGGCGTCCACCACGGACACTGGTTCCACACCATCGGGCAGCGCAAGGGCCTGGGGCTGGGTGGTGGCCCGTGGTTTGTGGTGAAGAAGGATGTCGAGCAGAACATCATCTACGTCTCCCACGGCTACGACCCGCAGACGGCCTATCGGCAGGACTTCCTCGTCCGCGACTTCCACAGCCTGAACGGCGTGCTGCCTCCTGAGCACGTCACCTTTAAGATACGCCACACACCCGACTATCACGCTGCGCGACTGGAGCCTGGCAGCGAAGAGGGGACATACGTCGTACACTCCTCCTCGCCTATCCACGGCGTTGCCCCCGGACAGTTCTGCGTGGTCTACGACGCTGAGCACCACCGTTGCTACGGCAGCGCCGAGATTGGCGTTTGAAGATGCGCCCTATTGTGCAGCCCGTCCTAACGACAGCGCCTTGATGTTGGCGTCGACAACGGCATCGCCTTTTCGGGCGAAGACGCGGCGGATGGCAGCCTCCAGCTTCTCATACTCCAGCCCCAATGCCTTCTGAGCAGCTCCCAGGAGGATGACATTGGCAGAGCGTGGCACGCCATTCTCCTTCGCCAGCTGCTCGATGTCGAGCATGATGACATGTGGCAACTTTGCCAGGTCGGCCTTGACGACCTCGATGTCGGGATAGTTGGGGATGTTGACAAAGGGCGTGCTGCTGGTGATGATCCATCCCTGCTGCTTCAGCCAGGGCAGGTAGCGCAGAGCCTCCATAGGCTCCATCGAGATGATGACGTCGGCGCCCCCGCGAGCGATGAGGTCGCTGTGAATGGGGTCGGACGATATGCGCAGGTTCGACTGCACGTCGCCCCCTCGCTGGCTCATGCCGTGCACTTCAGCCTGCTTGATGTAAAGGTTTTCGTTCATGGCTGCCTCGCCAATGATTGTAGCGATGGAGAGGATGCCTTGCCCTCCCACGCCGCAAAGTATGATGTCGGTTTTCATTTTCGATTTTCGGATTTTCGATTTACGATTTGGCTTGCGCTTTCTTCTGCTTCAGATGGCGCTGAAGGGTCTGCATGCACTCTCGTCGCGGAATGATGACGCTCGTGCCGTGGTAGTTGATCTCGTCGCGTATGGCCTGCGTGATCTCCGGCATGTTCTTAGGCAGGGGGACGACCACCCGCAGGTGCTCGTCGCTGAGTCCCAGGCCACGGCAGATGGCCTCGAACTTGTTCGTGCCTGCCGAGTCCTGTCCACCCGTCATGCCCGTCGTCAGGTTGTCGCTGATGATGACGGTGATGTCGGCATTCTCGTTGATGGCGTCCAGCAGGCCCGTCATACCGCTATGGGTGAAGGTCGAGTCGCCAATGACGGCTACGGCCGGCCACTGTCCGGCATCGGCGGCACCCTTTGCCATCGTGATCGAGGCCCCCATGTCGACGCAGGAGTGGATGGCACGGAAGGGCGGCAGGAATCCCAGCGTGTAGCAACCGATGTCGCCGAAGACGCGGGGATTGTCGTACTCGCGGAGCACCTCGTTCAGTGCTGCATAGACGTCGCGATGGCCACAGCCCTGACAGAGTGCGGGCGGGCGCGGGGCGACATCCTCGCAGGGAGCGTAGCACTCGTCGCTCTGCATGCCCAGCGCCTTCTTCACGATGTCGGGGTTGAGCTCTCCCGTCCTGGGCAGCGTGCCGTCGAGCTTTCCATGAATATTGGGACAGTCGGCCACGCCGCGCACCTGGTCCTCGATGAAAGGCTGGCCCTCCTCGACGATGAGCACCTCCTGGCACTCGCTGAGCATGCGGCGCACCAGCTTGCGGGGCAGCGGATACTGCGAAATTTTCAGTATGGGGAAAGGGCTGCCCTGGGGGAAGCACTCGTTGACGTAGTTGAAGCCGATACCGCTTGCGATGATGCCCCTGGAACGGTCATGGCCCTCTATATAGATATTGTAGGCCGACGAGGCGGCGTCGTTCTCAAGCTCCTGCTGCTGAGCCGTCACCTTGTCGTTGCGCTTGCGGGCATTGGCAGGCAGCAGCACCCAGTTGGCAGCCACGGCCTTGTAGTTCAGCTCGTTCTCAGGACGCGCCTCACTCTTCACCTCGACGACAGCACGGCTATGGGCCATGCGTGTCGTCACACGCATCAGCACGGGCAGGCAGATGCGCTCGCTATAGTCGAAGGCCACACTCATCATGTCGTAGGCTTCCTGCTGCGAGCTGGGTTCAAACGTGGGCACCATGGCGAACTTGCCATAGAAGCGGGAGTCCTGCTCGTCCTGCGAGGAGTGCATCGAGGGGTCGTCGGCCACCAGCACGACGACGCCTCCGTTGACGCCCGTCATGCCACTGTTGACGAAGGGGTCGGCACAGACGTTCATGCCTACGTGCTTCATGCAGACAAGCGCCCGCTTGCCCATGAACGACATGCCCAAGGCCTCCTCCATAGCCGTCTTCTCGTTGGTGCTCCAGCGGCTGTGAACACCGCGCTGGCGCGCCAGAGGCGATAGTTGAATGTACTCGGTGATCTCCGTCGAGGGAGTTCCAGGATAGGCATAGACGCCGCTTAGCCCTGCGTCCAGTGCTCCTTGCGCGATAGCCTCGTCGCCTAACAGTAGTTTTCTCATATCTTTCTTGGTTTGGATTCGTCGGGCAAAAATACAACTTTATTTTCGAATAACAAAATGATTGCCCGTGTTTTTCGCCGTCGGCACGGAAAAAAACTCATTAACAGGGCTGCTCGCGCACTTATCCATACCTTTCCGACAGCAGCAAACGCATCCGCCGTCACCTCGTTGCAGGGAGGGCTTACCTCGTTGCTAGTGGAGCTTACCTCGTTGCAGGGGAGGGGCTTACACGCCCTCCTTCGACACCTTGGCTGGGCAAGGGCAACAGGCCGGATGGGCAGTTGGAACTGCCTAGTCAGCCTGTCGCGCTACCAAAACAAGTTGTTTTGGTGAGCAAAGAGGCCGATCTTGATGATCAAAGTGGCCGACTTTGAAGACCAAAACAACTTGTTTTGGTAGCGCGAGAAGCCTACTTCGATGTAGCAGGTGTGGCACTTTGATGGCGCAGGTGGCTGAGCTTGACGTCGCAGGTGTGGCACTTTGATGGCGCAGGTGGCTGAGCTTGACGTCTCAGATGTGGCACTTGCAGAAGCCTGTGAGAGCCTTGGTTTCACGTTTTTCGGGGCGATTTGTTCACATTTTCGTCTCTACTGGCTCATTATCTCGAAAAAAATCGCTAAATTTGCAGCGGAATTGCGAACATAACGGAGAAAATCATGAAGATACTACTATTAGGCAGCGGCGGACGCGAGCACGCCCTGGCATGGAAAATCGCGCAGAGCGAGAGATGTGAGAAACTGTTCATCGCCCCTGGCAACGCCGGTACGTCGAACGTGGGCACGAACGTGGCCATGAAAGCCGACGACTTCGAGGCCATCAAGACATTCTGCACCGACGAGGCCATCGACATGGTGGTCGTAGGCCCTGAGGACCCACTGGTGAAGGGCATCTACGACGACCTGCTTCACGACGCGCGCACGAGCCATATCCCCGTCATTGGCCCGTCGAAGGCTGGTGCCGTCCTCGAGGGTTCAAAGGATTTTGCCAAAGGGTTCATGCAGCGCCACAACATCCCCACGGCGCGCTATGCCACGTTCGACGGCGAGCACCTGGAGCAGGGGCTGGCATTCCTCGACACCCTGCAGGCTCCCTACGTGCTGAAGGCCGACGGGCTGTGCGCCGGAAAGGGCGTACTGATCCTCCCCACACTCGACGAGGCGAAGCGTGAGCTGAAGGAGATGCTCAGCGGAATGTTTGGCAATGCCTCCTCACGCGTGGTCATCGAGGAGTTCCTCAGCGGCATTGAGTGCTCCGTCTTCGTACTCACCGATGGCGAGCACTACAAGATCCTGCCCGAGGCTAAGGACTACAAGCGCATCGGCGAGGGCGACACCGGCCTGAACACGGGCGGCATGGGCTCGGTATCACCCGTGCCCTTCGCCACGAAGGAGTGGATGCAGAAGGTCGAGGACCGCATCATCCGCCCCACCGTCGACGGACTACGCCAGGAAGGTATCTGCTACAAGGGATTCATCTTCTTCGGGCTGATCAACGTCGAGGGCAACCCGATGGTCATCGAGTACAACTGCCGCATGGGCGATCCTGAGACGGAGACCGTCATGCTCCGCCTGAAGAGCGACCTCGTCGACCTGCTCGAGGGTGTGGCCCAGGGCAATCTCGACGAGCGCGCCCTGGAGCAGGACGAGCGGGCTGCCGTCTGCGTGATGCTCGTCTCGGGCGGCTATCCGCAGGCCTACAAGAAGGGCTATGCCATCACGGGCATCGACCAGGTGGAGGGCTCGGTGGTGTTCCACGCCGGAACAGCGATGAACGGCGACACCGTCGTTACCGCCGGCGGGCGCGTCATCGCCGTCAGCAGCTACGGCCGCGACAAGGAGGAGGCACTGCGCAAGTCGTTCACGGAAGCCCAGAAGATTGAGTTCACCGACAAGTATTTCCGTCGCGACATAGGACGAGACCTCTAGCCGCAACCCACTGACCGTCAACCGTGAAGCGCCTACAAAACAGGATTGCTGAAGGAGGGATGACGCTGCCCGCGGCGGCAGCGTTTGCCCTTGCCGTGTGGCTGCAGGCAGGACTCGTCAGCCGCCAGCTCTGGCTGCAGCTGGCACTCTTCGCAGCATCAGTCTACCTGCTCGTCGAGCTGAGCAACCAGAACGCCCTGCTCAGGGTGCGCAGCCGAATGGTATCGGCCACGTTCATCGTACTCACCTGCACAGCCTGCTTCCTCTTCGGCGACCTGCCAGGAGGCATCGTGCAGCTGTGTTTCATCGCTGCCTACCTGGCGCTGTTCCAGACCTACCAGGACCAGCAGTCGGTGCGCCTCGTCTACTATGCCTTCCTCTGCATCGGCATCGCCAGCCTGCCCTTTGTGCAGACGCTATGGTACGTGCCCCTGCTCTGGGTGATGATGGGCACTCAGCTGCAGTCGCTCTCCTGGCGCACGTGGGCGGCATCGCTCCTGGGACTGGCGACGCCCTACTGGTTTGGCATGCTATGGCTCATCTATAAGGCCGACATCACGCTGGCACTCAACCACTTTGCCGAACTGGGAGGCATCAGTCTCGTCTTCACCCCACCTTCGGTGAGCCTGATTCTCGTCTTCGCCTTCACCGCAGTAATGGCTGCCATCGGCATTCTCCATTTCTGGAACTACAGCTTCGAAGACAAGATTCGCATACGCCTGCTCTACGGTTTCTTCACCACGCTCACCATCGTCACCCTGCTGCTCATGCTACTCCAGCCTCAGCACCACGCCGTGCTGATGCGCATCGCCATCATCAATGCCAGCCCGCTGATTGCCCACGTGCTGACGTTCACCAGCAGCCGTCTGAGCAACATCCTGTTCTTCGTGGCAGCGGGCACAGCCGTCGTCATCACAGCCGTCAACCTTTGGATGCTATCATAGAACTGCTGACCAGCTACGGCTACTGGGGCATGCTGCTGGCAGCCTTCCTGGCGGGCAGCTTCTTTCCCTTCTCGAGCGAGGCTGTCATGATAGGGCTCGTGGCGGCAGGCCTCGACCCCTGGGTGCTGATGGTCTATGGCACGACGGGCAACGTGCTGGGCTCGCTGGTCAACTACTGCATCGGGCGGATGGGCAAGACGGAATGGTTCGAGAAGTACCTCCACGTGTCGCCCGCCAGCATGGAACGGGCGCGCCGCTTCATGAAGGGCCACGGTGCCTGGATGGGATTCTTCGCCTTCGTGCCCATCCTGGGGTCGGCCATCACCATCCTGCTGGGCCTGATGCGCGCCAATCCCGTCATCACCTTCATCGCCATCACGCTGGGCAAGATTGTGCGCTACTTAATACTCATCTACGCGCTCCGCCCCTTCATATAGAGTCGCCGATTCTTTATAGAAACTAATGAGCACAAATTACGGAAAATTTTTCTTTGTAGTGCGAATAGCGTGAATGGCAGGAAGCCGGCATAGACAATATTTTCCATAATTTGTGCCCATTTGTTTCTATATTGCATCGAAGGCTGAGCAATTACGAATCCCTCGTCGTGGAGTTAAAAATGATTAATGTACGCGCAAAACGCCTAACTCCTAACTCCTAACTCCTAACTTTTGCGTACCTTTGCAGTCAAATTCGAATTTTTAACGTTAAAAAGATCAACGAACAAAGATGAAACATTTTCGTCTCGTGGATAATGTGCTGGGGTGGCTGACATTCTTCATCGCTGCCTTCGTATATTGCTCCACCATTGAGCCAACAGCCTCGTTCTGGGACTGCCCTGAGTTTATCACCACCGGTTACAAGATGGAAGTCGGACACCCGCCCGGCGCACCGTTCTTCATGCTGACAGCCAACCTCTTCTCGCAGTTCACCAGCGACCCCTCGCAGGTGGCCCGCATGGTGAACATGATGAGCGCGCTGCTCTCAGCGGCATGTATCCTGTTCCTCTTCTGGAGTATCACCCACCTGGTGCGGCGCCTGCTCGTCGACCGCTGGGAGGAGCTCACCCTGCCGAAGCTCATTGCCATCGAGGCATCGGGTCTGGTGGGCGCACTCATCTATACGTTCAGCGACACCTTCTGGTTCTCGGCCGTCGAGGGTGAGGTGTATGCCTACTCGTCGGCTTTCACGGCCGTCGTCTTCTGGCTCATCCTGAAGTGGGAGGAGCATGCCGACGAGCCCCACAGCGACCGCTGGCTGGTGCTCATCATGTATATGACGGGCCTCTCCATCGGCGTCCACCTGCTGAACCTGCTCTGCCTGCCGGCCATCGTGCTGGTGTGGTACTTCAAGCGCTTCCCCAACGCCAACGCTAAGGGCTCCATCGTGGCGCTGATGATCTCGTTTGTCATCCTGGCCGCCGTGCTCTATGGCGTGGTGCCTGGCATCATCACCGTGGGCGGATGGTTTGAGCTATTCTTCGTGAACACCCTGCACATGCCGTTCAACACCGGACTCTACGTCTACCTGCTGCTGCTCGTGGGCTGCGTGGTGTGGGCCATCTACGAGACGCAGCACGCCACCGAGAAGAACTGGCGCCGCCAGAACATTGCCTTCCTTTTGGGCTTCGGCCTGCTGGGCATTCCCTTCTACGGCTACGGCTGGAGCGCCTTCCTCATCGGCATCATCGTGCTGACCATCGTGGGCTACGCCCTGTTCTTCCGCTCAGGCAAGAACCTGGTGCCGCTCATCTCGGCCCGCCTGAAGAACACGGCCCTGCTCTGCATGCTGATGCTCATGATAGGCTACTCCACATACGCCGTCATCGTCATCCGCTCCAGCGCCAACCCGCCCATGGACCAGAACTCGCCCGAGGACATCTTCACCCTGGGCAGCTACCTCAGCCGCGACCAGTACGGCTATCGCCCGCTCCTCTACGGACAGGCATTCTCGTCAGAGCCAGAGGCTGGCAACGACGGCTATGCGAAGATCAAGGAGGGAGCACCCATCTACGAGCGCCGCGAGAAAGCCGACGCCAACGAGCCCGACGAGTACTTCGTGGCCGACCACAAGATGGAGCTCGTCTACGCGCAGAACATGTTCTTCCCGCGCATGTACAGCTCGCAGCCCCAGCACGTCGCCTTCTACAAGTCGTGGCACGGAGGCATCAGCGGCCGCGAGGTGCCCTCGGAATACAGCAACACGACGATCACGCTGCCCACCTTCTGGGACAACCTGCGCTTCTTCTTCTCCTTCCAGTGCAACTACATGTACTGGCGCTACTTCCTGTGGAACTTCGCCGGACGTCAGAACGACATACAGGGCAGCTACGGCGAGCGCGAGCACGGCAACGCGCTGACAGGATTCCCGTTCATCGACAACACCCTGCTGGGCGACCAGTCGCTGCTGCCCGACGAGCTGAAGCATAACAAGGGGCACAACGTGTTCTACTGCATGCCGCTCATCCTGGGACTCATAGGCCTCTTCTGGCAGATGCTTGCCCGCGGCCGCAAGGGCATACAGCAGTTCTGGGTGGTGTTCTTCCTGTTCATCATGACGGGCCTGGCCATCGTCGTCTACCTCAACCAGACGCCCCTGCAGCCGCGTGAGCGCGACTATGCCTACGCCGGCTCCTTCTATGCCTACGCCATCTGGTGCGGCATGGGCGTTGCAGCCATCATCACCTGGCTGACCGAGAAGCTCTCGAAGAAGAAGCAAGGCGAGCAGAGCAGCCAGAGCAGCCAGGACACCCAGAAGTTCTCCACAATCATCGCCGTAACAGTAGCCCTGCTCTGCCTGATCGTTCCCATACAGATGGCCTCGCAGACCTGGGACGACCACGACCGCTCCGGACGCTATACCTGCCGCGACTTCGGACAGAACTACCTCATGACCCTTCAGCAGAAGGGCAACCCCATCATCTTCACTAACGGCGACAACGACACCTTCCCACTCTGGTACAACATGGACACGGAGGGCGTACGCACCGATGCACGCGTCTGCAACCTCAGCTACCTTGCCACCGACTGGTATATCGACCAGATGGCGCGTCCTGCCTACGACTCGCCGGCACTGCCCATCACATGGCCCCGACTGAAGTACGTATCAGGCACGAACGACGTCGTGCAGGTAGTGCCCGACATGAAGAGCGAGGTGCTCGAATACTATCGCACACGGCCCGAGGAGGCACGCCAGAACTTTGGCGACGAGCCCTTCGAGCTGCGCAACATCATGAAGTACTGGGTGCTCTCCAACAATCCCGACCTGCACTTCATCCCCACCGACTCCGTCTACATCAACATCGATGCCGACGCCGTACGCCGCAGCGGAATGATGATTCCTAACGACAGCATCCCTGAGCGGATGGTCATCTCGCTCAAGGACGTGCGCTCGCTCGACAAGAGCAAGCTCATGATGCTCGAGATGGTGGCTAACGCCAACTGGGAGCGCCCGCTCTACGTTGCCATGACCGTCGGATCGGAGAACCTCATGACGCTCGACAACCACTTCGTACAGGAGGGACTGGCCTATCGCATCACACCTTATAATACGCGTACGGGCGAGGTCAGCAACTTCGACACGGAGAAGACCTACGACAACGTCATGAAGCGGTTCAAGTTCGGAGGCGTGAAGACAAAGGGCATCTATCTCGACGAGACCGTCATGCGCATGTGTCTCACCCACAAGATGCTGATGGTCGACCTCGCCGAGCACCTTGCCGACGAGGAGCAGCCCGAGAAGGCCCTCGAGGTGCTGGCAAAGATGGACACTGAACTGCCGCCTACCAACGTGCCCCACGACCTCGACTGCCGGAAGATCGACGGGCGCTACCTGGGCTATCAGGACGGCAAACAGGCCTTCTACGTCACCGGCTCGTCCTTCCGCGAGGCAGTGCTCTACGCCGACCTTGGACATACGGAGAAGGCGCTGCCCATCCTCGACTACCTCTGGAAACGCGCCAACGACTACCTCAACTACTACATGTCGTTCAGCGGCAACAGCTTCCTGCAGGAGCAGGAGTCGTGCCTGATGCAGCTGGCACAGATGAACAGGCTCATACAGGCCTACTACGGCATCGACCAGAAGAAGGCCGAGGAGCTCTTCCGAAAGCTCGACCAACGCTGCCAGCAGCTGCAGCAGAAGGGTTGCAACCTTGAAGCCGTACACTGGCAATAGCGCGCCCGCATGATCATCGAGCAGCCCGCCATCTACCTCCGCTGGCTCTACCCGAAAGCCCTGTGGAGAATGGACCGTCGCGAACGTTCAGTCTACCTGACGTTCGACGACGGCCCCATTCCTGAGTCGACACCCTTCATCCTCGACACGCTGCAACGATACAACATCCGCGCCGCCTTCTTCATGGTGGGCGACAACGTACGCAAGTACCCGGAACTCTACCAGCGCATCGTCGACGAGGGGCACCTCGTGGGCAACCATACCCACAACCACATCAGCGGCTTCCGCCACACCATCCACGACTACATGTACAACGTCGAGAAGGCCAACGCCTACATCCGCAGCCACTACTTCCGTCCGCCCCACGGATGGATGCGGCTGGCACAGTATGCATGGCTGTCGCGACGCTATAAGGTTGTGATGTGGGACGTCGTCACGCGCGACTACTCCCGCTGGATGACGGCCGACGACATCGTCGACAACGTCAAGCGCTACTCACGCAACGGCTCGATCATCACCTTCCACGACTCGCTGAAGGCCATCGACAAGCTGCGCACCGCCCTGCCCCAGAGCCTCGAATGGCTCATCGGCGAGGGTTATTCGTTCAAGCTCTTCGACAACGCCAACTCCAACTCCTAACTCCTAACTCCAAACTCCTAACTCCTAATGATCGAATACATCCGCGGCGAGCTCACCGACCTCACGCCAGCCCTCGCAGTCATCGAGGCCGCCGGCGTAGGCTACGCCATGAGCATCTCGCTCAACACCTACACCACCATCCAAGGAAAGAAAGAAGCCAAGCTCTACGTCTACGAGGCCATCCGCGAAGATGCCCACGTACTCTTCGGATTCGCATCGAAGCGCGAGCGCGAGATGTTCGAGCTGCTCATCACCGTCAGCGGCGTGGGTGCCAATACCGCCCGGATGATGCTCTCGTCGATGAGCGTCAGCGAGCTCTGCAACGCCATCTCCACAGGCAACGCCCGCCTCATCCAGAGCATCAAGGGCATCGGCAAGATGACCGCCCAGCGCATCATCGTCGACCTGCGCGAGAAGATCGTCGCACTGGGCATCACCGACGAGATACCCTCCGGCGGAACCATCGCCGCACCCATCGACAATGCCGTACGCGACGAGGCGGTGGCAGCGCTGACGATGCTCGGCTTCTCGCCCGCTCCCACGCAGAAGGTGGTCGTAGCCATCCTTCAGGAGCAGCCGCAGCTGCCCGTCGAGCAGGTGGTGAAGCTTGCCCTGAAGCGAATCAAGTAGTCCCCTCCCCCGACGTTCCTTTGCCCCCTACCCCTTCCGGAAAGGGAAAATTATTGCCTACTTTGCCTGCACAGCACAATAATTGCGGAATGACTCCGTTAAATAAAAGACGTGCTCTGCCCTCGCAGCGAGGGCTCGCAGACAAAGTTTGGACGCATTGAAACGGTTTACGTACATAGTATTGCTACTGCTCAGCATCACAGCACTTGCAGTGACGCCCGGCCGACGCGTGGCATCAAGCGGCATGCCCGCAACAGCCACGGCAGCCACGGCAACGCCCCCGACCTCCGTTTCAGCACTGCCCCCCGACACTGTTCCTGAAGCACGATGGCGCATACAGCCCACAGCGCCCGTCGAAGTTGCCGACCTCGACTCCTCAGCCCTCGACCTGCGGATGCCTGAGAACGTGAAGCAGCACGTCGAGTACAACGACTCCCTGGGGCTCTACTACATTGGCTCGAAGCTGGGCGACAGCTACCTCAACGCCCCCATCATGATGACGCCCGAGGAGTACATGCTCTGGAGCGAGCGCAAGGCACGCCAGGCATTCTTCCGCGCGAAGGACGCCGAGAACGTGAAGCAGAAGGGCGAGGACAAGTTCTCCTTCACCGACATGCACTTCGACCTGGGACCTGCCGAGAAGATTTTCGGACCGGGCGGCGTACGCGTGAAAACGCAGGGAACGGCCGAGCTGAAAGTGGGCTTCACCAAGAAGAACATCGACAACCCGTCGCTGCCCATCCGCAACCGCCGCACGACGAGCTTCGACTTCGACGAGAAGATCAACCTCTCGGTCAACGGCAAGGTGGGCGACAAGGTGAACATGAACCTGAACTACAACACCGAGACGACCTTCGACTTCGACACGAAGAACATGAAGCTGAAGTACGACGGCAAGGAGGACGAGATCATCAAGCTCGTAGAGGCAGGCCACGTCTCGTTCCCATCCAACAACTCGCTCGTACACGGAGCCTCGTCGCTCTTCGGCATACGTACCGACATGCAGTTCGGAAAGCTGAAGCTGCAGACCGTCGTCTCGCAGAAGAAGTCGACGTCGAGCAGCGTCTCCTCGAAGGGCGGCACATCGACCACACCCTTCGAGATCGACGTCGCCGACTACGAGGAGAACAAGCACTTCTTCCTCTCACACTTCTTCCGTCAGAACTACGACCGGGCCATGTCGACGCTGCCCAACCTCACGACGGGCATCAAGCTGAACCGCGTAGAGGTGTGGGTGACCAACAAGACGGGCACCACGAGCAACACCCGCAACATCGTGGCATTCACCGACCTGGGCGAGAACAGCCGCATCAAGAACCCGCTGTGGACGGCAACGGGCATGAACGTGCCCAGCAACCTCGCCAACGACGAGTATTCGACGCTCATCGCCAACATCGACTCCGCATCACGAGGCATCGACCTCGTGTCGGCACGCCTGGAGGCCATCAACGGACTGACGGGCGGCGTCGACTACGAGAAGCTGGCGGCGGCACGACTGCTCAGCAGCTCAGAGTACACCGTCAACGAGGCCCTCGGATACATCTCGCTGAACACCGGCCTGCAGACCGACCAGGTGGTGGCCGTAGCCTTCGAGTACACCTACGGCGGACAGACCTTCCAGGTGGGTGAGTTCTCCACCGACGTCACACAGACCAACAAGTGCCTCTTCGTGAAGTCGCTGAAGAACACGTCGAACAACCCCTCGCAGGGCAACTGGAACCTGATGATGAAGAACGTCTACTACCTCGCCTCCAGCGTCGAGAAGGAGAAGTTCCGCATGGACATCAAGTACCAGAGCGACACCACAGGAACCTACCTCACCTACCTGCCCGAGGAAGCCCTCAAGGGCACCACGCTGCTGAAGCTCATGGGCCTCGACCGCCTCGATGCGAACATGAAGCCCCACGCCAACGGGCAGTTCGACTTCGTAGCAGGATATACCGTCAACAAGGGGCGCATCTTCCTGCCCGCGGCAGAGCCCTTCGGCGACTACCTGCGCAACTACCTCGACCAGAAAGGCATGGGCCACCTGGCCGACAAATACTGCTTCGACCAGCTCTACGACTCGACGAAGACCGTTGCCAAGCAGAACGCCGAGAAGGACAAGTTCCTACTCACCGGACAGTTCAAGGGGCGCAGCGCCAACGTCATCGAGCTCGGCGCGCAGAACATCCCGCAGGGATCGGTCGTCGTCACCGCCGGCGGCGTCATCCTCACCGAGGGCAGCGACTATACCGTCGACTATGCTGCCGGCGAGGTGACCATCGTCAACCAAAGCATCATCGACGCCGGAACGAACGTCAACGTCTCGCTGGAGTCGAACACCGACGCCTTCCTACACCGAAAGACGATGTTCGGAGTGAACTGGCAGTACGACTTCACCAAGAACTTCTCACTCGGAGGAACACTGCTGCACCTCAGCGAGCAGGCCCTGACGACAAAGGTCGGCATGGGCGAGGAGCCGCTGAACAACACCCTCTGGGGACTGAACCTCAACTGGAAGCAGGAGTCGCAGTGGCTGACGAAGCTCCTCGACCGCCTGCCGCTGCTACACTGCACGCAGCCCTCACAGTTCAGCCTCACGGGCGAGTTCGCACACCTCATTGCAGGAAAGGCACACGGCACTCAGGACAACGCCTCCTACATCGACGACTTCGAGAACACGAAGAACCTCTTCGACATCAGCGACCCGAAGGCATGGGTGCTCTCCAGCGTGCCCACGATGTTCGCGGAGTATTCCGACAAGGAGGGCGTCAGCAGCGGCTACAACAGGGCACTGCTCAACTGGTACACCGTCGACCCCATCTTCACACGGCGCTCATCGAGCCTCACGCCTGCACACATCAAGAGCGACCTCGACCAGCTGTCGAACCACTACGTACGCGAGGTCTACGTGCGCGAGCTATATCCCAACCGCGACCAGTCGACCTACAACGGCGCCACATCGACGCTCCCCGTGCTCAACCTCACCTACTACCCTAAGGAGCGCGGACCCTACAACCTCACCCTCGACTACAACGCCGACGGATCGCTGCGCAACCCCAGCCAGAAGTGGGGAGGCATGATGCGACGCCTGGAGACCACCGACTTCGAGGAGGCCAACATCGAGTACATCGAGTTCTGGCTCCTCGACCCATTCATCTATACCCGCAAGGACGGCACCGCACAGCAGCACGCCGGCGAGCTATACATCAACCTCGGTGAGGTCAGCGAGGACGTGCTACGCGACGGCAAGAAGTTCTACGAGAGCGGAATGCCCGTCGACGGCACCAGCTCCTTCGAGACCACACAGTGGGGAAAGATTCCCGTACAGGCCACGCAGACCTACGCCTTCGCAACCACCAGCGGCAGCCGCGAGCGCCAGGACGTAGGACTCAACGGACTCACCGACGACGAGGAGCGCACCTTCGGAGCCTATGCCGACTGGCTCTCGCAGATAGGCTCCGTCGTCAGCAACGACTCGCTGCTCAACGCATGGCAGCAGGACCCCGCCGGCGACAACTACCACTACTTCCGAGGCAGCGACTACGACCAGCAGCGCCGAAGCATCATCGACCGCTACCGCCTCATCAACAACCCGCAGGGCAACTCACCCGCGACCGACAACCAGACAGAGTCGTACGACTCCTCCTACAAGACGGGACCCGACGTCGAGGACATCAACCAGGACTACACCCTCAACGAGTACGAGCGCTACTACCAGTACCGCATCCCCATCAGCGACGACGAGCTGCAGGCCTACAACCGCGGACAGAAGAGCGAGGACTCCTACATCGTCGACCACCGCGACTACAACGCCAAGCTGCGCAACGACGACACGCTCACCGTGCGCTGGTACCAGTACCGCATACCCCTGACAGAATGGGAGCGGAAGGTGGGCAGCATCAACGACTTCACCAGCGTCCGCTTCATGCGTATGTTCCTCACCGGATTCGAGCAGCCCATCACCCTGCGCTTCGGAAGCCTCGACCTCGTGCGCGGACAGTGGCGACAGTACAAGCAGAACCTGCAGACCAGCGCCGGGGCAGAGACGGGCACGATGGAGGTCAGCGCCGTCAACGTCGAGGAGAACACCGAGCGACAGCCCGTCGCCTACGTCCTGCCGCCGGGCATCAGCCGCGTACAAGACCCCAACCAGCAGCAGCTGACCGAGGAGAACGAGCAGGCACTATGCCTGACGGTGAAGAACCTATCGCAGAACGAGTCGAAGGCCGTCTATAAGAACACCAACCTCGACCTGCGACAGTACAAGCGGCTGCAGATGTTCGTACATGCCAACCACCTCGTACCCAACGCCACGCAGCTCGAGGACAACCAGCTGGCAGTATTCATCCGTCTGGGCAGCGACTACAAGAGCAACTACTACGAGTACCTCATACCCCTGAAGCTGACGCCCGAGGGGCGCTACCACTGGAACGTGCCCTCCGACCGACCGCTGGTATGGCCTGAGGAAAACATGCTCGACATCAACCTCGACGTGCTCACCGACCTGAAGAAGGCGCGCAACATGGCACGCGCAGAGGGCACCGCCAGCTACACGCAGGTGTTCAGCGACTACGACCCCGACAAGCCCAACAACCGCATCTCCATCCTCGGAAATCCATCACTCGGCGAGGTGAAGACGCTCATCATCGGCGTACGAAACCTCAGCTCGGCACCGAAGTCGGGCGAGATATGGGTCAACGAGCTGCGACTGCGCGATGCCAACATCGACGGCGGATGGGCGGCCAGCGGAGCCATGAACGTGCAGCTGAGCGACCTCGGATCTGTCAACATGACCGGGCGATACGTCACCGACGGCTTCGGAGGACTGGAGCAGACAGTCATACAGCGATCCACCGATACCGAGAAGTCATACAGCATCACAGCCAACATCGAGCTCGGAAAGTTCTTCCCCGACAAGGCTCAGGTGTCGGCACCCCTCTACTACTCCTACACGAAGGAGACCATCAGCCCGAAGTACAACCCCCTGGACACCGACATGGAGCTCGACGACGCACTGGAGTCGGCAGGAAGCCAGCGCGAGCGCGACAGCATAGAGTCGATTGCCGTCACAAAGCACATCACGCGCAACTTCTCGCTCTCCAACGCCCGCGTCGGCATCAAGAACAAGCGGCACCCCATGCCCTACGACCCCGCCAACTTCTCGTTCAGCTACAGCCACTCGCACCGCAACAACTCTGGCGAGACCACCGTCTACGAGAACGAGGACCAGTGGCGTGGAGCGCTCAACTACTCCTACACGCCCGTCTACAAGGCATGGGAGCCCTTCAAGAACTCCAAGAGCAAGTCGAAGTGGATGCAGCTGCCAAAGGCGCTCGGGCTGAACTACCTGCCGCAGAGCATCGCCTTCAACTCCGAGATCACACGCAACTACTACGAGCTGCAGGAGCGCGACCTCGAGAACACCGAGAACCCCAACCTGCCCATCACCTTCAGCGAGCAGTTCCTATGGAACCGCGACTTCTCGCTGCGATGGGACCTCACCAAGAACCTGCACATGACCTTCCAGAGCGCCACACACGCAGAGATAGAAGAGCCCTACACGCCCATCAACAAAGACCTCTACGCCGAACGATACACCGCATGGAAGGACTCCGTCAAGCAGAGCATCAGCCACTGGGGAACGCCACTCGACTACCAGCAGTCGTTCAACGCATCCTACCAGCTGCCACTCGACAAGCTGCCCATCTTCGACTGGCTGCGCACAGACGCCTCCTACAACGCCACCTACTCCTGGCTGCGAGGCACGGAGCTCGACGACGGGACGTCGCTGGGCAACACCATCAGGAACAACCGCAACCTGAAGCTCAACGGATCGCTCAACCTCGAGACGCTCTACAACCACATCCCCTTCCTCAAGAAGACCAACGACCGATTCAAGAAGGCACCGCAGAAGAAGACCACCACCAAGCCTAAGACGCAGGCCAAGGCCAACGACCCGAAGGCCAAAGACCCCAAGGCTGCCAACGACCCGAAGGCAGCCAACGACCCGAAGGCGGCACAGGCCGACGACAAGCAGCTGCCCAAGAACAAGAACACCTTCCAAAAGGAGATCAGCCTCCTGCCCGACACCGCCATCGAGGTGCAGCACGGCAAGAAGTCGAGACGACTGCTCGTCAGCGCCCGCGGAAAGGACGGAAAGGTAGTGGCCGTGAAGTGGAAGGTCGTCGACGACAACAAGATCAAGGTCTACCTGCCGAAGACGAAAGAGGAAAGCGGAACGAAAAAAGCGGAAAGAGCAAAGAAGAAGGAGGAAAGAGAACGGCTCAAGGCCGAGCGCCAAAGCCTCGTCGACTCGCTGCTCGCTGCCAACAAAGCCGCACTGCTCGCCGCACAGAGCGACTCGCTGCCGCCCCTCAACACCGACTCCCTGCTGGCAGCACGGAAAGACTCGCTGACGGCCATCGCCGACTCACTCGTCGCCGCACGCGAAGCAAAGGCGCAGGCAGAGGCAGAGCCCGTAGCCGAGGTAAAGCCGCTCGACCTGAAGATTTCCATCACACCGAAGGCACCCCTCGACGAGCAGTGGTGGTACGACGCCTCACAACAGGCAGCACGATTCCTAATGATGGTGCGATCGGTCAACTTCTCCTACAACAACCAGCGGTCGATGGTGCTGCCGGGATTCATGCCAAACGTCGGCGACATGTTCGGACAGCACTCAGGCGACTTCCTGGCACCGGGCCTCGACTTCGCCTTCGGACTCACCGGCGACGACTACGTCGACAAGGCACTCGAGCGCAACTGGCTGCTCTGCAACGAAAGCGTTGCCACGCCCTCCAGCAGCCAGAACAACGAGGACTTCCAGCTCAGGGCAACGCTCGAGCCCATACGCGACCTGAAGATCGACCTCAACGCATCGCGCTCGCAAAACCGCACGAGCAGCGTGCAGTTCATGTACGCCGGACACCCCACTACCCACAGCGGAACGTTCAACATGACCACCATCTCCATCGCCAGCGCACTCGAGGGAATGGGCAATGCCAACAACGGCTACCACTCAGCAACCTTCGACCGCTTCTGCGCCTCCATACCCGAGTTCCGCAATCGGTTTGAGGCTCAGTATCCGTCAGCACAGGGCGACTCGCGCACAACGGTGGTCAGCAATCCCAACCCCGTCGACCCATACTCAGCCGACGTCCTCGTGCCGGCATTCCTGTCGGCCTACACCACGGGAGCAGGCTCCTCGCTCGACATCTTCCCAGCTCTCACCCGGCTGCTGCCCAACTGGAGCGTGCGTTACGCCGGACTGTCGAAGATTCCCTGGCTGGCCGACCACTTCAAGAGCGTCAACATCAACCACTCCTACAAGAGCATCTACAACGTCGGCTCCTACGCCTCCTACAGCTCCTGGATGGAGTACATGGGCGACCTGGGCTACGTGCAGGCCGCCGACGGCTCCTACACGCCATCCTCCGTCTTCAACATCTCGACCGTCAGCATCAGCGAGTCGTTCGCACCCCTGCTCGGAGTCGACGTCACGCTGAAGAACAACATGACCGTCAACGTGGGATACAAGAGCTCGCGAGTGCTCAACCTGTCGATGACCAGCGTGCAGCTCAACGAGTCACGGTCGAAGGACTGGAACATCGGCCTGGGCTACAAGATCAGCAACCTCAACCTTTTCAGCTCCGGCCGACGGAGGGTGAAGGGCAGCAAGCGGGCCGGCGCCGACGACGAGCAACAGCAGCAGAACCGCTCGTCGGCCACTCAGCGCAACCGCGGAGGCGTCAACCACGACCTCAACACCCACCTCGACATCACCTTCCGTAAGCAGGCGGCCATCACCCGCGACATCGCAAGCGGCGTCTCATCGGCCAGCAGCGGCAACTCAGCACTGAAAATCTCCATACAGGCCGACTACACCCTCTCCCGATTCCTCACCCTCACCGCCTACTACGACCGTCAGACCAACACACCGCTGCTCTCCTCGTCGAGCTATCCCACCACGACACAGGACTTCGGCATCTCCGTCAAGTTCTCGCTGACGAGATAACCCTCAACTCTCAACAAAAGTCTCTCAACTATAAACTATATTTCGTTAAAACTAGACATAAAAGTCTGATTTCAAGAATGTTAAACACAGAAGAGACCGTCACAAACCTGTCACAAACCTGTCACAAACGTCACAAACGTCACAAACCCTATCATACTTCCCAACCGAAGTGCCACTTTTGAAGTGCTCCGACGCCGAGATTGTAGTGCAATGTCGCGGAGATTGCTGTACAAAGGGGCCGACGGAGCACTTCAAAAGTGGCGCTTCGGTCGGACGGCGGCGAGGCACTCAAGGTAATTCGTTCCTCTCGAGCGGTTTCTTGCCGAAAAATTTGGGAGTTAGAAAAAAAAACAGTAATTTTGCAGTCACAACAATCCTTATCACGTTGATTTATGAATGCTGTTTCACTTAACAACCTCTGGACCTACCTGCAAGGTCTGTCGCTCTCGGCCAGCAACCAAAGATGGCTGGGCGAGCGGCTCATTGAAGCTTCGGTTACCAAGACGGCATCGGTTGACGAGGCGAAGAAACTGGAAAAACTGAACAGCCTGTTCGGTGCTTGGAATGATGCCGACGGCGAGCTTATGGCGAACGCCATCAGGGAGTCTCGTCATGCCGGCTATGAGCGCGGACTGGTGCCGATGGACGAGTAGGGCCATGAAGAGGAAATATCTGCTTGACACCAACATCTGCGTGTTTTTCATGCGCGGAATGTTTGAGATGAACCGCAAGATTGCACTTGCCGGCATTGAAAACTGTTATCTGTCTGAAATAACTGTAGCCGAACTATACTTTGGTGCAGAGAACAGCGTCAATCCCCGGAAAACCATGCGCCAGACTGAGGAGTTCGTCAGTCTGTTCCGCATCGTTCCATTCGGAGAGTCGCTCCACACATTTGGACGTGAGATGGCTTATCTGAAATCCGTCGGGCGAAAGATTGAAAACTTTGACATGGCTATCGGTGCCACCGCACTACGGCACAAGATGGTAATGGTCACGGACAATACCGACCACCTCGGCCGCATCCGCGGAATCGAGACAGAGAACTGGAAAACGGACGACCCGAAGATATAGAAAGGAACTTGCGTTAACGTATTGTTAAAATGGCGGAAGGCCTTGGCCGTTCCGCTTTTTATTGTTACCTTTGTCTTCGGAATATTCACCAAACACATTACAGCTATGATCGAACCCATGTATCTCTGGATCGCAGCAGGAGTAGCCCTGCTGGCATTCTTCGTGTTCATCTCCTACGTGAAGGCGCCACCCTCCTTCGCCTTCATCATCTCGGGACTGTCGTCGCAGCCGCGCGTGCTCATCGGAAAGGGCGGCTTCCGGATTCCCTTCCTGGAGCGGCTCGACAAGGTGTACCTCGGGCAGATCACCGTTGACATCAAGACCGAGGAGAGCGTGCCGACGAACGACTTCATCAACGTCGACGTCGACGCCGTGGCCAAGATTCGCGTCACGCCCAACAACGAGGGCACGCGGCTGGCGGCGAAGAACTTCCTGAACATGCTGCCCGACGAGATTGCCCACCAGCTGCAGGACTCGCTGCAGGGTAACATGCGCGAGATCATCGGCACACTCGACCTGCGCTCGCTGAACACCGACCGCGACGGATTCTCCGACCAGGTGATGCAGAAGGCGCAGCCCGACATGGCGAAGCTGGGCATAGAGATCATCTCGTGCAACATTCAGAACGTCACCGACCGCGAGGGACTCATCAAGGACCTCGGTGCCGACAATACGGCGAAGATCAAGAAGGACGCCGCCATCAACCGCGCCGTGGCCGAGCGCGACGTGAAGATCGAGGTGTCGAAGGCCGACAAGGAGGCCAACGACGCCCGCGTGGATGCCGACACGGCCATCGCCGTGAAGAACAACGACC
>CAMNHM010000029.1 GCA_946539475.1 uncultured Prevotellaceae bacterium | reverse complement strand
TTGAGCGCGACTGCAACTCTGCCCGCAAGTATTGGCACTTCATCAAGGTGATGGGACGCTCGGCCTCGCACATCGCTCTTGAGTGCGCACTGCAGACACAGCCCAACATCTGCCTCATCTCAGAAGAGATTGAAGCCAAGGGAATGTCGCTCGACGACATCGTAGACTATATCGCACAGGCCGTGGCTGCCCGCGCTGCCGACGGCAACAACTTCGGCACGGTAATCATCCCCGAGGGTGTCATCGAGTTCATCCCTGCCATCAAGAAACTGATTGCCCAGCTCAACGACGTCCTCGCACTGCCTGAGGTAAAGGATATGGGACGCTCGGAGCAGATCGACTTCGCAAAGAGCCACCTCACCGACGAGAACCTGGCCGTGTTCAACTCGCTGCCTACGGGCGTTGCCCGTCAGCTCGCCCTCGACCGCGACCCGCACGGCAACGTCCAGGTGAGCCTCATCGAGACCGAGAAGCTGCTCTCGACAATGGTAGCACAGAAGCTCGAGAAGATGAAGAAGGAAGGAACCTTCAAGGGCAAGTTCGCCACGCAGCACCATTTCTTCGGATACGAAGGACGCTGCGCCGCTCCCTCTAACTTTGATGCCGACTATTGCTACGCTCTTGGCACCAGTGCTGCACAGCTCATCGCAGCAGGCAAGACTGGCTACATGGCCATCGTCAAGAACACCACGGCTCCCGCTTCGGAGTGGAAGGCCGGCGGCGTGCCCATCACGATGATGATGAACATGGAGAAGCGAAACGGCGAGATGAAGCCCGTCATCCGCAAGGCGCTCGTAGAGCTCGACGGCGCTCCCTTCAAGTGCTTCGCCGCTCAGCGTGACCGCTGGGCCCGCGAGACGGCTTACGTCTACCCCGGCCCCATTCAGTATTGGGGACCCACTGAGGTCTGCGATCAGCCCACGAAGACGCTGGCTTTGGAGCAGGGAAAATAAATAGTCCTTGCTGATCATAGGGTCACGCTTTTTCACTGTTTTTGCTTACGGCTGTTAAATCCTCCGGGTGGAAACATGTGAAAAAGCGTGGCCTTCCTTATTATAATATGGTAGCGAAAAAGACACCGGCAAAGGGCATTGGCCAGCGAAAGCCAGCTCCCAGACACAAGGCTGTTAAGAGATCCCATTCCCGTAAGAAGGGAAAGGGAGGGCTGCTCGCGCGCTGCTGGCCCATGATCTTAGGCGGTGCCATCGTGGTGGGCGCGTGCTGGCTGCTCTATAAGGTAGTGTCACAGCGAGAGGTGGAGTCCGTCTGTGAGGTGCCCCGTGGATACACCGTTCACGGCATCGACATCAGCCATCACCAGGGCACCGTCGACTGGGAGTTGCTGCGCAATGAGGCGCGTATCGACAGCTTTCCCGTCAGCTTCGTCTTTATGAAGGCTACTGAGGGCGTCGACGTGTTCGACAGTCAGTTCGAACGAAACTTCAGCCAGGCGCGCCGATATGGCATGATGCGAGGCGCTTACCATTTCTTCCGGCCATTGAAGTCGGCAAAGCAGCAGGCTGAGCATTTCATCCGTCATGTGCGGCTAGAGGCGGGCGACCTCCCACCGGTGCTCGACGTTGAGGTGAAGCCCGACGACCTGTCGTCCGAAGCATTCCGTCAGGGGATACTAGAGTGGCTCGTGCGTGTCGAGCAGCACTATGGCGTGAAGCCGATCCTCTACACCTATCATTCTTTTCGCCAGCAATATCTGAACGACTCGGTGTTCAACCTTTATCCCTATTGGATTGCCCACTATTATGTGGACTCGGTGCGCTATCGCGGACCCTGGGCATTCTGGCAGCATCGCGACGACGGACAGCTGACGGGCATCCGCGAGAGGGTCGACCTCGACGTGTTCCGCGGATCGTTCGAGGAGTTGCAGCAGCTGACGATAGGGCGGAAATAACAAAACCACAACTTTGGACAGCGTTTTTCTTTTACAGCAGTCCAAAGTCGTTTTTCTTCTATGTATCCTTCTGTCTGGTGTGGTAAATTGTCGTTGGCAAACACAGTCTGGTTGGCGTGTTCTGATTAGCAATAATAAAAAGAAGACAACTTGAACAACAAATACAACTTTCTTTTTCCATCGAAGAGTTGTCCTTGTTGTTCAAGTTGTCTTCTTAATCAATCGTTACAAAATCGTCTTCACGGCCTCAAGCATGCCGCGATCCTGGATGAGGTCGAGGTACTGCTTGACGAGTGCTGTCAGGCCGGGCACCTTGTTCAGGTCCTCCTGCCAGATGAAGTCGGCAGCCAGGACGCCTTCGGCCACCTTCTGCGTGTCGCCAGTGGCCCAGAGCTGCTGGAGCAGTTCGATGATCTTCGGGTCGTCGTTGGGAGTGATCTCAGCACCGTCCTGCTGGCGCTTGCCACCCTTGTAGTAGGTGATGATGGCGGCCAGTCCGAATACCAGTCCCTTGGGCAGCTCGCCGCGTCGCTCGAGGAATATCTTCAAGCCGGGCAGGTCGCGGGCCTGGAACTTCGGGAAGGAGTTGAGCATGATGGAGGTCACCTGATGGTCGACGAAGGGGTTGTCGAAACGCTCCAGTACGTCGGCTGCGAATTTCTCCAGCTCTTCCATTGGCAGGTCGAGCGTCTGCATGAGCTCGTCGAACTGCACTTTATGGATGTACTTGCCGATGACCTCGTGCTGACAGGCATCGCGAACGATGTTGACTCCGCTAAGGTAGGCAACGGGTGAGAGCACGGTGTGCGGGCCGTTGAGCAGCGTTACCTTACGCTTGTGGTAGGGCTCCTCTGAGGGGACGAACAGCACGTGCAGGCCGGCCTTGTCGGCAGGGAACTCCTGTGCCACCTCGCGTGGTGCCTCGATGACCCAGAGGTGGAAGTTCTCGGCCTGTACGACGAGATTGTCGCGATAGCCGATCTTCTCCTGTATCTGTGCGATCTCCTTGCGTGGGAATCCTGGCACGATGCGGTCGACGAGCGTGGCGTAGACGCCGCACGAATTCTCGAACCACTGCCGGAATCCTTCGGGCAGCTCCCACAGGTCGATGTACTTGCGGATGCAGTCCTTCAGCACATGGCCGTTGAGGAAGATGAGCTCGCAGGGGAATATTATGAGTCCCTTCGTGGGGTCGCCCTGGAAGGTCTGGTAGCGGCGGTAGAGCAGTTGGACCAGCTTTCCGGGGTAGCTGCTGGCGGGTTTGTCGTCGAGCTTGCAGGCAGGGTCGAAGGCGATGCCGGCCTCGGTAGTGTTCGAGATGACGAACCGCATCTCCGGCTGGTCGGCGAGGGCCATGAATGCGTCGTTCTGGGAATAGGGGTTCAGGCATCGGCTGATGACGTCGATGCGCTCAATCGTGTTCACGGGCTTGCCGTTCTCTCGTCCCTGGAGGTTGACGTGGTAGAGGCTGTCCTGGCCGTTAAGCCAGTCGACCATTCCTCCGGCCAGTGGTTGTACGACGACGACGCTTCCGTTGAAGTTGGTCTTCTGGTCCATGTTCCAAATGATCCAGTCGACGAATGCGCGCAGGAAGTTCCCTTCTCCGAACTGTATGACCTTCTCGGGCATGACGCTCTTCGGAGCAAAGTGTTTGTTGAGTGGTTTGAGCATGTCTGTTGTTGTTTTGTTAATTAGTTATGATTTTGGATTTTGTTATGTGATGCCTTGGGTTGTCTGTCACGTGGCAGCTGTCGTCCGCAGCCTACCTGGCAGCGACGTACTTGTGCAGCGTACGACGTACGGCGCCCTTGCCGGCGAAGAGCTCGCGCACCATTCCCTCGATCTGTGCGCCCAGCCCGGCCTCGTAGAGGTCCACTCCGAAAATGTCGGCCCGGCTATAGAGCTGGCGCAGGGGGCTCCAATCCTGGTCGTCGCGGCCGATCTCCAGCGGTGCCACGATCTGCTGCAGCTCGCTGAGCAGTGGGTCGGGCGACGGGTTGAAGGGCGTGAGGTCGTCGGTGAGTCCCTTGAGGTAGCGTGCGTAGCCGGCCAGTGTGAGCGGGATGAGCACCAGGTTGCGCATGTCGAGATGCCGCGCCAGATATTTCTTGATGGTCTCTCCGAATCGTATGGGCAGTTTCTGCGAGGTGTCCATGGCGATGCGTTGCGGGGCGTCGGGCATGAAGGGGTTGGGCAGTCGGCGGTTGATGACGTCGCCTATGAACTCGTAGGGGTTGAGCACTCCCGGGTCGGTCACTACGGGCATCGCCTCGATGTATCCCAGCTTCTGTACGAAGGGCCGCAGGTCCTCGTCCTTCATCTCGGCCGAGATGAGCGTGTAGCCGAGCATGCATCCGTAGATCGACATGGCTGTGTGTAGCGGGTTGAGGCAGGTGGTGACCTTCATCGTCTCCACCTTGTCGACGGTCTGACGGTCGGTGTAGAGTGCTCCTCCGAGGTGGAGTGGGGGACGGCCGTTGGTGTAGTTGTCTTCGATGACGAGGTACTGCACCTCCTCGGCGTTGACGAAGGGTGCCGTGAAGGTGTGGCGCTCGGTCTCGATGTAGTCGTTGTCCTCGAATCCGTCAGCTGCCAGCAGCTCCTTCACCTTCTCGTGTGGGCGAGGCGTGATCTTGTCGATCATCGACCAGGGGAAGGTCACCTTCGTCTCGTCTTTCAGGTAGTCGAGGAAGGCCTGGGGCACCAGCCCGTCGCTGACCCATCGCTCGGCGTAGGCCATCACTCCGGCGCGGGCGCGATCGCCGTTGTGCGAGCAGTTGTCCATCGACTGCACGGTCAGTGGCAGGCAGCCAGCCAGGAATCGTTCGTAGAGCAGGGCTGCCACCTTGCCCATAGCGAATAGCGGCTGCAGCCCGCGGGCGAGGTCGGCATCGTTCCAGGTATAGCCTTTTTCGGTGATGGTGAACGAGATCATCTGCAGCGATGGCTTCTGGAATATCTCCTTTAGCCGAGCCCAGTCATCTAGCTGGTAGTCAGCTTTTAATGATTCTGTGACGCTTGCGATGACTTTCTTCTCCACCGTGCCGTCGCTGCAGAGCGCGACATAGAGCGAGAGATTGTTGTAGGGGCGATAGGCCTTGTCGACGACTTCCGAGTCGAACGTCTCAGCCACGATCACGCCCCGGTCGTATTTGCCGGTGTTCAGGGCGTCGTTGAGGATTGCAGCGGGGAAGGCACGGAAAATGTTGCCTCCGCCGAAGTGCACCCACGTAGGCTCCTTGGCAGTCTTCTCGCGTACCGCTTTAATATCAAACTTAGGCAGCTCATAGCCTTTGGCTTCCCATTCTGCGGCATTCAACTGGCCGTCCAGTATGTCGTTCAGCTTCATAAAATATAAGGTTTGGATATTTTTTGCAAAGGTACGAATAAGTGAGCAAAAAACCAAATTTATTTGGGTTTTTTCGAGCGAAAGTGTCTTTGAGGGGGCTGTATGAAGTGTCCGCGACAGTCAGAGGCTGGAACAGGAGGACAGTTTAGACTATGTGAAATCTGGTCGTCAGCGGGCGCTGACAACATTTGCAGCGGGCGCTGACAATACGCGACATGCGTTCTCTCTCCCGCTCGGATACGTTCTCTCTCCGCTTCAGGTACGTCCTCTCTTCCCTTCAGGTACGTCCTCTCTTCCCTTCAGATACGTCCTCTCTCAGGCATGGTCCTATTCCTGGCACGTAAAAAGGGTATTCCTACCCGCTGCAGGAAGAATGCATGACCACGATACGCAGCCGCTACAAGCAGACGCAGGAGCACGGTACATGGTGCGAACTGCAGCTACCGTTCTGAGCAGGAAGCCGGTGACGATAGTGACGATAGGATATGCAACTTTCCCTTATAGGAAATTATTTAATCGCCTCCTAAATGTTTTTCCTTTATACGAAAGTTATATATTCTATCGTCACTATCGTCACCAGACATCAGAATGTCGGGCTGCACTATACAATACTCGCATACGATGTTGCTTTCGTATGCGAGTATTTGACGTGCTAGTCGAAGAATCCCGGCTGCTTGTATTCGATGCCCAGCTCGCGGTCGACAGTGGCGAGGATGCCCTGCACCTGTCCGAGGGCGAACATACGGCCCAGAAGGGTGTAGCCTGCATTGTGGCCGTGACTCGACTCGTCGAGGATGCCTCCGGGCTCGTCGGTGAAGGTCATGCCGTGGTCGACGCGCATCGGCAGGTTGGGGTTCTCCTTCTCAAAGATACGGCACAGCTCGATGAGGTCGGCACGCCCGCCGAGATGAGAGGCCTCGGTGAAGTCGCCATTGGGGAAGATGTGGCACGAACGGAGGTGCACGAAATGTGTGCGCGGGGCGAACTTCCTGGCCAGCTCCACTACGTTGTTGTAGGCACCTGCCGAGAGGCTGCCGGCGCAGAACGTCAGGCCGTTGTGCTTGTTGGGCACGGCATCGAGGAACCACTGGATGTCGTCCTCTGTGCGTACGATGCGCGGCAGGCCGAGAATCTCGATGGGGGGATCGTCGGGGTGCACGCACATGTTCATGTCGCACTCCTCGCAGGTGGGCATGATGGCTTCAAGGAAATACTTCATGTTCTCGCGCAACTGCTTCTTGTCGATGCCCTTATAGAGGTCGAGGAACTGGCGGAACTTCTGAATGGGAGCCTCGTCGTCCTCGCTGAAGTTGCCGCTGACGAAGCCCTGCGTCTTGATGACGATGTTCTCCACCAGCTTGTGGTCTTTCTCAGGCGTCATCGTCTTGGCCAGCTCGTCGCATTCTGCCAGCACGTTGCGCCCTTCGCCTACGCCGGCGGGGAATTTGAACTTGCTCCATTCCTCGCGTGCACCTTCGCGCTTCAGGATATAGATGTCGAAATAGGCGAACTCTGCATAGTTGAAGTAGAGGTTCGTGGCACCATTGGGGTTGCTGTGGAAAAGATCGGTGCGCGCCCAGTCCAATACCGGCATGAAATTGTAGCAGATGCAGTGGATGCCCTCAGCCGAGAGGTTGCGCAGCGACTGCTTGTAGACCTCAATCTGGTGGTCACGGTCAGGACCGCCATACTTGATGGTTTCCACGACGGGCAGCGATTCCACTACGCTCCATCGCATGCCGTAGCTCTCGATGTACTCGCGCAGGTCGCGAATTTTCTCGCGAGTCCAAACCTCGCCTAACGGTACGTCGTGCAGGGCGGTGACAATGCCCTCTACTCCGATTTGCCTGAGCATGGCAAGGGTAATCTTGTCCTTCTTGCCAAACCATCTCCATGTTCTTTCCATAAAATAATGTCGTTTTATCGGGTTAAGAAATTAATTGCTTGCAAAGTTAGTAAAAAAATGTATAACAGGGGCAGAAATGAAGACAAAATTTGGCTGTATTAGAATTTTTTCGTACCTTTGCACCTCAAATTTAATATACGTTATAGAGACAGACAATAAATATGGCAAAGAGATTCGCCGAGCATAACGGCTTGAACCTGACACAGGTGAACAACGAGATTCTGCAGCAGTGGATGAAGGACGACATCTTCCATCGCTCCATCGACGAGCGTGAGGGATGCCCGCAGTTCGTATTCTTCGAGGGACCTCCCTCTGCCAACGGTCATCCTGGCATTCACCATGTCCTGGGGCGCGCGTTGAAAGACACTTTCAACCGTTACCGCACGATGCAGGGCTACCAGGTAAAGCGCAAGGCAGGATGGGACACCCACGGCCTGCCCGTGGAACTCAGCGTCGAGAAGGCACTCGGCATCACCAAGGCCGACATCGACAATCCTGAGTCGCCGCGCTTCATCTCCACCGAAGACTACAACCTGAAGTGCCGCGAGAACGTGATGACCTATACGAAGGAATGGCGTGAGCTGACCGAGCGAATGGGCTATTTCGTCGATCTTGACCATCCCTATATCACTTACGACAACAAGTACATCGAGACCCTCTGGTGGCTGTTGAAGCAGTTCTACCAGAAGGGATTGCTCTATAAGGGCTATACCATACAGCCCTATTCGCCCGCTGCAGGAACAGGACTGTCGTCGCATGAGCTCAACCAGCCGGGTTGCTATCGCGACGTGAAGGACACCACCTGCACCGCGCTCTTCCGCATGAAGAACCCCAGGCCGGAGATGACAGGGTGGGGTACCGCCTACTTCCTCGCCTGGACAACGACGCCCTGGACGCTGGCCGCCAACTCGGCACTCTGCGTAGGTCCGAAGATCGACTACGTGGCTGTCGATACCTATAACCCCTATACGGCCAAGCCTATTACGATCGTGATGGCCGAGGCACGTCTGGGTGCCTACCTGGCTCCCGAGGGTGAGATTACCGATGGCGGCGAGATGCCGGAGTATAAGAAAGGCGAGAAATTCATGCCCTACCGCATCGTAGGCCGTTACAAGGGCACTGATCTCGTAGGTATGGAGTACGAGCAGCTCATGCCCGCCATCAAGCCCATGAGCGAAGGTGCTTTCCGCGTGATTCCTGGCGACTACGTTACGACGGAGGACGGTGCCGGTATCGTCCATATCGCTCCGAACTTCGGTGCCGACGACGCCTTTGTGGCCAAGCAGGCAGGGGTGCCCCCCATCGTCCTTATCGACAAGAAGGGCAATGAGCGGCCTGTCGTCGACCTGCAGGGAAAGTACTACCTCATTGAGGACCTTGATCCGGAATTCGTCAAGAACTATGTGAATGTAGCGGAGTGGGAGAAATTCTCCGGCCGATATGTCAAGAATGCCTACGACGACAGCCTTACCGATAAGGACGAGACGCTCGACATCTCGATCTGCATGGACCTCAAGGCCCAGGATAAAGTGTACAAGATAGAGAAGCACGTCCACAACTATCCGCATTGCTGGCGCACGGATAAGCCTGTGCTCTATTATCCGCTTGACTCGTGGTTCATCCGCAGCTCGTCGATGAAAGAGCGCATGAGCGAGCTGAACCGTACCATCAACTGGCATCCGGAGTCGACCGGCTCAGGTCGCTTCGGCAACTGGCTCGACAACCTGAACGATTGGAACCTTTCACGCTCGCGCTTCTGGGGAACGCCGTTGCCCATCTGGCGATCGGAGGATGGCGAAGAGATCTGCATCGGTTCGCTCGAAGAGCTCTACAACGAGATTGAGAAGGCCGTCGAGGCGGGAGTGATGGACAAGAATCCGCTGAAGGAGAAAGGATTCGTACCCGGCGATATGAGTCAGGAGAATTACGACCGCATCGACATGCACCGTCCTTACGTCGACTATATCAAGCTTGTCTCGCCCACCGGCAAACCGATGAAGCGCGAAAGCGACCTTATCGACGTCTGGTTCGACAGCGGTTCAATGCCTTATGCACAGCTCCACTATCCGTTCGAGAACCGCGAGCTCATCGACGAGCGCAAGTTCTATCCCGCCGACTATATCAACGAGGGCGTCGACCAGACACGTGGCTGGTTCTTTACCCTGCACGCCATCGCTACGATGATTTTCGACTCGGTGGCCTTCAAGAATGTGGTGTCCACCGGACTTGTGCTTGATGCCAAGGGCAA
The DNA here is from genome assembly GCA_946539475.1 of uncultured Prevotellaceae bacterium. The sequence continues at coordinate 12,661 of CAMNHM010000029.1, read as the reverse complement.
CAAGATGTCGAAGCATGTGGGCAATGTGGTCAATCCTTTCGAGATGATCGATAAGTATGGCTCCGATGCGGTGCGATTCTACATGATGACCAACTCCGAGCCATGGGACAACCTGAAGTTCGATCCAGAGGGCGTGGCCGAGGTGAGCCGCAAGTTCTTTGGAACGCTTTACAATACCTACTCCTTCTTCGCACTCTATGCTAACGTCGACGCCTATGCCCCGTCTGTTGCGTTGCCAACGCAACAAACAGAACGGCCCGAGATCGACCGCTGGATCCTCTCCTGCCTCAACACCCTTGTCAAGAAGGTGCAGGTGGAGATGGACAACTTCGATCCTACGCGTGCCGGACGACTCATCGATGCCTTCGTCAACGACGATCTCTCGAACTGGTATGTCCGACTCAACCGCAAGCGCTTCTGGGGCAAGGATATGGATTCCGACAAACGCTCGGCCTTCGACACCCTCTATACATGTCTGATGACCGTGGCGAAGCTCATTGCCCCCTTTGCACCGTTCTATGCCGACCAACTCTATCGCGACCTCGGCGGACTGAAGGACAGCGTTCACCTCGACGACTACCCCGAAGTCGACGAGTCGCTCATCGACAGCGACCTCGAGGCCCGTATGGAAATGGCCCAGAAGATCACTTCGATGGTGCTCGCTTTGCGCCGTAAGGTGAACATCAAGGTGCGACAGCCGCTGCAGAGCATCATGGTGCCTGCTACCGACGAGCAGAAGAAACACATCGACGCCGTGAAGCAGCTTATTATGAACGAGGTGAATGTCAAAGAGCTCAAATTCGTTGAGGGACAGGGCATTCTCGTCAAGAAGGTGAAGTGCAACTTCCGCACGATGGGTAAGAAGTACGGCAAGCTGATGAAGGCCGTCGCTGCTGCCGTCGATGCACTCTCGCAGGAGCAAATCGCCGAACTGGAGACCAACGGGCGCCTCGTCTTGGAGAACTTCGCTCAGCAAGACAATCTGCCACAGTTGAAGATCCTGGCTGAGGACGTCGACATCATCAGCGAGGACATTCCCGGATGGCTCGTTGCCAACGAGGGTGCGCTGACTGTTGCCCTTGAAGTGGAACTCACCGACGAGCTCCGCCAGGAAGGCATGGCCCGCGAGCTCATCAACCGCATTCAGAACCTCCGCAAGGACGGCGGTCTCGAGATTACCGACCGCATCGTGGTCACGCTCGCACCCAATGCCGACGTCGAGAAGGCGATCGCCGCCTTCGGTGATTATGTGAAGACGCAGGTCCTCGCCAATGACATCACCTTCGCACAGAACGACGGACAGGAGGTCGACTTTGATGATTTTAAACTAAACATTAAGATAACCAAATCCTTGTAATTATGTCAGAGAAAACACGCTACACTGACGAGGAGCTCGAGGAGTTCCGTCAGATTATACTAGAAAAATTGGCACTGGCCAAACGTGACTATGATCAGATGATGGACTCGCTGACGAACCGCGACTCGAACGACGTCGACGACACCTCGCCTACCTATAAGGCACTCGAGGAGGGCAGCGAGACACAGTCGAAGGAAGACCTCATGAAGTTTGCTGCACGACAGCAGAAGTTCATCCAGGGACTCAAGGCTGCACTCATCCGCATCGACAATAAGACCTACGGCATCGACCGCATCACCGGAAAGCTGATTCCGGCAGAGCGGTTGAGGGCAGTACCCCATGCTACGCTCAGCGTGGAGTCGAAAGAACTGGAGAAGAAGCGCAAGTGAGCTGGAAGACCATCTTTTCGCGAGGTAGGGTGGCGGTGATGCTCGTCATCGTCATTTTGCTCATCGACCAGGCTATCAAGTTCTGGGTGAAGACCAATATGGCCCTGCACGAGAGCATTCACGTGACCGACTGGTTCTACATCACCTTCATAGAGAATAATGGTATGGCCTATGGTATGCAGATCGGTTCGAAGCTTGCGCTGTCGCTCTTCCGTGTCGTCGCTATCGGCCTGTTGAGCTACTACATCTGGCTGCAGGCACGCAATAAGGCTCGCTGGGGGTATGTCGTCTGCCTGTCGATGGTGCTCGCCGGTGCTGCCGGCAACCTCATCGACTGCATGTTCTATGGCCTGGGCTTCGAGTCATCGACGCCCCTACACGTCAGCCAGTGGGTAGGACTTGGCAACGGTTACGCTTCGTTCCTCATGGGGAAGGTGGTCGACATGTTCTACTTTCCCATCATCCAGACCACATGGCCGCAGTGGATGCCCTTCTGGGGCGGTGAGGAGTTTATCTTCTTCAGCCCTGTGTTCAACTTTGCCGATTCGAGCATCTCGGTTGGTGTCGTTGCGCTGTTGCTCTTCTATCGACAGGAATTGGCCAAGATCAGTCTGAAACGTGAATAGGACCTGTCCTCTGATAGCCGTCTTGCTCGTCGTGCTCGTCGCAGCATGCAAGCCGGGAACGCCAAGCAAGTATATCCAGCCTGACGAGATGGAGGACTTGCTTGTCGACTACTATATGGCGCGGGCCATCGCACAACAGGAGCAAATCTCCCATGAGGAGCGTGAGTACCACGTTGCGCTCTATACCGAGGCCGCCCTGAAGAAGCACGGAATCAGTCAGGCCGAGTTCGACTCGTCGCTCGTCTATTACTATACGCGTGCTGATCGCTTCGATAAAATCTTCGAGCGGGTGACCGAACGGCTCGACGAGCAGGCGCTCGTGCTCGGAGCATCGGAGGGCGAGATCGGCAAGTATGCTCAGTATAACGCTACCGGCGATACGGCAAACATCTGGCCCGACCGCACTACGGCGCTCCTTCTGCCAATGCCTCCCTACAACCGCTGGGAGTTTCATATCGATGCTGACTCCACATGGCGGCGCGGTGACGAGTTGCTGCTGATGTTCATGAGCGACTATATGTTCCAGACGGGCACCAAGGACGGTATGGCCTACGTCGCTGTGGACTACGGCGATACGGTCGTTGGGCGCAACCTTCATTTTGCCACCTCGGGGCTGAGTCAGCTCAGGACACCTCAGGACACTACACGGGTCGTCAAGGCCGTGAAAGGCTTCTTCTATCTCAACGGCGGTTCTGAGGCTCAAGCTTCCACTCGCCTGCTCTTCCTTAGTAATGTTCAACTAATTCGTTTCCATACACGCAATGAAGAAACTGAGACGGATAGCTTCTCACGCGACGATTCTGGAGAACGGCTCCCGACAGACTCTCTTGGCGATAGAATTGATGGAGGGGCGGGTGATCAACTGGTTCCCCCTGATCGGCGAGATGGCCCAGACGGAGTGGATGCCGGGCGAGATAGTGTTGAGACGTGATGGGGAGGGCTCCCTGCGTGCGTACCATAATAATATGATGATAAAATAATAAATACGCGACAACAGTAGTCATTAACTAAAAACTTTTTGAGCTATGGATTTGAAAATACGATTGTCGATCATGAACTTCCTGGAGTTCGCTGTCTGGGGAGCGTATCTGACGTGTATGGGCCGTTACCTGGGTAACATTGGCCTCAGTACCGAGATCGGCTGGTTCTACTCGATGCAGGGAATAGTGTCGATCTTCATGCCCGCCATCATCGGTATCATTGCCGACCGCTGGGTGCAGGCGCAGAAGATGCTGGGCATCTGCCACCTGCTTGCCGGACTCTTTATGTTTGCAACAGCCTGGTACGGGTACACAAACGGACAGGAGTCGCAGTTCGGAATCATCTTCTCCCTTTATGCCATGAGTGTGGCATTCTTCATGCCTACCATTGCACTGGCCAACTCCGTAGCCTACAATGCGCTGACGAAAGCTGGGCTCGACACCGTCACCGCCTTCCCGCCCATTCGTGTATGGGGAACGGTAGGCTTTATTCTCATGATGTGGTTCGTCGACCTGATGGGCTTCCAGGACAACCAGAACCAGTTCGTCGTCTCCGGCGTGCTGAGCATCATTCTTTTCCTCTACTGCTTCACGCTGCCTCAGTGTCCGGTGAAAAAGGAACAGGGGAAGACCTCATTCGTTGAAGCCTTCGGGCTACGCGCTTTCACGCTCTTCAAGAAGCGTAACATGGCCGTATTCTTCATCTTCTCGATGTTCCTCGGCGTCTGCCTGCAAATCACCAATGGCTTTGCCAATCCGTTCATCAACAGCTTTGGAGCAGTTCCCGAGTATGCCGATACGTTCGGCGTTCAGCACGCTAACATCCTGATCTCGCTATCACAGATTAGCGAGACACTCTGTATTCTGCTCATCCCGTTCTGTATGAAGCGCTTTGGCATCAAGAACGTCATCCTCATTGCAATGTTCGCCTGGGTGTTCCGCTTCGCCTTCTTTGGAATGGGTAATCCCGGTAGTGGCGTATGGCTCTTCATCCTCTCGATGATTGTCTATGGAGTCGCCTTCGACTTCTTCAACATCTCCGGCTCGCTCTTCGTCGAGAACAACACCGACGACTCCATCCGTTCGAGTGCCCAAGGACTGTTCATGCTGATGACCAACGGCGTCGGCGCTACCCTCGGAACACTCGGCGCACAGGCTATAATCAACAGCTACACGCATGGAGAGGTGGTCAACGACAACTTCTACACCGTAGGCGACTGGTCTACCTGCTGGTATATCTTTGCTGCTTACGCTTGTGTAGTGGGTATTGCCTTCGCCCTGCTGTTCAAGCCTGAGAAACAATAGTCTTTCTGTCATTTGTCAAGAGTTAACATCTATGCGCCGCGTACTACTGAGATTCGAGAACCTGCAACAGATCGTAGGAAGTGGGGACTTGTCGGTCATCTTATTGACCGATGAGCAGCGCCAGCGAGTGCTTTCAGTAGTATGCGACGGTGAGATGACACGTCAGCTGGTGATGCGTCTGCAGGGGAACAAGGAGCTATGCAAGATACTTTTGCCCGAAGTGCTTGTGCAGATGCTCTCCTCGACCTGCGAGATGACCATCGTGGGTGTCTACGACGGTCAGTATCAGGTGATGCTGATGGATATCGACAGCGGAGTCAGCGCTCGCATCCGCATGAGCGACGCCGTCCTGCTGAGCATTATCTCCCAGATCCCGCTTTATATCGAGGAGCGGGTGATGAGTCAGCAGAGTGTTCCTTTCGACGAGGAAACCCGTGGTGTCGCTATACCTATTAACACACTCGAGACCGAGCGTCTTCAGATGGCGCTGAAGAATGCTGTCGAGGAAGAGAACTACGAGTTGGCTTCACAACTTCGTGATGAGCTAAAACGCAGGAAGCAATGAAGGAGGAGCGCTACTTCTATGTTCCCGAGGCTTCGCGGTCTACGATGCTGCCTGAGGAGGAATCCCAACACGCCATTCGCGTCCTTCGTCTGAAGGAGGGCGACGAGATGATGCTGCTCGATGGCGAGGGGAACTTCTTTCGTGCAACAGTAGCGGGCGTTGGCGGGAAGCATTGCTATTACGACATTCTTGAAACGCTGCCCCAGCCTCGTCCCTGGGCTGCCCGGCTTCACCTGGCAATCGCTCCCACGAAGATGATGGAGCGTGTCGAGTGGCTTGCCGAGAAGGCTACCGAGATAGGCTTCGACGAGCTCTCGCTGCTCGACTGCCGTTTCTCGGAGCGACGGGTGGTGAAGACTCCCCGTCTTGAGAAGATCGTCGTTGCAGCGATGAAGCAGAGCCGTAAGGCTTGGAAACCACTTGTCCACGAGATGCAGGACTTCAAGACGTTCATTGCCCAGCATGCTGCTGGTCCCTATCGCTATATCGCCCACTGCTATGAGGAAGTCCCCCGTGTGAGCCTTTATTACGAGCTTCGCATTCATCGCGCTCCTGAAGGTGCTGAGGTGATTGTGCTCGTGGGGCCTGAGGGCGATTTCTCAATCGACGAGGTGCGCCTTGCCGTCGATGCCGGCTTTGTGTCAGTAGATCTGGGGCGCAGTCGTCTGCGTACTGAGACAGCCGGTCTGGCCGCAGTGATGATGATGCAAATGTCGCAACAGTATGGATAGAATCACGTTCAGCGATGTATTGCCGCAGGTGTTCAGCGGTCAGTCGGACGCGATAGTGTCCGATGTCTGGCGCTCTGCTGCTACATTCGAGCGTGGTCGTTCCTATCTCATTGAGGCCGAGAGCGGAAAGGGTAAGAGCACTTTCTGTAGCTATATCCTGGGCTATCGCAACGATTATAGCGGTCGCATCGTCTTCGACGATTGCGATGCCCGCCTGTTCACCATCGCCGACTGGAGCCAGCTGCGCCGTTGTCAGGTGAGCTGTCTGTTCCAGGAGCTGCGCCTCTTCCCTGAGTTGACTGCCTTCGAGAATGTCGATATCAAGAATCGCCTCACACGCAATACCTCTCGTCTGCAGATTCGCGAATGGTTCGAACGTCTTGAGATTGCCGACAAGCTCGACACGCGTGTTGCCCTCCTGTCGTTTGGTCAGCAGCAGCGCGTCGCCCTGATGCGTGCCCTGGTGCAGCCCTTCAGCTTCCTTCTGGCCGACGAGCCGATCAGTCACGTCGATGATCGCATGGCTCTTGTGATGTCACAGCTCATCCGCGAGGAATCCGCTCGCCAGGGAGCTGCCGTCATCGTGACGAGCATTGGCAAGCGTCTTCCGATGGATTACGATTCCACACTGCATTTATAATCTTTCCCCCCTACCTGAGAGTAATAAGTAGATTCCCTTGCTGAGAGATATGAGAAGTCTTTTCTTTGCTGCCCTGATAGCTTGTGCTCCTGCCTGCGCCTTTGCCCAGGAGCCCACCGTCGCTGCTCTCTTCCGTGAGATGCCCGACTCGTTGATGCCTTATCTGACAAAGAACAACCGCCTGGACATGCTCGACTTTATGGAGGCGCGCATGAAGGCGGAGGTGACAAATCGCTTCGATGGGAAGAGCGAGATGACCGCCCTGTCGACTGATAGCCTTACAGTCCGTCTAAGCGATGCGTTGACGGTCGACATGCGTCTGGAGCGTGTCGCCGAGCCTGTCGACAGCAGTCTCTATACCGTCAGCTTGCGTCGCACCTACCACCTAAACGAAAGCCAGACAGAGCGTGTAGTCGATGTCTACACCTCTGCCTGGCGTCGTTTGTCGTCTCGTCAGGAGTCTTCGTCGTTGCTCAGCCGCGATGCTGCTGTCTTTGCACGTCCTCAGCGCTGATGGCGCTGTCCTCGTTGCCATCCGCGACCTTGACCTTGCTGTTGCTGCGGCCATTGTCCGAAGGGGTTGAAGCGCCCGGGCTGCTGCATCTGTCCGCCTCGGCCCCAGTTTGTCATCAGACTGCGGCGGAAGTGCTGCTCGGCTTTCATCACGTCGTATAGCTTCGATGCCGACAGCATCTTGATGATTCGCTGATGGTATGTCTGCTGGATGCGCTTCAGCTCGATGTCAATCTCGTCGCTCTCCTTGATAACTTTCAGGCATCCTTCCTCGTCTGATGGCTTGACGTTGGCCAGCTCGCGCTGCCGTCCGAAGAGAACGCGCTGCTTGTCCTGCATCTCTTTGTAGATGGGGAAGAGCTTGGCAGCTTCCTGCTCAGTCAGCTTGGCTTCCTTCGTGATGTAGTCCTGCATCTGCTTCTCGAACATCTCGGGCGAAAACTGCTGTTGTGGCTGTTGCTGCGACTGCTTTTGTTGCTGCTGCCACTGGTGTCTTTGTCCTTGCGCCTGTGAGCCTAGTACCGCTGTTGCCAGGATGAGGATCATTAACAGTTTCTTCATCGTTGAGTTGTCTCCTTGTTTTTAGTACATGTCAGCCAGGAGGTATGAGTAGATCTCCTCCGTCTCGATCATTGCGTAGTCGGCAGCCTGCTGGATGTAGCTGTCGCTGTAGTAGTAGTTCTCCTGCGCATTATTGGCAGTCTGCTGCTGTCCGGGCATCTCCTCTGCCTGCCTGTTGAAGGCGATGGCGGCGATGAACACACCGACGCATGTGCATGCTGCAGCATAGAGCCACGGGCGCAGTCTCTTCATGACAGCCACCTTTGCCGGTTTCTTCTCCGGCAGGCGATCCATCACCTGTGCCGTAAGCTGTTCAAAGTAGCCTTCCGGTACGGTGAATGGGTTCTTCTTTCCCATTCTTTCGTTCAGATATACTTCTTCGTTCATCATAGTTGTTTGTTCCTTTTGTTCTATTGACGCGCGTGGTTGTTAAAGGTTTAATCGCGGCGATGAAAAAATTCTGTAATTTTTTTCACCGCTATGTGGTAGGATGCCTTGAGACCTCCTTCTGACGTTCCCAGTACCTTGCTGATATCGCTGTATTTCATCTCGTCATAGTATCTCAGTTGGAACACTGTCCGCTGTACGTCGGGCAGGCTGGCGATAGCTTCCTGCAGCTGTGCCTCTGTCTCGTCACCGTCGAAGTACTTGTCGGCCATCAGCTGGTTGGCCAGTCCCAGGTCGGCGTCGTCGGTGCTCAGTGTCGGGCGGTTCTTCTGCTTGCGTGTGAAGTCGAGTGCCTCGTTGATGGCGATGCGCGTGAGCCACGTGATGAGCTTTGAGTCGCCCTTGAACGTCTCTATCGACGTCCAAGCCTTTAGGAATGCGTTCTGCAGCACGTCGTTGGCGTCCTCGTGTGTGATGACGATACGTCTCACCTGCCAGTACAGCTGTTCGCTATACTGATTGACGAGTGCCTCGAATCCTCTGCGCTGTGTAGCAGGATTCTTCAGCATGTCTTTCAACTGCAGGTCGTCGTAGTTTGCCATTCTCGCCTCTCTTTCTGACGTGTTGATTTTTAGCGCAGGAACGGCTTGATGGCCTTCAGTACGATGGGGTCGTATCCGTAGGGATCGCCCCAAGTGTCGAGCTCGCCCGTCTTCGGGTTAGGGTAGAGCGTATAGTAGTCGATCAGCACAGGCACTTTAGGGTCCACGCTGACGTTGTTCACCAGTCGTATGGCTCCCTCGTGCTGTTGCTTGTATTCGCGTCCTTTCTCGGTCTTTGGCGGCATGTCGATTGACAGGCGCATCTTGTCGAGCATCCACTCGTCGGCATTGGGCAGCACGAACTCTGCGATCTCGAAGGGCCGCTGCAGTCTGACGCATCCGTGCGAGATGGTCCTTACGTCGCGGTTGAAGGCTCCTGGCGACGAGGTGTGATGCAGGTAGACGGAAAACTTGTTGGGGAACCGGAAGATGATGCGGCCCAGCGAGTTGCCGGCTCCGCTTCGCTGCCTGACGGCATATCGCCCGCTGCCAAGCTCGCTGCTACTCAGGCGGGCGGGGTTCACGCGCTGTCCTGCGCTGTTGGTGACGTAGTAGTTGCGTCGTGCGAAATAGGCCGAGTCGCCAGCGTGATGGCTCACCTCTCCGCGGATGATGCTTTGCGGGATGCCCCATTCGGGGTTCAGCTCTATGCGGCTAATCTCGCTCGACAGCAACGGTGTCTTTGTGGCTGGCTTTCCGCAGCATATCCGCATGTTGATGACGCTGTCGGGGGCGATGGCCCACATCTGTTGCGATGCGATGTTCACGAAGACGTAGCGTTCAGCCTCCTTCGCATGCTTTGCGTCGCGCCAGCGCAGGCGTTCCATGTTGCAGAGTATGCGGTTGCGCTTATCTGGAGTGCTGTCCTTGGCGAGCTGCTCCTTCAGTCGATTGTAGGCTTTGTCGGTGGGCGCTGCTGCCTGCAGGAAGTCGAGCATACGCTGCTTTGTGCGCAGCTGTCGGATGGCTCTTACGACGAAGGCGGTGTCGGCCTCCTCTGTCGTGATGTCGTAATTGCTCTTTCCGAAGAGTCTCTTTGGTGTCGTGAAGCCGAAGCGCTGTCCTACGGCGTAGTGCAGGTATGCCTTCGTCAGGCGGTTTTCCATCTGTGCCATTGTCACGGGCAATCCGTCAACTTGTTCAGGGTTACGCATCGCTTTGAGTCCGTTGTCAATGTCACTTAGGCTGAAGTGCTCCTCGCTGAATCCCATCGCCGGCAGCTCTGCGTGCAGCAGGCTGTCGAGGGCGTCGCCGAGCTCCAGCTGGTCGGGATTATTCATCCACAGCCAGCGCCCGCCCTGCTGGTAGTAGCTGTTGACGAAACGGTCGGCGAACGTCGAGTCGTCCGACTGGTCGATAATGATGTCGAGTTGCTGCTGTGCGTCAAGGGCATGCTTCCGATAGAGCTGCAGCGTCTTCTGTGCAGTCTCGTCGGCCGGTGTTTCCGCATGACTTTGCCTACAGGCGGAGATGTTGAGGGCTAGGAGAGCTCCGACTATGATTATCGCACGGTGATTTTTCTGACCACCTTGCCAACCTTTAGAATGTAACACCCCTTTTGCAAATTTAGTTCTATACGCTGGGCAGGACCCTCAATCTTGTACGTGGCGACGGCCCTTCCCGTGAGTGACACCACTTCGAGGGTCATCCCGCTGGCATCCTTCACGCTGACGGTGTTGCCTTCGACACTCAGCGTCGGCGCCTGCTCGTCGACTTGCTCTGCAATGCCCATCTCCGTCACCATTGTCTTGGCGGCAGCGGGTGTAGCGAGCGTCATCAACGCGGCACAAGCGATAATGAGTAAACCTTTTCTATTCATGCATGCAAATCTTTGTAATTACAGCGCAAAAATAGCAAATATTTTCTTTTCTGCCAAATTTTTTGTCTTAAAAGTTGCTATTTCACGTCGAAAATGTCCATTTCGTTGGTCAGGAAGGCGTTTTCGAACGTCTTTTTAGCCTCATTCAGGAGCACTGTCTCGTCGGCGTAGCGTGCGCTGTAGTGGCCCAGCAGCAGCTTTCCCACATGAGCGTCACGGGCCACCTGTGCCGCCTGCGCTGCCGTTGAGTGGTAGTATTTCGCGGCGCCGTCGATCTTGTCCTCGGCGTAGGTGCTCTCATGGTAGAGTGTATCGACGCCCTCGATCATGGTGTGCAGCTTGGGCATGTAGCGTGTGTCGGAGCAGTAGGCATATGAGCGCGGAGCGTCGGCGGGTGTCACCAGCCTCTCGTGGTCGATATGGGTGCCGTCGGCCAGCGTGTAGCCCTGTCCGGCCTTGATGTTGTTGATCTGCGACAGGGGGATGCCATACATGTCGATCATCTCGCGGCGAATGTGCGGCAGTCCGGGTTTTTCGCGGAACAGGTATCCGCTGCAGGGCATGCGGTGGTCCAGCGGAATGCTCTCGACGGTCAGCGAGCGGTCTTCGTAGACGATGGTCTGTCGGCTGGTGTCTACTTCGTGGAACACCACTTCGTAGCCGATGTCATAGTTGAAGAACAGGTCGAGCTGTGCCTTCAGCATTGGTTCCAGCGCTGCCGGCGCGTGGACGTGGAGTGTTGCAGTTCGTCCCAGCAGTCCGAAGGTGCTGATCAGTCCGATGAGTCCGAAGCAGTGGTCGCCGTGTATGTGGGATATAAAGATGTGTCCGAGTTTCTCGAACGATATCGACGACCGTCGCAGCTGCAGCTGTGCTCCTTCGCCGCAGTCGATCATGAAGTATTTCCCCCGGCACTCCACCACCTGCATCGACGAGAAGTGGCGTGTTGTCGGCAATGCGCTGCCGCATCCTAGTATATGAATCTTAAATGGCTCCATTGGGAGTTGAGAGTTTAGAGTTGAGAGATGAGAGACATTTGTTCTTAGTCGGGAGTGGAGTTCCGTTCTTGGCTCTTTGCCTCTTCCCAAAGGGCTTCCATCTCGTCGAGCGTCATCTCGGTCAGGGGACGGCCGGCACGGATGCTGTGCTGCTCGATGTAGTTGAAGCGGCGGATGAACTTCGCGTTAGTGCGCTCAAGGGCATTGTCGGGGTTGAGCTTGTAGAGGCGGGCTGCGTTGATCACGGCGAAGAGGAAGTCGCCCAACTCGCTGGTGGCTTTCTCCTTGTCATCCTTTTCCAGTTCAACCTGTAGCTCGTCCATCTCCTCGCGTACTTTATCCCAGACGTCCTCTCTTCTTTGCCAATCGAAGCCCACATTACGGGCTTTGTCTTGTATGCGATAGGCCTTGATGACTGAAGGTAGTGCTGCAGGGACTCCTGACAGCACGGTCTTGTTGCCGTCCTTCTCCTTCAGTTTAATCTGTTCCCAGTTCTGGAGTACTTCCTCCGAAGTTTTCGCCTGCGAAAACTCCCTCTCCTCCGTCGTCTCGCCGTAGGGTAGGGGACGGGGATTGTCGGCCCCCACCTGCGATGGATGGTAGATGTGCGGATGCCGGAAGATGAGCTTGTCGGCCTGCTGACGCAGCACGTCGTAGATGTCGAAGGCTCCCTGTTCCTGTCCAATTTTTGCGTAGAAGCAGAGGTGCATCATCACGTCGCCCAGCTCCTTCATCGTGTCGTGCTGGTCGCCGCGAGCCAGTGCGTCGCAGAGCTCATAGGTTTCTTCGATGGTGTTCGGGCGCAGGCTCTCGTTGGTCTGCTTGCGGTCCCACGGACATTTCTCGCGTAGCTGGTCTAGCACGTCGAGCAGCCTTCCGAAGGCTTTCATTTGTTCTTCTCTTGTATGCATTTCTGTCACAATCATGAATTCTTCTGCAAAGGTACGAATAAGCAAGCGAAAAACCAAATTTATTTGGATTTTTCGAGTAGAGGGTAAATGCTCAGTCATGTAAAAGAGAGAAACTAATGAGCACTAATGAAGATTAAGTCTACACCGGCATCCAGCCATTCACGCTGTTCTCACGATAAAGAAATTCAAGTTTCGCATTAGCTAAACTTTTGGAGTTAAAGTAGTTAAAGGAGTTAAAGGAGTTGAAAGACATTACCTGCTCCCTTTGTCCGCCATA
>CAMNHM010000028.1 GCA_946539475.1 uncultured Prevotellaceae bacterium | reverse complement strand
AGTGGCGATGCCTTTTCAAATTGTCGGTGCGGAAGTCTCCTGCTTCCGTATACGTATTATTTAGTGGCGTCAGGTGTAGAGGTAGCGCTTGATGCTCTTCTTAGGCGTCTTGGCGAACTCCAGCTCGTGGATCTCTATCTCGCTGATTTTCTCGTAGGCAGGCAGGGCCTGGTTCAGCCCATTGCGGTTTTGCTCCATGATGCCTTGCAGGTCTTCCATGGTGAATCCCATGTTGCGGGCCTCGTCGAGATCGGGATGCACGAGTGCCACCAGCTTCGATTCCCGCTGCACGACGATGCTCTCTTGCACGAGCGTCATCGAGTTGAGCTTGTCCTCAATCTCCTCTGGGTAGATGTTCTGGCCGTTGGCACTGAGGAGCATGTTCTTCGACCGTCCGTTGATGAACACGTTGCCGTAGTAGTCCATCGTGCCCAGGTCGCCCGTGTGATACCATCCCTCGCTGTCGATCGTCTCGCGCGTGGCTTCTTCGTTCTTGTAGTAGCCCAGCATAACGTTCAGCCCTCGGGTGAGTATCTCGCCCGGTATGTTTTCTGGGTCGGGAGAGTCGATGCGTACCTCCATGTGCTTTGCTGCCCTGCCGCAGCTGCCAGGCACGAAACTGTGCCAGTCGGCGTAGCAGATGATGGGCGCACACTCTGTTGCGCCGTAGCCCACGGTGTAGGGGAAGTTGATGCGATGCAGGAACTGCTCCACCTCTTGGTTGAAGGCAGCGCCGCCGATGATGACCTCGAAGAAGTTGCCGCCGAAGGCCTTGCTCACCTCTTTGCAGATGGTCTCGCGCACCTTTTGCTCGATGACCGGAATCTGTAGTAGCAGTCGCATGCGTGGCGTCTGTATCTTCGGGAACACCTTCTTGCGGATGATCTTCTCGATGATCAGTGGCACGGCGATGATGATACGCGGCTTCACCTCGGCGAAGGCCTGGGCGATGATGGCCGGCGACGGCACGCGGTTGAGGTAGTAGACGTGGCAGCCGCTGATGAACTCGTAGCTGAACTCGAAGGCCATACCGTACATGTGAGCCATCGGCAGGATGGAGATGATGTTGTCACCCGGCTTCAGCTCGTTACCCATGGCTGAGCAGGCGAAGTCGTAGTTCGACCACAGTGCGCGATAAGGAATCATCACGCCTTTCGAGAATCCCGTCGTGCCGCTGGTATAGTTGATCAGTGCCAGCTCGTCCGGGCTCTGCTCGTGGTAGTAGTGTACGTGCTCCTTCCTGAAGTATTTGGGGAATTTCTTGCCGTAGAGCTCGTTGAGGTGCTCGCGGGCATAGGTCAGCTTGTCGGTGCGTGAGATGATGAGCGAGTAGTCGCTATTGCGCACGATGCCTTCCAGGTGGGGCATCTGCGCCGGGTCGATGCTGCCGCAGATGTGATCGCCGGCGAAGAGGAGCTTCGCGTCGGAGTGGTTCACGATGTTGTGAATCTGGTCGGGTGTGAACTCATGTAGTATAGGCACGGCGATGGCGCCATAGGTAATCGTAGCGATAAAGGCTACTGTCCATTGGCTTGAGTTCCTTCCGCAGAGGGCAATCTTGTCGCCACGCTGCACACCGCTGTTCTCGAACAGTATGTGCACTTTCTCAATCTTTCGCGCCACATCGTGGAATTGCAGTGTCTGTCCTTTATAGTCGGTCAGTGCATCCATGTCCCAGTGGTCGATGATGCTTTTCTCGATGAGCGCATTATAGCTTGGTATCTCTTTCATAGTGGTCCGTCAGTTTCTTTGGTTATTGGTAAAGGTAACGCTTGATGCTCTTTTTGGGAGTCTTCTTGAACTCCTCGTCCATGAGCTCTATCTGTGTAAGACGGCTGTAGGCCGGTAGCCGTTGGTTCAGTTCTTGGCGATTTTGCTCCATGATGCCCTGCATCTCCTCACGGGTGAAGTTCATCATCTCGTCCTGGTCAGGGTAGACCAGTGCCACCAGTTTCTCAGCTCTCTGCACCACGATACACTCGCTGACCATGGTCATGGAGTTCAGCTTGTCCTCAATCTCCTCTGGGTAGATGTTCTGCCCGTTGCTACCGAGCAGCATGTTCTTGATACGTCCGCGGATAAAGATATTGCCGTCGGCATCCATCGTGCCAAGGTCGCCGGTGTGATACCAGCCGTCCTTGTCGAGTGCTGCTCGTGTAGCCTCCTCGTTTTTGTAATAACCCAGCATGACGTTTGTGCCGCGGGTGAGTATCTCGCCAGGCTGATGCTGCGGATAGGGGCTGTCGATGCGCACCTCCATATTGTCGATGGCACATCCGCACGAGCCGGCAACAAACTCTTTCCAGTCGCGGTAGCTGATGAGCGGTGAACACTCTGTGGCGCCGTAGCCTACGGTGATGGGGAATCCGATGGAGAGCAGGAACTCCTCCACCTCCTTCGACAGGGCTGCTCCTCCGACGATGACCTCGTAGGCTTGTCCGCCAAAGGCCTCATAGACTGTCTGGCAGATTTTCTCCTTCACCTTGTCCCTGACCACAGGCATGGCCAGCAGTAGCTTCATGCGCGGCGTCTGCATCACGGGGAACACGCGCTTGCGGATGATCTTCTCGATGATCAGCGGCACGGTGATGATGAGCTTCGGCTGAACGTCGGTGAAAGCCTTCGCGATAAGGGTGGGGGAGGGCAGGCGGTTGAGGAAGAACAGAT
Organism: uncultured Prevotellaceae bacterium; assembly: GCA_946539475.1. The sequence goes on along the minus strand of CAMNHM010000028.1, from coordinate 19,657 downwards.
GGCTGCCATTGCAGAATCCAAAAAGGAACTCTATCGACAGTCCGTACATGTGAGCCATCGGAAGAATGTCGAGCACGGCGCTTCCCGGCTTCACCATCTCGCCGAGGCGGCGGATGCAAAAGTCGACATTACCCCATAGTCCGCGATAGGGAAGCATTACGCCTTTTGAGAATCCCGTCGTACCGCTGGTGTAGTTGATCAGCGCCAGCTCGTCGGGCTGGTCCTCGTGATAGTGTATGTCGGTCTTGGTGAAAGCCTTGGGATACTTCGACCCGAACATCATATTTAAATGTTCGCGCGCGTAGATAAGCTGTTCCGACCGTGACAGCATCAGCGAGAAATCGGGAATGTTGACGATGCCCTCCAAATTTGGCATCTGTCCGGGGTCAACCTCCTTTGCTACATAGTCGCCGACGAAGAGCAGTCGCGACTCAGAGTGGTTGACGATGTTGTGTATCTGCTCGGCATTGAACTCGTGGAGGATGGGCACTGCCACTGCACCGTAGGTCAGGGTGGCAAGGAAGGTTACAGCCCAGTGGGCGGAGTTTCTTCCGCAGATGGCTATCTTGTCGCCTTCCTGTATGCCACAATTCTCGAAGACGATGTGCAGCTTTTCAATCTTGCGGGCTACGTCGTGGAACTGTAGCGTTTGGCCCTGATAGTCGGTCAGTGCGTTCTGATCCCAGTTCTTCAGGATGGCTTGTCGAATATATTCGTTGAAGCTTGAGCCTTTATTCATTGCACAGTATTAAAAATTTTGTGCAAAGGTACTCTATTTTCTGCACATTAGCAAATTTTTTGTGCAGTATTTATATGCGAGACTATAAAAAAGGTACAATTTAGTCGTTTCTCTTCCTTTTTCAGACTAATGATAGGTATTGCAGAGACTTTCTATTCGTATCGCATGGAGCGGGCAGGATGGATGCGCGATACGAGGTAGCTGGGGCCGATGAGCACCAGTACGCTGATGATGAGCGTAGCAATGTTGAGGAGGAGGATGAGCGGAATGTTGATCTCCATCGGGGCCTCGCTGACGTAGTAGGTCTGCGGGTCGAGGCTTACGATGCCCGTCAGCTTCTGTAGCACGATGATGCCCAGTCCGAGGATGTTACCCCAGAGTAGTCCTCGTCCGATGATGAAGACTGCAAACCAGAGGAACGTCTTCCTAATCGTGCTGTTGCGCGTTCCCAGGGCTTTCAGCACGCCGATCATCTGTGTTCGCTCGAGGATGATGATGAGTAGTCCGCTGATCATGGTGAATCCCGCCAGTGCCACCATCAGTGCCAGGATGATCCATACGTTGATGTCGAGCAGGTCGAGCCATTGGAAGACGGTGGGGTATGCCTGGTGGATGGTAAGCGAGGTGAGGGTGTTGCCTTCGCTGTCTAGTCGTCCGCGGTCGAGGAAGTTGTCGGTCAGCGCCTGATCTATCTGGTTGATCTGCTCGAAGTCGTCCACCAGCAGCTCAGCGCCCGAGCATAGGTCCCCTCGCCAGCTGTTGCGCTGCCGTGCGACGTAGAGGTCGGTGATGCAGAATAGATCGTCGAAGCGCTTCATGTTCGTCTGGTAGACGGCCTTCACCTGGTAGGCCACGCGTGTCACGCGCTGTCCGATGTAGTAGGCATAGACGATGTCCTGAGCGTGCAGCTGCAACTTGTCGGCCATCGTCTTCGAGATGACGAGCGAGTAGGGATGTTCTCTCGAGTTTGCCTCGCCCTGCAGCGGGTTCTTGTCGTGGAATGCAGGCAGGCTACCCTCTACGATGTTCTCGCTGAGGAAGCTTGTGTCGTATTCGGGGCCGATGCCCTTGAACATCACTCCTAGGAAATCCTGGTCGGTCTTGAGGATGCCCTGTGCCATTGCAAAGCGCTCCACATGACGGACGCCAGGGATGGCCTTGAGGATATTGACGAGACTATCGTTCATCGCGACGGGTGCAGCGCCCTCTGTGCCGATGGAGCGCACGTTGAGCACCTGTATGTGGCTACCGAAGCCCACGACCTTGTCGCGTATGGTATGCTTGAATCCCAGCACGACGGCCACCGTGACAATCATTACTGCCAGTCCGATGGCGACGCCCAGTGTGGCGATGCGTATTGCTGGGCGGCTGACCTTACGCTGGTCGTCGTCCTGTCCGTAGATACGTCGTGCGATGAATAGGGGAAGCCTCATCTCTCAACAAAAGTCTCTCAACAAAAGTCTCTCAACTCTCAACCCTCAACCCTCAACTCTCAACCCTCAACCCTCAACCCTCCCTGGGTATGCCTCCAGGGCTTTCTGGAGTACGATGAGTGCACGCTCCAGGTCGTCTTTCTTCAACACGTAGGCGATGCGCACCTGGTTGATGCCAGCTCCGGGGGTGGTGTAGAATCCGGCGGCGGGAGCCATCATCACCGTCTCACCCTCATACTCGAAGTCACTCAGGCACCATCGGCAGAACTTCTCCGCATCGTCGACGGGCAGCTTTGCCACGGTATAGAAGGCACCCATGGGGATGGGCGAGTAGACGCCTGGTATGCGGTTGAGGCCGTCGATGAGGCATTTGCGTCGCTCGACATATTCGTCGTAGACGTCGCGGAGATAGTCCTCGGGCGTGTCGAGCGATGCCTCTGCCACGATCTGTCCGATGAGGGGAGGCGAGAGGCGTGCCTGGCAGAATTTCATCACTGCCTTACGCACTTCCTTGTTCTTCGTGATCAGTGCTCCGATGCGGATGCCGCACTCCGAATAGCGCTTCGAGACGGAGTCGATGAGGATGACGTTCTGCTCGATGCCCTCCAGATGGCATGCGGAGATGTAGGGAGAGCCAGTGTAGATGTATTCGCGGTAGACCTCGTCGCTGAAGAGGTAGAGGTCGTACTTGCGCACGAGGTCGCGTATCTGGTTCATCTCGCGGCGCGTGTAGAGGTAGCCCGTGGGGTTGTTGGGATTGCAAATCATAATTGCGCGCGTGCGTTCATTAATCAATTCCTCGAACTTCTCAACCTTTGGCAGCGAGAATCCCTCCTCAATGGTGGTGGCGATGGTGCGTATCTTCGCTCCTGCCGAGATGGCGAAAGCCATGTAGTTGGCGTAGGCCGGCTCGGGCACGATGATCTCGTCGCCAGGGTTCAGGCAGCTGAGGAATGCGAAGAGCACCGCCTCCGAGCCGCCCGACGTGATGATGATGTCGTCGGCACTGACCTGAATGTTATATTTGGCATAGTAGCCCACGAGCTTCTCGCGATAGCTGAGGTAGCCCTGCGACGGCGAGTATTCCAGTATGTCGCGGTCGACGCGCTTCAGGGCGTCGAGTGCTACCTGGGGTGTGGGCAGGTCGGGCTGTCCGATGTTCAGATGGTACACACGTGTGCCGCGTTTCTTGGCAGCGGCGGCAAGCGGAGCAAGCTTGCGGATGGGCGATTCGGGCATCTCCAGCCCTCGAACTGATATTTCTGGCATCTGGGGTATTTACGATATACGAATTTCCTGTTTATTCTAATTGTGTGCAAAGGTACGAATTTCTGCGTTTATGAGCAAAAAAATATTAGCTTTTCGTATGAAGTTAGGAAAAAAAGGTGTACCTTTGCAAGCAAATTGGCGGGAAAAGTTCATTGAGAATGCTCAAATCGTCATCCCGTCGCTCATAAGAGGCTAATCCGTAAATCCGTAAATAGTAAATCCGTAATAGTAAATACAAGAGATGGAATACATCGTATCGGCACGAAAATACCGTCCCATGACCTTCGACACGGTAGTAGGACAGCAGGCCCTTACCACCACGTTGAAAAATGCGGTGAAGAGCGGCAAGCTGGCACATGCCTACCTGTTCTGCGGTCCGCGAGGCGTGGGAAAGACTACCTGTGCGCGTATCTTTGCCAAGGCCATCAACTGCCAGCATCCCACTGCCGACGGCGAGGCCTGCGGTGAGTGCGAGAGCTGCCAGTCGTTCAACGAGCAGCGTTCGCTGAACATCTTCGAGCTCGACGCCGCTTCTAACAACTCCGTCGAACACATCAAGACGCTGATGGAGCAGACACGCATCCCGCCGCAGGTGGGCAAGTATAAGGTCTTTATCATCGACGAGGTACACATGCTCTCCACGGCTGCCTTCAATGCTTTCCTGAAGACGCTGGAGGAGCCGCCCGCTCACGTGATCTTCATCCTCGCCACGACCGAGAAGCACAAGATCCTGCCCACCATCCTCAGCCGCTGTCAGATCTACGACTTCGAGCGCATGACCGTTCAGAACACCATCGAGCACCTGAAGTCGGTGGCCGAGCGCGAAGGCATACAATATGAGGATGCCGCCCTGGCCGTCATTGCCGAGAAAGCCGACGGCGGCATGCGCGACGCCCTCTCTATCTTCGACCAGGCAGCATCGTTCTGCCAGGGAAACATCACCTATGAGAAGGTGATCGAGGACCTGAACGTGCTCGACACGGAGTACTATTTCCGCATCGTTGACCTCTCGCTGCAGAATAAGGTGGCCGACGTGATGGTGCTCCTCAACGACATCGTCGCCAAGGGCTTCGACGGCGGACTGCTCATCCAGGGGCTTGCCAAACACGTCCGCAACGTGCTCATGGCCAAGGACCCGCAGACGCTGCCCCTGCTCGAAGTCAGCCAGCAGCAATGCCAGCGCTATGCCGAGCAGGCGCAGAAGGCCCCTACGACGTTCCTCTATCAGGCGCTGAAGGTGATGAACCAGTGCGACCTGGGCTATCGGCAGTCGTCGAACAAGCGGCTGCTCGTCGAGCTGACCCTCATCGAGGTAGCACAGCTGACGCAGCCCGACAGCGACACTCCTGGCAGTGGGCGTAGGCCCAGAAGATTGAAATCCCTGTTCAAAGCCCTGATCCAGCAGTCACAGCCCGTAGAGAAGACGGCCCCGCAGGTAGCCGCGGCTGTGCAGCGGAATCAAAAGCAGGCAGAAACCGCCAAGCCCGCCCCTGCGGCGGCGTCGCAGACGGCTACTGCCCCGACATCGCGCCCCACGCTGGCCAGCATCACCAGCTCGTGGAGCAACCTACGTAAGCAGTCGCAGCCCAAGATGCACATCCTGCCGGGCACTCCTGCCGCTTCCGAGAAGTGCCAGCAGGAGGCAGAGTCGTTCACCCAGGAGGAACTCGAGCTGCAATGGCTGTCGATGTGCAACCGCATGCCTCAGCATCTCAGCGGCATTGCTGCGAGGATGAAGAACATGAATCCCGTCATCACCGAGATGCCTCAGGTGGAAGTGGTGGTGGCCAACGAGATTATCAAGACCGAGGTGGAGACAATCAAGGGCAGCATTGTCAAGACGCTGCAGCTGTACCTCCATCATGCCGGCATCAGCCTGTCGCTGCGTGTGGCTGAGCAGGAAGAGCGGCAGAAGATCCTCACGCGCCGTGAGCAGTTCGAGCAGCTGAGGCAGCAGAACCCATCGCTGGCGAAGCTGTGTGTAGAGTTTGATTTGGATTTAGCATAACGAACCGATTATGACAAGGAAAGACTTTCTGAGTAAGACAAAGAATGTGGTGAAGAAGTTCCTTCACCTGAACAAATATCTCGTCGTCCTGGCGCTGGGAACCTTAGTTGTAGGCTTCCTGGGCGACAACAGCGTCGTGGCCCACCTGCGCAATCAGGTGCGTATCAACGAGCTGAAAGAAGACATTGCCACCCACAAGGCACTGACGAAAGCCAACCTAGAGCAGGTCGACAAGATGAACTTCGACCGTAAGACCCTCGAGCGCGTCGCTCGCGAGCGTTATTTTATGAAGATGAAGGACGAGGACGTGTTCATCCTCAGCGACGACCCTCAGACACCAGAGCTGCCCATCGGAGATGAAACAGTTGAGTAAGCTGCAAAACGCCATCTTCCTGGCTGGCGCCGTGCTCATGCTGCTGGGAGCGGCGATGGGCATGTTCCTTCGTGGCATCGCCCCCTACGTCTTTGCCGTCGGTGCACTGGCCTATGTCGCCATTCAGGTGCAGCAGCGCTACGAGGGCGACAACTTCACCATCCAGCGCCTGCGCCGCATCATGCTGATGAGCGACGTGCTGCTCATCGCCACCGCTGCCTTGATGTTTGCCGACTATGGCAATCCCTTCGGACTCGACCATCTGACGTGGCTCAACTACATCCACAACAACTGGCTCGTGAGCCTTCTCGTAGCAGCCTTCATTCAGTTCTACACCGTGATGAGAATCGACTCCGAACTGAAGAAAGAGGCAAAAAAACGCTAAAAGGCAAGTACAATTGTTTAAATTGCGCAAATTTTTTTCCGTACCTCAAGATAACGTTGTACATTTGTAGGCGAAAGTAATCATGCAACGATTGTTTATGAGCAAATATCTATACTCTGTGGTGGTGCTGGCTGCGCTCGTCTCGTGTGCAGAGCAGTTCACCGAGTCGTACAACATTCAGGGTTCCTCGTCGGTGTCCGTCCTTGACGGCAGTAAGCTTTACCTAAAGACGATGATGGGCGACGAGATGAAGAGCATCGACTCCTGCGAGGTGGTGCACGGAGGCTTCGGCTTCGTCGGGTCGTTCGACACTACGCGCATCGCCATGCTGTCTATCCGCGACGGTGGCATGCCGCTGGTCATCGAGAAGGGCGACATCCGTGTGATCATCGACCGCACGGGGCATAAGGTCACCGGTACTCCGCTCAACGAGGAGCTCTATGACTATATGGACAAGCTCATACAGCTCAACAACCAGCGTGGTGAGCTTGGCCACAAGGAGGCACGCATGTTCCTCGAGGGCATTGACGAGCAGACCATCGCTGAGCAGCTGTCGATGGAGGACAACATCCTGCTGCAGCGTATCGACAGCCTCGAGACACACTTTATCCTCGACAACCTCGACAACGTGCTCGGTCCCTGCGCCTTCCAGATGATGACATCGACCTACAACTATCCCGTGCTGACGCCGCAGATAGAGGAGATCATGGGAAAGGCCACCGACAAGTTCCGCGCCGACCGCTACGTCAGCGAGTATTATACGAAAGCAAAGGAAATCATGGCTCGACTAAAGGGTGAGATCGACGATGCGCCCGTCACAGCCGACAGCGCAGCGGGAGGTCAGCAGCCATGAGGACACTCATCAAACATGGTACGATAGTCAACGAGGGCAAGGCCTTCGTTGGCTCTCTTGTTATAGATGGGGAGCGCATCGAAGCGGTCGTCCCCGAAGACTCCACTTTCCACTCTCCTCTTTCCACTTTCCACTCTCCACTTTCCACTCTTCCCTCTCCGGCCTCGACGATCGACGCCACCGGCTGCTACGTCCTGCCGGGCATCATCGACGACCACGTGCACTTCCGTGAGCCTGGATTGACCGCCAAGGCCGACATCGACAGCGAGAGCCAGGCAGCGGCGGCAGGCGGAGTGACCAGTTTCTTCGACATGCCTAACACCGTGCCGCAGACCACTACACTCGAGGCACTCGACGAGAAATTCCGATTGGCGGCACAGAAGAGTCACGTCAACTACTCCTTCTTCTTCGGGGCCACCAACGACAATGCCGACCTCTTCCCGCGACTCGAGCCCCATCGGCTGCCCGGCATCAAGCTATTTATGGGAAGCTCGACGGGCAACATGCTCGTCGACCGCGACAATGCCTTGGAGCGCATCTTCAGCGAGGCGACGCTGCCGCTGATGGTTCACTGTGAGGATACTTCGATCATCAACCGCAACATGGATCATTTCCGTGAGCACCACGGCGACGATCCCAACGTGGCGTTCCATCCCCTCATCCGCAGCGAGGAGGCCTGCCTGGCATCGACGACAAAGGCACTTATGCTGGCCGTCAAGCACGGCACGCGCCTGCACATTGCCCATATCTCGACCAAGGAGGAGCTGGAGCTCATCCCCGCCGATTGCCTGCACACCATCACCGCCGAGGCCACCGTGGGCCATCTGCTCTTCTCGATGGTCGACTACAAGAGGCTGGGCGCACGCATCAAGGTCAATCCTTCCATCAAGAGCTATATCGACTGCGACGCCCTCCGGCAGGGACTCACCGACGGCCGCATCAGCGTCGTTGCCACCGACCATGCCCCCCATCTGCTCTCGCAGAAGGAGGGCGGCTGCGTGCGTGCTGCCAGCGGCATGCCGATGGTGCAGTTCTCCCTGCCCGCCATGCTGGGGCTCGTCTCTGAGGGCGTGCTCACCATTGAGCGCCTCGTCGAGCTCATGGCCCACAACCCTGCCCGCATCTTCGACGTGCGTCAGCGGGGCTTCTTGCGCCCAGGCTATCAGGCTGATATTGCCATCGTCCGCCCCCATTCGCCGTGGACACTCACCAAGGATGTCATCCTGAGCAAGTGCCAGTGGAGTCCGCTCGAGGGCCACACCTTCGACTGGCGCGTGGAGAAGACAATTTGCAACGGACATCTCGTCTACGATAATGGTGTCGTCGACACCGATTATATAGGTCAGCCCATAAGCTTCAGATGACCCTCCACTACGACATCAGCGACGTAGCCCCCTACATCAACTGGGTCTACTTCTACTTCGCCTGGCAGGTGAAGGAGGAGGACGAGCAGCGTCGACTGCGCTGCGAGGCTGAGCAGATGCTGCAGGCGCTGGAGGGACGTTATCGTACCCACGCCCTGCTGAGGCTTTGCGATGCCCATAGCGAGGGCGACGACATCGTGCTCGACGACGGCACGGCGATACCCTGCCTGCGACAGCAGACGGGATCGACATGCCTCTGCCTGGCCGACTTCATCGACCCCAAAGGGCGGTCGGCCGTCGGCTCGCGCATAGGGCTCTTCGCTGCCAGCGTCGACCGTGGCATGGAAGTCGACTTCGACGACGATCCCTACCAGAAGATGATGGCACAGCTGCTGGCCGACCGCCTGGCCGAGGCCACCGCCGAGCGCCTGCACCAGCAGGTGCGTACCGAGCTCTGGGGCTATGCTCGCGACGAGCAGCTCAGCATCGGCGACCTCCATCAGGAGCATTTCCAGGGCATCCGTCCTGCCGTGGGCTATCCTTCGCTGCCCGATGCCAGCCTCAACTTCCTGCTCGACCGCTTGCTGGGCTTCGGCGAGATAGGCATCACGCTCACCGAGAGCGGTGCCATGCGTCCGCACGCCAGTGTCAGCGGACTGATGATGGACCATCCCGACGCGCGCTACTTCAGCATCGGACACATCGGCGACGACCAGCTGCACGACTATGCCCGCCGCCGGGGCATGGCGGTCGGCGAGATGCGACGCTTCCTCTCTGCAAACCTTTAACGCTTTCGATCCTTATGCAACAGTTGCTATCCTTCATACTCCTCGATCCCGACACCTATATCCTTATCATGTGGGCCGTCATGCTGCTCGTCACGGTCGTCATCGCCGTCGTCTGCTGGCGCACGCGCCGACGTAGGCTTAGACTGCTGCTGGCACTGCCCCTGCTGTGCTGCTGGTACGTCTTCCTGTGGGGCACCTATGTAGGCTTCTCAAAGCTCGAGGTGAAACACGTCGACCTATACTTCAGCGACCTGCCGGAGGCTTTCGAGGGCTACAAGATCGTGCAGTTCTGCGATGCCCACCTGGGCACGTACACGGGCCGTCGGGCCGACATCCTCCGGCGTGCCGTCGACAGCATCAACGCCCAGAAGGCCGATGCCGTCGTCTTCACCGGCGACCTGCAGAACAAGGAGCCGTCGGAGATCAAGCAGCACGAGGCACAGCTGGAGCGTATCAAGGCGCGCGACGGCATCTTCTCCGTACTGGGCAACCACGACTATACGATGTACACCGACCTGACCGACCCCGTCGACATCGGGCGCAATCAGGGCAATACCGAGGGCTATCAGATGGACATGGGATGGACGCTGCTGATGAACGAGCGGCGCATCATTCGGCGCGACTCCTCGCGCATCGTCATTGCCGGCATGGAGAACGACGGCGAGGGCCGCTTCCCGCAGCGTGGCAATATCAACAGCGCCCTCTACGGCCTCAGTCGCAACGACTTCGTAGTCATGCTCGAGCACGACCCGACATCCTGGCGCCGGCTCATACTGCCGCATAGCCACACACAGCTGACGCTCAGCGGACACACCCACGGCGGACAGCTCTCGATATTGGGGCTCACGCCGGCCATGTTCCGCTATCGCGAGTATCAGGGCCTCTACCGCATCGGCGAGCGTACCCTCTACGTCTCGAAGGGCCTGGGAGCCGTCGTGCCCTTCCGCTTCGGTGCCTCGCCCGAGATCGTCGTCATCAGGCTCCATAGAAAATAGCAACTCCTAACTCCTAACTATGAAAATCCTCTATCGCATCTATCAGCTTTTCATCGCCCTGCCCCTGGGGCTCCTGGCAACAGTCGTCACCGCCCTGACGGTAGTCGTGGGGTGCTCCCTGGGTGGCGGACATTTCTTCGGCTACTATCCCGGACTATGGTGGTCGAAGGTCATCCTCTGGCTGCTCCTGCTGCCTGTCAGGGTAGAGGGGCGTGAGCACCTCGCAAAAGGTCAGTCCTACGTCTTCGTGGCCAACCATCAGGGCGCCTTCGACATCTTCCTCATCTATGGACATCTGGGGCGCAACTTCAGGTGGATGATGAAGCAGTCGCTCAGGAAGATGCCCTTTGTAGGCTGGGCCTGCGAGAAGAGCCATCAGATATTCGTCAACAAGCATGGCGTGAGCAACATCAAGAAGACCTACGACGATGCGCGCCGCACGCTGCAGGGAGGCACCAGCGTCACCGTCTTCCCAGAGGGCTCCCGCACGTTCACCGGCCACATGGGCTCGTTCAAGAAAGGAGCCTTTGTCCTGGCCGACGAGCTGCAGCTGCCCGTGGTGCCGATGACCATCAACGGCTCGTTCCGTGTGATGCCGCGCATGCGCGACGGCCATTTCGTCTGCTGGCATCCTCTCAGCCTCACCATCCACGAGCCCATCCACCCCGTCGGCAAGGGCCCTGACAATGTCCATACGACGCTCACGAAGGCCTACGAGGCTGTGATGTCGGCCCTGGAGCCAGAGTATCAGGGCTATGAGGAGAATCCTGACCAGTAGTGTCGGGCGCGTCTTGCAGATGGCGAATAATGCTTACAAATGCCCTCGCGAGAAGGGCCTTCTTTCGCGCGAGCAGCCGCCAGGCTGCAAATACGGCCAAAATGGAGGTGGTTGTAAGTGGTTGATATTAAGCTGGATGTAAATACTTGACAAAGCGCTCACGCTCGGAGGTCAACCGATATGGTACTTTTGAATAGCAATGATGGTCACTTTGCTAAGCAATGTCGGTTACTTTGCACAGCAATTGCCGTGCCGATGCACTTCAAACCCGCCACATCGGTTGCTCTAAATGCCAATTTGGGCGTCAAGAAGACGCTTCCGGCCCTTTTCAGCGTCGGCATCCTCCCTCGCCAACCCATTCAGCTGCCTCTTTTTTTTTCTAGTTCGCACTTTTTCAGAGACCCTTTTTTTGACCAATTTCCTTGACAGGCCCGATGAACCTGAGACAGACAAACAAGAAGCCGAAAGCGTATTGTGCCTTCGGCTTCCTATCCTATGTGTGGCCTTATTCCTTATCCGGCAACGACCTTGAAGCGTACGCGGAAGGAGCGCTCGTGCTCATCCCAGTTCGTGCCAAGGAGCTCGAAGCGCCCTATCTGGGCGGTGCTGCGCACGTGGCGACCGATGCAGGGACATACGTCGTAGTCGCCGATGCGCACCAGGCGGATGGCGTCGCTGGCATCGGCGGGCAGCCGGTCGGCCGACACCTCGGGCGGCAGGTCGTCGCGGCTCACCACCTCGTAGCTGACGGGCAGGTCCTGCTCGATGAGCTCGTTCATGCGGCGTTCGATTTCTTTCTCCTCCTTGCGGTCGGGCTTATGGTCGAGGTGGAAGCTCATCTTGCTCTTCTTGCGCTCGATGTGTGCGTTGTAGCTGCGCTCACAGCCGAAGATGCGCTGCATCGTCTGGTTGAGCAGGTGCTCGGCTGTGTGCGCAGGTGGAAACTCGTCCTTGTTGTGGTCGTTGAATTGGATGTCGTCGGTCATTGTGTGTGTTACTTTGTTTGAAGTTTCAGCGTGACGGGCTTCTTCATGCCCTCGGCCGTGGCGGTGAGTGTGACGTCGCCGGGCTGGCGTGTGGAGCGGAGTATCACGCTGCAGGTTCCGTTGTAGAGGCTACGCTTGTTGCCTACGGTCATCTCGTTGGATGTGATGTCGCCATTGACGACACCGACGATCTCGGCAGGGCCAGTGACGCTGAAGGTCACCATCTGGCGCGCCGTCTGGTCGCAGCGTCCCTTGCTGTCGACGGCAGCGATGCGCACGTGCTGCAGGTCCTGCCCGTCGGCATGCCAGTAGTCGGCGCCGGCCGGCGACTTCTTCGTCAGCGGAGGCAGGTCGCAGGTGGCCGTCAGGGCGGTGGCCTCTTTTGTCGTCTCTATGCGGTGGCGTGCCACGATCTTGCCGCCGGTGCGTGCGATGGCCTCCAGGTAGCCGGGCTGGTAGTCGATGTCGCTCCAGCGTATCTGGTTGCGCTGCTTGGCATTGCCTTTGTCGTTAGGCTTCGTGCCCAGGCTCTTGCCGTTGAGCACGAGCTCCACCTCGTCGGCATTGGTGTAGGTGACGAGCTGCAGTCGTGAGCCGGTGGCACGGTTCCAGTGGTCGGTCATGCCGTCGTTGCCCGTCTGCACGCCATTCCACATGATGTCGCCCTTCTTCTCGATCACGCCGATGTGCACCAGCGGCTCGTCGGGACAGAAGAAACTCTTCATGTAGTAGGCCTTCGGCTTGGGCTCTAGTGCGATGTCGAAGACGCCTTGTGCCCATCCCTTGGCAGGCCATCCCTGGCTCTCGCCCAGGTAGTCGATGGCTCCCCAGTAGGCCAGTCCGATGGCTTTGTCGCGGTTCATCTCGAAGAAGTTCTGTCCCATTGCCGATACGCTGGCCTCGCTCTGGTAGAACGTCATCCAGGGGAAGCGTCGTCCGTCGCCCGGGAAGTACATGTATCGGTAGTTGTACGACTGCACGTCGGTGACCATTGCCAGGTTGCAGGGCAGCGAGTCGGTCTGCCAGTTGCGGTAGCGGGGGTGCATGGCCACGGTGACGAGTCGTGTGGAGTCATAGCGTGCGATGAGCGGCCGCATGAGACGGTACATCGTCACTCCGAAGTCGTTGAAGGGCATGTTGGCATCCTGCTGTAGCTCGTTGCCCAGGCTCCAGAGCACCACGGAGGGCGAGTTGCGGTCGCGCTTCACCCATTCCGGCACGTCGTACTGCCAGATGCTCTCGAAGGCAGCGCGTCCGCCGGTGTGCTGGCGTGTCCACTTGTCGTAGAGCTCGTCGACGACGAGGATGCCGTACTTGTCGCAGAGCTCTATGAACTCTCGGCTGTAGGGGTTGTGCGAGGTGCGGATATGGTTGATGCCGTAGGTCTTCATCAGCTGCAGGCGCTTCTCGATGGCTCGTGGATAGGCAGCGGCGCCGAGTGCTCCCAGCGAGTGGTGGTTGGCATATCCCTGCAGGAGCACCTTCCGTCCGTTGAGCTTCAGGCCGTAGGCGGGCCCAATCTCGATGGTGCGCAGTCCGAAGTGGTCGGTCACCTGGTCGATGGCCTGTCCCTGTTCGTTGTAGAGTGTGGCCTCGACGGTGTAGAGGTTGGGTGTCGCGGTGTCCCATACCTTCGGGTCCTGTATCTCGATTTCAGGCAGCTGCTGCTCGATGGAGCGCGCCGGCGTGGAGCGTCGCACGTCGGTCTTGCCCTCGTAAACGACGCGTCCGTCGGGGTCGGTGATCTTCAGCCCTACGGGGGCCTGGCGCTCACGTCCCATGAATGCCACCTCGGCTGAGACGGTGACGAAGCGGTTGTCGCGCGTGGTGATGAAGAGCGGATGGCGTGCGAAGTAGAGGCTGCGGTCGGTGGCTATGAGGCGTACGTCGCGGAACAGTCCGCCGCCGGTGTACCATCGTGAGTTGCCTGGCTCGCGGGTGTCGGCCATGACGGCGATGACGTTGTCCTGTCCGAACTTCAGGCGGTTGGTGACGTCGATCTCGAAACCCACGTATCCGTAGTCCGTGCCTCCGATGCGCTCGCCGTTGAGGTAGACGTCGCCCACGTACATGATGCCTCCGAAGTCGAGCACCAGGCGCTTGCCGCGCAGCGAGTCGGCCGGCGTCAGGTGCAGGCGATACCAGGCCTTGCCCATCTCCTTGAAGCCTCGGCTGGAGAGTCGGCTGGCGAGGTTGGCGGCGGGGTCGTTGACAGCCTTCTCGTTGGAGCTGGGTGTTACCCAGGGCTGCTCGATCTGGAAGTCGTGGGGCACGTTGACGGTGCGCCACGTGGCGTCGTTGAGTGTGGCGGATGCTCCGTCGCTGACGTCGCCCAGGTGGAAGCGCCACCCGAAGTTCAGCGACTCTACGATGCGTGGTGATGCCGTGATGGCGACCGTCTGGCAGAGGGCCGTCAGGATGAGTAATAGTAGCTTTTTCATCTTTTTGTTTGTTTTTGAGGTTTGTGTATGTGCGTGTTACGGGAGGATGATGTTCACGTTCTCGCGCGTGATGTTCTTGCTATGCTGGAACGTGGCATCGTGCTGTGCGCGGATGACGATGTCCTTCAGCCGGATGCCGTCGATGGGCATCTCGGGCAGTCCGTTGAACTCCATGGCGAATCCGGCGTTCGAGCAGACGACGTTGCGGATGTCGATGTTGCGGAAGATGGGTGTCTCCTCGGTGACGGGCATCGCCTGCACCTGCTGCGGCTGTCCGCCCTCGGCCAGTACTTCGGCCACCGACTTGCCGCCGTAGTACATGTTGAAGGTCAGGGCGTAGGTCTTGATGTCGTTCATCGAGATTCCGTCGATATAGATGTTCTCGACGATGCCTCCGCGTCCGCGGGTGGACTTGAAGCGCAGGCCGACGTCGGTGCCCAGGAACTGGCAGTCGCGGACCATGATGTTCCTCACGCCGCCGCTCATCTCCGACCCTACGACGAAGCCTCCGTGCCCGGCAAAGACGGTGCATCCGCTGACCACGACGTTCTCGCAGGGACGTCCGCGTCGCCGTCCGTCGGCATCCTTTCCGCTCTTGATGCAGATGCCGTCGTCGCCGGCGTCGAACTTCGAGTTGACGATCAGCGCGTTGCGACACGACTCCAGGTCGAGGGCGTCGCCGTTCTGCGCGTAGGCAGGGTTGCGCGCCAGCACGCCGTCGATGATGATGTTCTCGCACATCAGCGGGTGAAGGTTCCAGGCGGGCGAGTTCTGGAAGATGACGTCCTGCAGCAGCACGTTGCGGCAGCCCACGAGGCTCACCATCACGGGCCGCAGGAAGCGCTTGATTTGCTGCCACTGCTCGTCGCTGAGCTCCTTGTCGGGGACGTTCATCGAAGACATCTGCTCTGCCTTGTCATAGCCCTCCGAGGGCACCCAGTAGTCCTTGCGCTTCATCACGCCGCCAGGCTGTGCCGTCAGCGTCTTCCACTGGCTCTCGGTCACCTTGGCCTTCTTCAGCGGGCGCCAATACTGTCCGTTGCCGTCGATGGCGCCATGCCCGGTGATGGCAATGTCGTGCTGGCCGACGGCGCTGATGGGCGACTGGCAGCGGCGGGTGTCGAGTCCTTCGAACGAGGTGCTGACGATGGGGTAGAGGGCCTCGTCGGCAGCAAACTGTATGACGGCCCCGTGGTCGAGGTGCAGCTCGATGTTCGACTTCAGCTGTATGGGGCCTGTCAGCCAGATGCCGCGTGGCACCACCAGGCGTCCGCCTCCCTTCTGCGCCAGGGCGTCGATGGCTCTGGCGAAGGCGTCGGTCGAGAGGCGTTGTCCCGTGGCGTCGGCCTGATAGTCGCTCAGTCGCACCTCGCGGTCGGGTATCTGCGGTGCGCTCATCTCCGGCATGCTGAACGGCAGGCCCTGCGTATATTGCCTGTAGCGGTCGTCGGCATTGATGGCCGTCACTACGACGGTCAGCATCAGTGTAAGGAGTGTTCTCTTCATCTTTAGTAAGTAGTTGATAGGTTTGGTATTCCCGTGCAAAGGTAAGGAAAAAAAATGAAACTCGCAGGGGAAGAGACGTGATAAGTTATTAAAAAAGATTAAATGCCATACGTAATCGGAAAAAAGTTCGTACCTTTGAACCGCGAAAGCAAGACATCAACATTGTTCAACCCATAGGGACCGTGTCAGAACGATCGGGATACTCATCAAATAACACGTGAAAACCGGGTAGTCTTCACTTGCCAATGGCGGGCCACTAACCAAGCAGTCAACATGCCGGTGGATTACAAAGGCGGAGAGCTCCCACAACCTGTAACAAAGGAGTTTTCATCACATCAGCTGGCGCGGTCCTTTCTTTTTTTTCCTTTCACGAAGAATATGTTCTCAGGAATCATCGAAGAATTTGCTACCGTAGTAGCCATCCGTCACGACAGGGGCAACATCGACTTCACCCTGACGTGCTCCTTTGTCGGCGAGCTGGGCATCGACCAGAGCGTGGCCCATAACGGTGTGTGCCTCACCGTGGTGAGCATCGACGGCGACCGCTATGTCGTCACGGCCATGAAAGAGACGCTGCAGCGCTCCAACCTGGGTCTGCTGCGCGTGGGCGACAAGGTGAACGTCGAGCGCTCGATGCTCATGAACGGCCGCCTCGACGGCCATATCGTGCAGGGGCATGTCGACCAGACGGCCTGCTGCACGGCTCGTGAGGACGCCAACGGCTCTACCTACTTCACGTTCGAATACGAAGTCGACCGTGAGATGGCCCGCCGGGGCTACTTCACGGTCGACAAGGGTTCGGTCACGGTGAACGGTGTCTCGCTGACGGTCTGCAATCCTACTGCCTCCTCCTTCCAGGTGGCCATCATCCCCTACACGATGGAGCACACCAACTTCCAGGATATCCAGGTGGGTACGATGGTGAACATCGAGTTCGACATCCTTGGCAAGTACATCGCCCGCCTCAGCCAGCTTTAGTCTGAGGGTTGACTACCTTACCACCGTCTTTCTGCCGTCGATGATGTAGATTCCGGGCTGTAGCGAGCCCCGGGCTATCTGCATCCTGCGGCCGTCGAGCGAGTAGACGGTCGTCGGCTGGCCGGCGACGGGTGTGGCAGGCGTGGCGATAGCGGTCAGGTCGTCGATGCTGGCTGCTCCGTAGAAATAGATGCGGAAATTGCCGAAGATGCTCCAGTCGTAGTTGGCCGTCGAGCCGCCGCGCAGCCCAACCTTCACGTCGGCTCCGCCGCTGGCGAGGGTGAGCACATTCTCGTAGAATCCCTTTGCGAAGTACTTGCTGGCCGACTGCATGTCGTTGGGCATGAAGTACTTGCCTCCCACCGTCGACTCCGATCCGCCCTGTCGGCGCGTCTGCACCTCTGATGCGATGTGGCTGACCTTCGTCTCCTCGTCGTCGACGTAGAAGCGGGTGGTGACGAGGTCTTCGCCGGCCATGTAGCTATTGTAGGAGTCGGTGGGCATGCCTGGGCGCTGGAAGGCGTTCACCAGGAAGCGGTAGGTGCCCCTGGGCAGATCGCTGACCGTCTGGTAGGTGTTGAAGGTCTTCTGGTAGAACTCGCCGCAGCCGTAGGCGATGCCGGGTGCCTGCGACCATCCGTCGGCGCTGGCCATGTCGCTGTTCGGCATGAGGTAGGTCAGGTCGAAGGGCTTGCTCAGGTCGGCGGGCGTTGCCACGCTGAGGTAGTCGAGGGCTGCCTTGCGTGCCTCGTCGGCCAGCGGAGCCACCTCTATGTAGCTCGTCGCCTCGCCGGCGCGCTGCTCTATGCTGCTGAGTGTGGCTACGAATGCCTGGCGCGCCGGCTCGCCGTCTTCCGTGCAGGGCACGTCGGCCAGCGCCTTGATAGGCTTCATCACGTCGGCCGTCAGCTGTTTCAGCTGGCCTACGGCGGCTTCCTCCAGCGCTGCCGTCTCGCTGCTCGTGAGTATCAGCCAGCGCTGCTTCGTCGCGCTGTTGGCAATGTTGAACGTCGAGCCGGCCGTGTTGCCGTTGGCATTGGCCGTCAGACAGGGTGGCGTCCAGTTGCTGGTGGGATGTATGATCCAGTAGCCCCGCGTGGCGCTGCTTCCCAGCGGCACGTCGACGCGTCCCTTCATCAGGTGGAAGTCTTCGTTGGCGGTGGCCGTGGTGCGTGCCACGGTCCTGAACGTATTACCGCTGTAGGTCAGGTACTGCCCGGTGGCCGCGTTGCGCACCTGGTAGTACTGGTTGTCGGGGGTGAAGGTGAAGTACCATGCGGCGCTGTCGTTGGCCGTGGCCTGTGCTGCCGATAGCTCAGCCCACTTCAGGCGTCCGCTGGCGTCGGGGGTGAGGTAGGCGGTGTAGAACCCGCGGTCGGGATCCTCGTTCTTGATGTAGAACTTCGTCGTGTCCTCCTGCATCAGCGCGTAGTAGGGCTCGGCAAAGTGGTTGTTGGTGTGCTGCAGGCCGTCCTCGCCCAGTGCCTGGCAGATGAGGCCGTTGCCGATGTAGAGCAGGTCGGTGCCGTTGTCCTCGTTGGCGCCGTTGATGCCGTAGGGCCACATGTGCTGGTAGTCGCCGTTGAGCTGTGCCGACGTGCTGTTGTCCCAGAACCGCAGCACTTCCGTCACGCGGTCGCCCAGCCAGTGGCCGGTGCCGTAGCCGTCGCCGTTGACGCTGGAGCGCAGGTTGTGGCGGCTCCACTCGGTGTCGGCCCAGGGTATCACACCGCAGCCGTGCAGCATCTCGTGCATGATGGTTCCCGGGCGCTGATAGCTCGTGTTAGGCCCCACGCGGATCCATCCGCCGTAGGAGCAGTCGGCGGTGGGCGTGCCGCTGGCATAGCCCACGTTGGGGTGGAAGTCCTTCATCTCCGTGAGGTTGTTCCACCAGTCGATGGCCGTCTGCGTGGCATTCTTGATGCGGTCGTAGGTGGCCTGGTCGCCGCCGTCGCGCATGGTGAAGCTGATCTGCCCCTTCGGCAGGGTGTAGAACTTGATGTCGTCGCCGTAGCCGATGTCGCCCTCCTTGGTCTTTGCGTACGCGCGCATATAATATAATGTGGCGGGCTCGAGGTCGCGCAGCCAGTAGATGAATCCGTTGTTGTTCAGGCGGTCGTCGTTCGTCGTGTGGTGCTCGTCGTAGGTGGGCTCGGGGTGTGTGGCCCAGCACATGCCGCGCTCGGTCACGGTGGTGCCGCTGATGGTCACCTTCTTCACCCGCCCGAAGGCCATCGTGGCGCCGCGGGCGTAGCGCGTGTCGGTGGTCACCTTGGGGATGTTCTGCCCGTCGGCGCTCTGCGGCAGGGCCATCGAGAGCAGCACGGCAAGCAGCAGCGGCAGGGCGGGGTAGCGGCGCGTCCAGCCGTCCCAGCGCAGGCGCATCACGCCGAAGAATGCCTCCGAGAAGATGCCGCCCGACATCTTGCTCGTGCCCTCGCGGCGGTTGACGAACACCACGGGCACCTCCTTGATCTTGAAGCCGATCTTCGTGGCCGTGTACTTCATCTCGATCTGGAAGGCGTAGCCCTTGAAGCGGATCTTGTCGAGCTCGATGGTCTGCAGCACGCGGCGGCGGTAGCAGACGAAGCCCGCCGTGGTGTCGCGCACGTTGATGCCCGTCACCATGCGCACGTACTTCGAGGCGTAGTAGCTCATCAGGATGCGCCCCATGGGCCAGTTCACCACGTTCACGCCGCTGACGTAGCGCGAGCCGACGCTGACGTCGTAGCCCTCGTCGTGGCAGGCGCTGTAGAGGCGC
>CAMNHM010000027.1 GCA_946539475.1 uncultured Prevotellaceae bacterium | reverse complement strand
CCAATGACTGCTTATGTCATTTTTGGGACGTTCTTCCCTCTATATAGCAGATTTTTAATGGGTTAAAAATGCAAGTAGTTGATTTTCAGGCAGGAAAAAGGGAATCCGTAAGGTTCCCTTTTCATTAAAACGCGGAGAGAGAGGGATTCGAACCCCCGGTACCTCTCGGTACGACGGTTTTCAAGACCGTTGTAATCGACCACTCTACCATCTCTCCTTGTGAGTGCTCATGAAAAGCGGGTGCAAAGATACGATGTTTTTTCGAGTTATGCAAATTTTCGCTGCCTTTTTTGCGTGCGAGCCTTAAAAAAGGCGCGGCGGCTGGTGGTAGCGCTACTCTTACGCGCCTTCCTTTTCCGCGTTCTCGCTGCCGTTGGGGGCGGGCTTCGCGTTCTCGCTGCCGTCGGGCGCGGGTTTCGCGTACTCGCTGCCGTCGGGGACGGGCTTTATTTTCTCGTTGATATATTGCGAGGGGCTGATGCCGTAGATGCGACGGAAGGCATGCGAGAAGTGCGCCAGGTCGGCATACCCGCAGCGGCTAGCAATCTCGGAGACCAGCATATGTGTCTCTTCCAGCATGCGGCAGGCCTCCTCCATGCGCCGGCGGGTGATGTAGTTGGTGGGCGACAGGCCGGTCACGGCGTTGAGCTTTCTGGAGAATTGCGAGAGGCTCATGCAGAGCTCGCTGGCGATGGCCGTTGCTCCGATCTTGCCTTCTCCCATCTGCCGGGCGATGATCTCGTCGACTGTTGCGACGAAGGTGTCGCGGTCTCGCTGGGTGCGTAGGGAGACGTATCTCGACGGGCTGTCAGCCGTCTCCGTGGCTAGGGCTGCCGGCTCGGCATTCGGTGTCGGCTCGGCATTCGGTGTCGGATCGGCATCTGGTGTCGGCGCAGCAATGTCGGCCGTCGGCGCCTCTGCTGTCTCGCCAGGCAGCGTCGCCGTGCTCCATTTCTCCCTCAGCCGCTGCCGTTGCTCCATGATCTTTGCGATGCGCAGCAGCAGCTCGTCGGAGCGGAAGGGCTTCGTCAGGTAGGCGTCGGCACCGGCCTCGATGCCGCGCAGGCGGTCGTCGTCGGTGACGCGGGCGGTGACGACGATGACGGGTATGTGGCTGGTGATGAGGTTGGCCCGCAGGCGGCGGCACAGCTCCAGGCCGTCCATCGTGGGCATCGTCACATCGGTCAGGATGACGTCGGGCACGAGCTCCTCAGCCTTCGCAAGGCCCTCGCTGCCGTCGGCGGTAATAATCATCCCTTGGCATTTCAACGCCATTTAGCAAGGTGGCTTGCCCCCTTGTCTTCGCGTATCGCCACGGGGTGCTGACAAGGGGGCGAGCCCCCTTGCTGCTGACGCCCCTTCGGTAGCAAGCGTCCTTCGACCGAGCGGTAGGGGAGGGGTGGGGACAGTAATATGAGCAACCGGATGTAGTAAATAGGACATCGTGCTATGAATATCCTTAACAAATGCCCTCGTGAGAAGGGCGTCGTTGCTGGCTCGCGGCCGTTTGGACGCAAACAAGCGAATTTTGAGGGTGGTTGTAAGTGCTTGACGATGAGTGTGTTGCGAGTTTTATGATGCTTTTTATGCCCCGAAAATGGCCTGAAATGGGCGGTTTTTGGCCAAAAATGGGGTTTTCGAGGAGACGTTTTTGGGGAGAAAAATGTCTTCCAGATGTGGCGGTGGGGGTGAAAAGTGCCGACTTTCGGGTTGCCGGAAGCCGAGAAAGAGGTCGCAAGTATGCTGTTTTGGGGTCGCAAGTGCCGTAGTTTGGGGTCGCAAGTATGCTACTTTGGTGTTGTTCCAACGTATGTAACGAGGCTTCGCATCCGTTCGGAAGGCCCTTCGGTCGGCATCTGTCGTCGGTTCCCTCCGTATCGGGCGTCTGGAGACTTGCCTCCGGCCCTTTCCGTCCTCCCGTGGTGGCTGTAGCGGGTCGGCGAGCCGCAATTTCCGGCCGGCGTTTTCTAGATTGCTTCGCTCCGGAGACCTGTTTTCTGACCAATTTTCTTTACGTCGTCCGTCCTTCTTTCGCTACACGCCGTGCCCTCAAAGTCGCCTTCCTCGTACGATATCCCGTCGTTCTCCGATGACTTTTGGGCACCTTATTGCCCTGCCATTCTGCATATTTTCGTTCGAAATGCCCATTATTCGGAAAACTTTTTGTAAATTTGCACCCAAATTAGAGAAAGAGTCATGGCAGCAAAGCGCAAATATCCCGTAGGCATACAGAGCTTCGAGAGCATCCGCATGGGCGGGTACGTATATGTGGACAAGACCCCGCTCATCTACAAGATGATTACCGAGGGCAAGCCCTACTTCCTCAGCCGTCCGCGCCGCTTCGGCAAGTCGCTTTTGGTCGACACGCTGGCGAAGGTGTTTGAGGGGCGCCGCGAGCTGTTCGAGGCCTTCACCACCGACGACGGCATCGAGCAGCCACAGCTGTTCATCGCCCGCAGCGACTGGCGGTGGGAGCGCTACCCCGTGCTGCGCTTTGACTTCAGCGCCACTAACCTGCTCACTGTGGACGACCTTGACGAGCTTATCAACTTCACCCTTGAAGGCTATGAGCAGCAGTACGGTGTGGCGAACGAAACGCCCGACAACTATGGTTTGCGCATGACGAAAATCATTCAGGCAGCCGAGCGGCAGACGGGGCACAAGGTGGTGGTGCTGGTCGACGAGTACGACAACTTCATCCTGCACAGCCTGGGCGAACCGGAGAAACAGCGGCTTGCCCGTGAGCGCTTCCAAAGCCTCTTTGGTCCGCTGAAGAGCCAGGACGAGCATCTGCAGTTCGTCTTCGTCACCGGCATCTCGAAATTCTCTCAGATGGGAATATTCAGTCGCCTGAACCAGCTGAACAACATCTCCATGCAGCAGCAGTACGAGGCCATCTGCGGCATCACCGAAGAGGAACTGACCACCGAGCTGCGCCCCGACATCGAGCTGATGGGACAGCAGCAGGGTCTGGACTGCGAGGACATGCTCAGGGTGCTGAAGGAACACTACGACGGCTACCACTTCGGTCGCGGTAGTGCCGACATATATAACCCCTTCAGCCTCTTCAACGCCATGAGCTCCGGCGAACTGGCCAGCTACTGGTTTGAGAGTGGCACTACGCGTGCCCTTATCGACATGCTGGCGAAAATGCCGCCCATCGACATGCCGAGCGTAGAGAACGTGCGCTGTACGGCATCGGCCTTCGACCTGCCCTTCGACAGCTACGAGCAGCCACTGCCCGTGCTCTACCAGAGTGGCTACCTCACCATACGCCGCTTCCTCCCCGACCGCAACATGTATGTTCTGGGTACGCCTAACGAAGAGGTGCGCCAGGGGTTTGCCAACTGCCTGCTGCAGGTGGTGGCCAGCATCAAGGGAGGCAGCAGAACCACCAGCGAGATGCTGGACGCCTATTATGACTTCCGTGACGACGGCGACCTGGCGGCTTTCATCGAGGCCTTGAAAAGCTTCTTCGCCAGTGTGCCCTACCATCTGGCTCAGGACAACCAGAACGAGCACTACTACCATGCGCTGCTCTACACCCTGCTCGCCTCTTTTGGGGCCGACGTCAGGTGCGAGGATGCCAGTGCCAAGGGGCGGGCTGACCTGACGCTGGTGATGCCGCGCGGCATCTACATCATCGAGCTGAAATACGACAAGAGCGCCGACGAGGCGCTGCGGCAGATCGACGAACGCGGCTACGCCCGCAAGTACGCCCTCGACGGGCGCCCGGTGGTGAAGGTTGGCCTGGCGTTCTCTAAGGAGGAGCGAAACATCAGCGAATGGAAGAGCCGGGAAGGCGAGTAAGGCAAATAGAAAATGCTTTTCACTAGATCATG
The DNA here is from genome assembly GCA_946539475.1 of uncultured Prevotellaceae bacterium. Next base: position 19,202 of record CAMNHM010000027.1, on the reverse strand, counting down.
ATTTATCCAAGCAACTATGAACATAAGATAGGGTTCGACGAGATACGCAGCCTCCTGAAGGAGCGCTGCCTGAGTGCGCTGGGGCGCGAGAAGGTCGATGCTGTGGCTTTCTCGACCGATGCCGGCGAGGTGAACGAATGGCTCAGGCAGGTGCATGAGTTCCGCACGCTGAAGGAGGAAAAGGACGACTTCCCGATGCAGTATTTCTTCGACGTGCGCGAGAGCATCAAGCGCATCCGGCTGGAGAACACACACCTGGAGGAAGACGAGGTGTGGGACCTGCGGCGCTCGCTGGAGACGATAGCCGCCATCGTGCGCTATCTGGGGGCTTCGTCGGGAGGTGACGGGGCGCTGTCGGAGGACAGCGTCGAATATAAGTATCCCGCCCTGCAGAAGCTGACAGAGGGCGTGACGACCTTCCCCGCGATGATCCGCCGTATCGACAGCATCCTCGACAAGTTCGGGAAGATCAAGGACTCGGCGTCGATGACGCTCGCCGGCATCCGTCACGACCTGTCGAAGATGCAGGGCAGCATCTCGCGTACATTATATACTATACTGCATGCCGCCCAGAAAGACGGCATCGTCGACAAGGACGCTGCGCCTACGATGCGCGACGGACGGCTGGTGCTGCCCGTGGCGCCAGGCGTGAAGCGCCGTATCAGCGGCATCGTGCACGACGAGTCGGCCACGGGAAAGACCGTGTTCATCGAGCCTACGGAGGTGGTGGAGGCCAACAACAAGGTGCGCGAGCTGGAGGCTGCCGAGCGGCGTGAGATCATCCGCATACTGACGGTGTTCAGCGACGAGGTGCGCCCCTACGCGGCAGAGATCCTCGACTCCTACGACTTCCTGGCTCAGATAGACCTGATACAGGCGAAGGCTGAGCTGGCCAAGCTGACAAAGGCCGTGGAGCCGACGCTGGAGGCGCGGCCGGGAATCGACTGGATTCGCGCCGTACACCCCCTGCTGGCACTGTCGCTGGAGAAGCAGGGTAAGAAGGTGGTGCCGCTCGACATTGTATTGGGTGGAGGGTTGAAGGTTGAAGGTGGAGGGTTGAAGGTTGAAGGTGGAGGGCGCTTGCTGATCATCTCCGGCCCTAACGCCGGCGGCAAGTCGGTGTGCCTGAAGACCGTCGGCCTGCTGCAGTACATGCTGCAGTGCGGACTGTCGGTGCCCATGGGCGACCGCTCGCGCTGCGGACTCTTCGACGACATCATGATCGACATCGGCGACGAGCAGAGCATCGAGGACGACCTGTCGACCTACTCATCGCACCTGATGAACATGAAGCAGATGATCCGCCACGCCAACGAGCACACGCTGCTGCTCATCGACGAGTTCGGCGGCGGCACCGAGCCGACCATCGGCGGCGCCATCGCCGAGGCCGTGCTGAAGCAATTCTGGCAGCGGAAGGCCTTCGGTGTCATCACCACCCACTACCAGAACCTGAAGCACTTTGCCGAGGACCACGAGGGGGTGGTGAACGGCGCTATGCTCTACGACCGTGGCGAGATGCAGGCCCTGTTCCAGCTGAGCATCGGCCAGCCCGGCTCCAGCTTCGCCATCGAGATAGCCCGTAAGACGGGCCTTCCGGAGGAGGTGATACAGGATGCCAGCGACATCGTAGGGCGGGAGTATATCCAGAGCGACAAGTACCTGCAGGACATCGTGCGCGACAAGCGCTACTGGGAGGGCAAGCGGCAGACCATCCACCAGCATGAGAAGAGCCTCGAGGGGCGCATCGCCCGCTATGAGAGCTCGATAGAGGAGATAGAGGCGGAGCGCAAGCAGATACTCCGGCGCGCCAAGGAGCAGGCCGAGGAGCTGCTGAGCCAGGCCAACAAGAAGATTGAGAACGCCATCCGCGAAATCCGCGAGCAGCAGGCTGAGCGGGAGGCCACGCGCCGCATCCGCGAGGAGATGGAGGCCTTCAAGCAGGAGGTGTCGGAAATCGACACGAAGGCCAACGACGAGACCATCGAGCGCAAGATGCGCCAGATAGAGGAGCGCAAGAAGCGCAAGGAGGAGAAGAGGAGAAAGGCTCCTCAAGCTCCCCTTTCGCCCCCCGAGGGGGGCACTATAGGCTCGTCGCGTGATAGCAAGACTAAAGAAGCCTCCTCGGGGGCTTCCGAGGCTTTCACTATTGGCACCTCCGTGCGCATCAAAGGCTTGCAGAGCATCGGCACCATCGAGAAGATAGAGGGCAAGCAGGCCACCGTGATCTTCGGCACCGGCATGCGCACGAAGATGCGCCTCGACCGACTGGAGCCAGCGTCGACACCCTCCAAGGATACGACGAAGGCCGAGGAGCGCAATGCTCAGATTGCCGGTTCGTGGGCATCGCTGGGCAGCGGCACGCGTGCCGCCATCGACTCCCGCCGCCAGAGCTTCCGCCAGGACCTCGACGTCAGGGGTATGCGCGGCGACGAGGCCATCAATGCCGTCACCTACTTCATCGACGACGCCATACTCGTGGGGATGCCACGCGTGCGCATCCTTCACGGCACGGGGACGGGCATCCTCCGACAGCTCATCCGCCAATACCTGGCCACAGTGCCGAACGTCAGTCATTTCCGCGACGAGCACGTGCAGTTCGGAGGGGCAGGCATCACGGTGGTGGATTTGGATTGAGTTGAGAGTTGAGAGATGAGGGTTGAGAGTTGAGAGATGAGAGTTGAGAGATGAGAGTTGAGAGATGAGAGTTGAGTGTTCTTCGCTGGCGAAACGAGCAAGCTTGGGCGGAGAGACTTTGTTTTGGGGCAGATAGAAAGGGGGCTTTCGTTGTGTAAATCTTGACTTATATCAAGAAAATAATGTTGTGTGCGCACAAAACGGAAATGTTGTAACTTTTATATCGTGACTTTTCCGTAACTTTGCACCCGCTTTCAGGATAGCAGCCACTTCTCGCGAGGAGAAACGGGCAAGAAAGCGCAAAAACGAGGGCCTTGGCAAAGCCCCTAAATGATAGAGAATATGAAAAGATTAGTGAAGAATGTATGTCTGAGCTTATCGATTCTGACCCTGATGCCCCTTACTGCTGGGGCTGCCAATGGAAACGATAGCTCAGCCCAGTTTGACTGGAACCCCGTGATGGAGGCCATCATACTGGTGGAGAGCGAAGGAAATCCAAACGCCGTGAGTGGGAACTCAGTAGGCGCGATGCAAATCACTCCCATACTCGTCCGCGAGTGCAACAACATCCTCAAGTCGAGGGGTAGTGACAAGCGTTACACACTAGCCGACCGCTACGATGTGAACAAGTCGAAAGAGATGTTCCTTCTGATTCAGTCGCAGTACAACAAGACGAACGACGTAGAGAAAGCAATACGTTCGTGGAATGGTGGGCCGAAGTACAGCATCAAGAGTACCGACCGCTACTATCAGAAAGTGCTGCGACGCATGAAGTAGGCAAGAGACACTGCTTAACGAACCTATACAAATCCGGTTGCAGGCTGACGCGAAAGGCCATGCGACCGGATTTTATTATCAAAAAAACTTAAAACGTTTGGTCATGCCAAACTTTAGCATTATATTTGCAGGTTGATAGACAATACCAACCATTTAAAACGTAAGAAGTATGACAGCAATTATCGTCATCGTAGCAGTCGTCGTACTGCTGGCCCTCTGGGCTGTAGGCATCTACAACAGCCTGGTGAAACTGCGTAACAACCGTGAGAATGCCTTCGCCAACATCGACGTGCAGCTCAAGCAGCGCCACGACCTCATCCCGCAGCTCGTGGCAACCGTGAAAGGCTATGCCCAGCACGAGAAAGAGCTGCTGACGCGCGTCACCGAGGCACGTGCCGCTGCCATGAATGCAACGGGCATCAACGACAAGATCCAGGCTGAGAACCAGCTGTCGAGCGCGCTGGCAGGCCTGAAGGTGAGCCTCGAGGCCTATCCCGACCTGAAGGCCAACCAGAACTTCCTGCAGCTGCAGGGTGAGATCTCGGATATTGAGAACAAGCTGGCTGCCGTTCGTCGCTACTTCAACACTGCTACCCGCGAGCTGAACAACAAGGTGGAGACCTTCCCCTCCAATATCCTTGCAGGTATGTTCGGATTCCACAAGGAGATGATGTTCGAGGTGCCCAAGGAAGAGCGCGCCACGATGGAGAAGGCTCCGGAGATCAGCTTCTAACAACTAAAGTCTGCAGTAAAAAGAGAAAAGTCCTAACGTCTGTAGTCTAAAGTCAAAAAACTGTAGTCCAAAGACAAAATCCTAAAGTCTGTAGTCTTAAGTCAAAAGTCTGTAGTCAAGATGAAGTATGTAGGAATGCATTCCCTTATCCAGCGCAACAACACGCTCAGCGTGCTGTTGCTGCTGGCTTTCCCTGCTATCCTGCTGGGTGCGGTGTGGCTGTTCATGGCGTTGATGAACTATTTTGGCAACTCCAGCGGCTACGATGAGTATGGCTATTCGCAGAACTTCCTCGACACCGAAGCCGTCAACGTCTCGTTCATGAACGTCCTGCCATGGGTCGTGGGAGCGGTAGCCGTATGGTTTGCCATTGCATACTTCACCAATACCTCCATGATCCGCAATGCCGTCAGGGCAACGCCGCTGGCACGTCGTGACAACCCGCGCGTATATAATATTGTGGAGAACCTGACGATGGCCTGCGGCATGCCGATGCCAGAGATCAACATCGTCGACGACCCCCAGCTGAACGCCTTCGCCTCGGGTATCAACGACAAGACGTACACCGTCACCGTCACCACGGGGCTGCTCGACGTGCTCGACGACGACGAGCTGGCAGGAGTGATCGGCCACGAGCTGACGCACATCCGCAACAAGGACACACGGCTGCTGATCACCTCCATCGTCTTCGTGGGAATCATCTCGACCGTCATGACGCTACTCGTACGCTTGCTGTGGAACACCTTTATCTATGGTGGCGGAAGCCGTCGCTCGAGCAATGACAAAGGCAACGGACTGAGCATTGCCGTCGTCATGCTGATCGCCGTCGTCTGTGCTGCCATCGCCTACTTCTTCACCATCATCACCCGCTTCGCCATCTCACGCAAGCGCGAGTTCATGGCCGATGCCGGTGGGGCAGAGCTCTGCGGCAACCCGCTGGCCCTGGCGTCTGCACTGAGGAAGATCTCGGGCGACCCCGGCCTGGCCGACGTAGGGCGAGAGGACATCGCGCAGATGTATATCATTCATCCGCAGGCACTCTCTGGCGGCGCTATCAGTGGCTTCTTCAGCCATCTCTTCAGCACTCATCCAAGCACGGAGGAGCGCATACGTCTACTCGAACAATATTAAATGAAGCAATTAACAGCAGCTCTAGCAATACTACTACTCTTCCTGGCAGTGACGCCTGTCGAGGCGCAGCGCCGGCGCACCAGGCGTCGGGCAACAGCCGTGCGTACCGGTGGCAACCACCACCAGCAGCGCCTGGCCCAGTTCGAGCGCGAGGGAGGCATCGACTCCACCACCATCGTGATGCTGGGCAACAGCCTCACGGAGAATGGCAAGGACTGGACTGAGCGCATTGGGACGACGAAGCATGTCGTCAACCGCGGAATCATCGGCGACAATACCGTCGGCATGACCGAGCGGCTGCGGCAGATTACACCCTATCGGCCCAAGGCCATCTTCCTCATGGCCGGCATCAACGACATGGTGGGCAACACCACCTACGAGCAGGTGGCCAACCGCGTCATCTCGCTCATTGAGGCCATCCGCCAGCAGTCGCCGTCCACGGAGCTCTTCGTGCAGAGCATCCTGCCCATCAACGAGACCAACGGGCGGTGGAAGACGCTGGCCGGGCGCACCGACGACATCCCCTTTGCCAATATGCTCATCAGGGCGTATTGTGAGACCCACGGCATCACCTTCGTCAATATCTTCCCGCGCATGGTGCGAGGCCACTCCAACATGCTGCGGCCGGAGCTGACCAACGACGGCCTCCACCTCACCGATCAGGGCTATCGTGTATGGGCCTTTGAGCTGAAGAAGTACGTCAATAGGCTCTAGCCCCCACCTTTTACCACCCCTAGCAAACCTACCAAATCCCAATACTATGCCCCAAAAGAGAATCATCGAGTGCGTCCCCAACTTCAGTGAGGGGCGCGATATGAGTGTTGTCAAGCAGATCACCGACGCCATCGAGAGCGTAGACGGCGTGATGCTGCTCAATGTCGATCCCGGCGAAGCCACCAACCGTACCGTCGTCACTTTCGTCGGCAGCCCCGAGGCGGTCGTCGAAGCCGCCTTCCGAGGAGCGAAGAAAGCCAGCGAGGTGATCGACATGCGCCATCATCACGGTGCCCATCCGCGGATGGGAGCCACCGACGTGCTGCCGCTCATCCCTGTCAGTGGTATCACTCTCGAGGAGTGCGCACAGCTGGCGCGACAGCTGGCTGAGCGTATGGCCCGGGAGGCTGGCATCCCCTGCTATGCCTATGAGGCGTCAGCCTTCAAGCCCGAGCGAAAGAACCTGGCCGTCTGTCGGGCTGGCGAGTACGAGGCCCTGCAGGAGAAGCTTACCAATAGCGACCTGCAGCCCGACTTCATGCCGAGTCTCGGTGCCTCTCCGGCGGGGGAGGGCAGCGCTATCCCCGAGGCCGTCCAGCGTTGCGGCTGTACGGCCGTCGGAGCGCGCGATTTCCTGATTGCTGTCAACTGGAACCTCAACACCACTTCCACGCGCCGGGCTAACGCCATCGCCTTCGATGTGCGCGAAAAAGGGCGTCCCAAGCGTGAGGGCAATCCCATCACGGGCAAGCCGATGAAAGATGCCGACGGCAACACGATCATGATTCCCGGCACGCTGAAGTGTACGAAAGCCATCGGCTGGTATATCGACGAATACGGCATCGCACAGGTGTCGATGAACATGACCAATATCCACGTCACACCGCTGCATGTCGCCTTCGACGAAGTGTGCCGCTGTGCACAGAATCGCGGCCTGCGCGTCACCGGCACGGAGATCGTCGGTCTCGTGCCCCGGCAGGCACTGATCGATGCAGGCAAGTATTTCCTCGAGAAACAGCACCGCTCAGTGGGCATCCCCGAGGAGGACATCATCAAGATAGCGGTGAGGTCGATGGGACTTGACGACCTGCGGCCGTTCAACCCGCGGGAGAAGGTCATCGAGTACCTGATGGAGGATGCCAGCAAGGGCAAGCGCCTTGTCGACCTGACGGTGAAGGCCTTTGCTGAAGAGACCAGCCGCGAGAGCCCTGCTCCCGGCGGAGGCACGATCGCTGCCTATATGGGTGCCCTGGCTGCTGCCCTGGGTACGATGGTGGCCAACCTCTCGAGTCATAAGGCCGGCTGGGACGACCGCTGGCAGGAGTTCTCCGTATGGGCTGACCGCGGACAGCAACTGCTCCGCGAACTGTTGGCCCTGGTTGATGAAGATACTGAGGCTTTCAACCGTATCATGGCAGCTTTCGGACTCCCCAAAAAGACCGATGAGGAAAAGGCAGCCCGTCAGGAAGCCATCCAACAGGCTACACTCTATGCCGCCCAAGTGCCTCTCCACACCATGCAGGCCTCACTCGCCACTTTCGACATCTGTCGGGCTATGGCCCAGGAAGGCAACCCAGCCAGCGTCAGCGATGCCGGCGTAGGAGCCCTCGCCGCACGTGCCGCCGTCCTGGGTGCCGGTCTCAATGTCAAGATCAATGCCGGCAGTCTGAAAAACCGCAACCAAGCCGACAGCCTCATCGCACAAGCCGATGCCCTCATCACCCAGGCCAACAGTCACGAACGTGAAATTATGGCCATCGTCGAAAGCAAATTATAATCACACCTAAAACCTCAAATCTAAATGACTTTCCAAGAAGAACTACAACAGGGCATCCCCGTGCAACTGCCTGAGATGCCTCCTTATGACACTACCGTCAACCATGCCCCTAAGCGCAAAGACATCCTTACCGCCGACGAAAAGCGTCTGGCGCTGCGCAATGCCCTGCGCTATTTCCCCAAACACCTCCATGCCCAGCTCGCCCCAGAGTTTGCCGAGGAGCTACACACATACGGTCGCATCTACATGTACCGGCTGCGCCCCACTTACGAGATGTATGCACGTCCTATCGACCAGTACCCCGCTAAGAGCCGTCAGGCTGCAGCCATCATGATGATGATCCAGAACAACCTCGACCCCCGCGTCGCACAGCACCCCCATGAACTCATCACTTATGGCGGCAATGGTGCCGTATTCCAGAACTGGGCACAATACCGCCTGGTGATGAAATACCTGAGCGAGATGACCGACGAACAGACGCTCGTCATGTACAGCGGACATCCGCTGGGGCTGTTCCCCTCGCACAAGGATGCCCCCCGCGTAGTGGTCACCAACGGCATGGTCATCCCCAACTACTCGAAACCCGATGACTGGGAGCGCGACAATGCTCTCGGTGTATCGCAATACGGTCAGATGACCGCCGGCTCCTATATGTACATTGGCCCCCAAGGCATCGTTCACGGCACCACCATCACCGTGCTCAATGCCAAGCGCCTGCACTCCCGTGCCGGTGACAGCCGCTCGACGCTCTTCGTCACCGCCGGACTTGGTGGCATGAGCGGTGCTCAACCAAAGGCCGGCAACATTGCCGGTGTGGTAAGCGTCACTGCCGAGATTAACCCGCTAGCAGCCCATAAACGATTTGAGCAGGGATGGGTAGACGAGTTGCACGAAGACCTCGACGAGCTCATCCCCGCCATCCGCAAGGCTGTCAGCGAGAAGCGTATTGTATCGATGGCCTACGTCGGCAATGTCGTAGACCTCTGGGAGCGTCTGGCTGACGAAGACATCACCGTCGACCTGGGCAGCGACCAGACATCGCTCCACAATCCCTGGGCAGGCGGTTACTATCCAGTGGGTTACTCGCTCGAAGAGTCACAGCGCATGATGGCCGAAGAACCAAAGCGCTTCCGCGAGGCCGTGCAGGCTTCGTTACGTCGTCAGGTGGCTGCCATCAACCGCCTTGCCGACCGTGGCATGTACTTCTTCGACTATGGCAACGCCTTCCTCCTTGAGGCCAGCCGTGCCGGTGCAGACATCTGGGAAGCCCCCCTTCCGTCCCCTGAGGGGGACACAATAGCACCAGCACATTTCCGCTATCCCAGCTACGTGCAGGATATCATGGGCCCGTTGTTCTTCGACTACGGCTTCGGTCCCTTCCGTTGGGTATGCTCCAGCGGCGACCCAAAGGACCTGGAAACCAGCGACCGCCTCGCTGCTGAGGTTCTCGAAGAGATGAGTCACCACGTCACCGACGACATCCGTGGACAGCTACTCGACAACCTGCACTGGATTCGTGAGGCAGGGCATAACAAGCTAGTCGTGGGCTCACAGGCCCGCATTCTCTATGCCGATGCCGAGGGTCGCACAAAGATTGCACTGGCCTTCAACGATGCTATTCGTCGTGGCATCATTTCACGGCCAATCGTGCTTGGTCGCGACCACCACGATGTCAGCGGCACCGACTCACCCTTCCGCGAGACCTCCAACATCTATGATGGCTCTAACAAATGCGCTGATATGGCTGTGCAGAATGTCATCGGCGATGCCTTCCGAGGAGCCACCTGGGTCAGTCTCCACAACGGAGGCGGCGTTGGCTGGGGAGAAGTTATCAACGGAGGCTTCGGCATGGTCATCGATGGCTCGGAAGACTGCGACCGCCGCATCCGCCAGATGCTGTTCTGGGATGTGAACAACGGCATTGCCCGTCGCTCGTGGGCTCGCAATGCAGGTTCGATGGATGCCATTCGCCGCGAGATGGAGCGCATGCCACAGCTGCGAGTCACGATGCCCCAGTTGGTAGACGACGACCTGATAGCCAGTCTTTCATTCTGACATCAAACCAGAATAAGGGGGCGCATCACTGCGTCCCCTTACCATTCCTTGCAAGGCTAGTAACCTACTTATTAAAAATCATTCCTTTTGTAGTTTCTTGGCTGAAAGGAGAATCATGTTGCAGACGTAGTCGTCAACATTGTTCTTCTCTAATACTTCGGCCATGTCATAGAGCCTTTTGGCAGACAGCTCTTTCTCTTCTTCATCCAGCTCATCAGCATGCTTAGCCAGGTCAAGAACGACGCCGGCAGCCACCACCATATCCTCCTTTGACTCCCTTGCGGCACGGTCCATCATCTTCTGCGTCAGCAAACCAAACAGACGGTGCCAGTCGCTGTTGCACAGGTGCTTGATGTTGGACATGGCCTTTGACATCCACTCATCTGCATTCTTTGTAAAGTCGACAGGAATGGCCACGGGACCCATTTGGTCATAATAGATGCTGCCATTCTTAAAGCGTTTGAGCAGGCCATCTGCATCAGGGAGCTTGAACCGCTGAAGGATGCTGTCTGCGATGCTGAGCGGCGTTTGCAGGATGCTGTCAGCGAAGTTAAAGTTGGAAGGACTGAGGCGTACGCGATTATCGGGCGACTGGCCGTAGCTGAACAGCATCACGCCCTCCTTGATATCGGCATCGGCGCTGTCCCACCACTCTACGGCATACACCGAGCGGAAGCCTTGTCGGGCATCGTCCTTGAAAGTAGCAATGGCGTAGCTGGAGTTGGGTTTCGCCCCGACGCTGTAGCTGCCACGCTTCATCGACACGGCCCACGGCTTGCGGTTGTCGTCGTGCCGGAGCGGATTGAAGCAGGTATAGAAGGTACTGGCATCCGCAGCATCGATCTGGAAGGCTTCTTGCAGCTTGTCAAGGAGCTTGAAGTTGGCTTTTCCAATCTTGAACTCGTGGATGACGTTCTTCTCCTCCGTACCGCCATTGCCGTCACGGAGAATGTCCTGGGTGGTGGAATGGAGAACACCCTTGTTGTTCAAGATCTCATCATAGGCATCGTCGATGTAGCCTTGATAGCCCTGTGCCAGCATGCCTACGGGCAGGGCGAGCAGGATGAGTGTCAGAAGTTTTGTTGTTGCTTTCATTGTCGTATGTTTTTTAAGGGTTTATAATTCGATGATCTGCGGTTTTGAGTCGTCCACCACCATGTAGTCGCCATTGTCATAGATGACGAGCCGTGCCTGCGGACGCTGCGGCAGGGCGGTGAAGGTAGCCTCAACGAGGTCGTTTCTCAGTCGCTGCTCACTCCGCTCGATGGTTTCCTCACACTCACTGAGCATCTTCAGGGCCAGCAGCACGTTGTCCTTGTCCTGCCAGATGCCCTGCCCCAGGGTGTCGGGAATCTCCGCTGCAGCTGCTGCCAAGCTCTTGCCGGCAGGCTTGGACCTGATAGTTGCCACATGCTTCCTCGTAGGCTTTGTCGTAGCTGGCATCGCCTTCTCCTCAGGAAGAGAGGGCTGTGTCAGCTCTGCAACAGCATCTTCTATGGTGGGCTGAGCCAGAGTCTGCACATCAGCCTGCTCACTTTCCAGGGAAAGTTGCTGCGCCGTCCGGCTGTCAGTGGGGCTGATGGCAGTGACACGCCAAACCAGCACGACGGCCAGCACCACCGAAGCAGCCACAGCCAGCACTACGGCACGGCGCAGCCAGACAGTGCGTCTATGCCTGCCAGCCAACAACGTGGCCTGCTCACGCTCAGCCATGATAGACTCGTATTCTGCCTCTCCCCTCGTCAGTTCGCCCAGCATTATGCTGACAGGATGCGTAGGTGGAAGGACCCGGGCCAGCTGCAGTTCCTCCTCGGGCGAAGTCTCGCCGTCGAGATAGCGGTCGATGAGTGCTTGTATCTGTTTGTCTGTCATTGCTTCATTCTTTTGGTAAATTCTGTCAGTACCTTCTTGCGGGCTGCCGATACCATCGCAGCCACCGATGTGCGAGGGATGCCCGTCCGGGCAGCTATCTCTTCCGTCGAGAGGCCTTCCATCTGGCGCATCTCGAAGAGCTGGCGTTCTCGGGGCTTGAGCAGTGCCAACACCGTCTGCATCAGGTGCCGTGCGTCGGCAGCCTCCAGATGTTCCTGTGGCGATGGTGCAGCTGCCTGGAGCTTCAGGTTGGAGGCCTGGGTCTGGTAGTCGGCTTCCAGTTGCCGGCGCCGATACATGCTGACGCAGCAGTTCTTGGCCACGCGCACGGCCAGTGCCTTGACGTTGCGCCCGGCATCGATGTGCTCGCAGTAGCGCCACAGCTGCGCCAAGGTCTCCTGTGCTGTGTCCTCGGCATCGTCGTGGTTGCCGAAGAATGCCATGCTGACGTTCAGCACTTCCTCGCGCAATGTGGCGGCTATCTGTTCGAACTCTGAGCGTGTCATACATTAATAATACGCATAAGGGGTCGAAAAGTTAAGTTGGAAATAACACTTTTTATCTCAAATAGGTCGTTGGGCAACTAGGGGAAGCAGCCTTAATACGTCTCTTTGTACACGCCTGAGAGGCACTTGCATGATGCTCGCTTGGGCCTTTGGTCTGCATAGAAGGCTATGCGCGACACCAAAACAAGTTGTTTTGGTAAACAAAGTCGGCCACTTTGATGATCAAAGTAGGCCTCTTTGAAGACCAAAACAACTTGTTTTGGTAGCGCGAGAAGCCCACTTTGCATCTCAAAGTCTCGGCGTGTGCTCTTTTTCGATGGCGTTCAGCGTTGCCCAGAAGCCTGACGGTAGTCGAGCAAGCGCAGTTGCAGATCAGAATAGGCATCGACATACTTGTCGCGGGCCTGCTGGCAGAGCAGCTGAGCCTCGAGCAGGTTGCTCATGGTGCTGGTACCGGCACGATAGCGGTCGCGATTCAGGCGCAGGTTCTCCTCCGCCTGCTCGTTGCCCTGCTGTGCGAGCTGCAACTGCTGTTGTGCCTCAACGACATCGTTGCAAGCCTTCTGCATACGGATGACAAGCAGCTGGGCATTGTCGGCCAACTGTTCCTCAGCCTTCTGCTGTTCAATCTTCCGACGCTTGACGGCATGTGAGCCGCCCCACCAATCGCTGATGGGAACGCTGACGGTGGCGAAGGCCATAGCGAAGGTACGGTCGTTATCCAACAGGTTATGATAATTGTAACCAGCTCCGACAGCCAGCGACGGCAAGTTCTTTCCCACCTCCATCTTCCGCTGCAGTACGGCAGCTTCGACCTGTTTCTCGAGGAGCTGATACTCGGGGAGAGAACTTAACGCCCTCCCTACGGCCCCCGAGGGGGCTTCTATAGTCTTGCCATCGAGGTGAGAGACTGTTGTAGCCCCCTCGGGGGCTGAAAGGGGGATTGGTATTTCAATCTTTGGGTCAGAGGACAGACCGCAATACTGGGCGAGGAGCATCTTGAGCAGCGAGCAGGCATTCTGCAACTTCAGCCGCTGACCCTTCACGTCGTTCTGGCGGAGCTGCACCTGCAACAGGTCGTTACGCAATGTCACTCCTGCGCGCACAGCCACTTCCACATCTTTATATATATCAGCCAAAAGGCTGTCGACGGCATCGAGCGTCTTCTCCTTCTGCAGCAAGCCCACCAGCTGCCAGTAGTATTGCTCAGTCTGTTTCTCTACTTCATTCTCCGACAGCTGTAGCTGCAGATGGCTGACTTCCTCACCCACACGGGCCAGCCGATTGCCGTTGACGATCTGACCACCCGCGAAGACGGGCTGCACAGCCATCAGACTGGCGATGGTGCCGTTTTTCATCATCGACATGCTGATGGGCGACGAGAAGGCCGCCAACATCTCGGGGGGCAACATCTGCGAGAACGTGGAAGCCATCGATGTAGGTATGAATTCCTGCGGGTCGATGTTCATCTTCGCCATTCCCCGATTTGCATTGAAGGTCATTGCTGTGCCGCTGACAGTGGGGAAGAACTTGGTGAAGGCCTCGCGGCGCTGCTGTTGGGCTGCCTCGATGTTATGCTTGGCCGAACGGATGGCGATATTATGCTGCAGAGCCGAGTCCTTGAGCTGCTGAAGGGTATGGGGCTGGGCGACTGCAGCTAACCCGCAACCCACACCCAGCAAGGCGATGACGAGGGGCCTTTTCATCACTGGACAGAGGGCGGTGGAGAGAATCTTTTTCATAAGGTACGCGTTCATTTAGTGTTAACTTTCCAGTAGACGACGGGCAACATGGTGACGACCATGATCAGAGAGCCGATACCTCCGGCAAAAATGGTCACTCCGACGGGCATCCAGAAGCTGGAGCCTGCCAAGATCATGGGTATCACGCCGACGGCAGTGGTGGCAGTGGTAAGGAAGATAGGCACCATACGCCGACGCCCGGCTTCGTAGGCTGCTCGTTTTACAGCCTCGTTGTAGGCCTTTCGGTCGACAGTCCAGTCACCATGCTCTACCACATATTTCTTAATCAGGTCTATGGCATGCTCAAAGATGAGTATCTCGTTGCGCATGATCATTCCCATGAGGGTGATGAGTCCCATGACCGATGTGAGTCCCAGTGTGCGGTTCATCAGTCCGAGGCCTATCAGTGCGCCTGGCGTCATCAGTCCGAGGGCTGCGATGCAGACGGTGGTGATGCCGAACTTCTTGAAGTTGAACAGCAGGAAGAAGAAAATGATGACGATTGCGATGAGCACACCGCTGAAGATTTGCGGCAGTGACTCAGCATCATATTCTATTTCGCCTCCCACCTCAGCCTTGACACCCTGTGGCAGGTGCAGCTCATGCATCTGGATGTCTGCCACGCGACGCTCGACAGGGGCGGCATAGACACCCTGCGCGAACTGTCCGGTCACGGTGAGGCATCGCTCACCAGCCCGGTGCATGATGCGGCTCTCGGTCCACTGGGGCTTGACGGTGGCCACTTGTCGCAACGGCACGCTGGTGCTCGTGCCGCCGATGGCACCAGCCGCCATGGTGGATGGGGTGGTGACTGGCAGGTTCTCGATGTCGGAGAAGGTCAGGGCGGCAGTGTCTTTCAGCACGATAGGCAGGGCATAGTCGCCTTCCCATAGCTGTCCGACGCCGACATCGCCCGTGGCTACGGCCAGGGAGAGGGCTGCAGAGGCGCGGCTGATGCCCAGCTGGGCAGAGGCAACAGGGTCGAGCTCTACGCTGGCCATCGGGTAGGGCTGCAGGAAATCGGTGTGCACCCATTCCAGCTCGGGCATTGTCTGTATGCGCTCCATCAGCTGGTCGGCAGCGGCATGCAGCGAGTCGAGGTTGTCGCCATAGAAGCGGTATTCCAGCTCGGGCACCTCGAGGTAGTCCAGTCGCTTGAACTTCACGTATGCCTCGGGGAAGTGTTCGCTCCACTGCGGCTGGAACTTTGCCAGCAGCTCGAGGGTGGCCTCCTGCGAACAGGTGTTGACGATGAACTGGGCATAGTTCTTCCCTGCCACCTGCGGGGCATAGCATGTCATGAATCGTGGCGATGAGCAGCCGATGAAGCTGGTGATGCCTGTCACGCGCTCGTCCTGAGCCAGCACGATACGCATGGAGTCGGCTATGTGGCGGGTGTCGTCGAGCCCTTTGCCGTCAGGCAGGAACATCTCCACTGCAAACTGGTCGCGGTCGGCATAGGGGAAGAGGCGTATCTTGAGCGTTGGCACGATAAGCCCCGACAGCAATATGGCGGCGATACCCCCGACAATGGTCAGCCAGGGATGGCAGAAAGTGAAGTCGAGCACATGGTTATAGACATTCTGCACCCATCGTGTGATGGCGTTGGGGCCCGAAGAGCCCGTCTCCTTTGCCGTGCTGTTTTCCTTTGCCGTGCTGGCGGCCCCTGCTTGATTGTCAGGCTTGATGATCAGCACCTCGAGGAAGGGGATGACCGTCACGGCCAGCAGCAGCGATACCATGAGGTTGATGGTGATGGTCAGGGGGAAGTCGCGTAGCGCGTCGTTGAATGCTCCCTTCATCGTGAGCAACAGCGGATAGAAAATGATGCAGATACAGAGTGTGGCCAGCATCATCGGCATAAAGTACTGACGTGCCGACTCGATGGCAGCCACATGTGGCTCATGGCCTTTCCCAAGGTATTCCAGATAGCCGTCGATGACAACGATGGAGTTGTCGACCACCATTCCGAGGACGACGATGAGTGCTGCCAGCGTCACCATGTTGAGCTCGATGCCTACGGCATACATGATGCCCACGCTGATGAATGTGCTCAGCGGCACGGTGATGGCGGCTACGATAGCCGATCGCAGGGGGAAGAGCACCATCATCACCAGCACGATGACGAGCATCGAGATCAGCAGGTCGCGTAGGAAGTCGCTGACACTCGTAGCCACGACTTTCGGCTGGTCGGCGATGCGCGTGATATGAACGTCGTCGGGCAGCTCGCTGGTGCGGAAGTCTTCGAGCACGCGGTCGACATCCTCACCATACTCCACAATGTTGTTGCCAGGCGTCATCTCCAGTGAGAGGAGTACGCAGGGATGTCCGTCCTGCTCGATGTAGCCGCCACTGGTGTCGTATTCGCGCACCACGCGGGCCACGTCTCTTACCTTGACCACTTTGCCCTGTGCGTCGCTGAAGACAATCATGTTGGCTATCTCGTCTTCGCTGCGTTGCGAGGGCTTGATATGGATAGGTATCTGCTGGCGAGGCATGTCGATGCTGCCGCTCATGGTGGTCAGTCCCTGCTGTTGCAGCTGGGCGAGGAGCATCTGCTGCCCGATGCCATAGGCTTCAAGTCGCTGGCGGTCGATGTAGAGGCTGATCTGCTCTTGCTGCTCGCCATAGGTACGCACGTTGGCTACCGAGGGGATGCGACGCAGGCGGTCGCCGAGCATGTCACTGTATTGATGGAGCTCCCGATAGCTCCGTTCGGGACTCTCAATGGCGATGAGCAAGGCTGAGGTGTTGCCAAAATCGTCGTTGGCCACAAGGGCGAGCACGCCCGCGGGAAGCTGCTGCTTGAAGAGGCTGAGGCCGTGCTTGATCTTGCTCCATACCTCATCCTTGTTGTTCACTTCGTCGTTCAGGTGGACGAGCACCATCGACATGCCGTTCTGGCTGGTCGACGTGGTCTTTTCGCGTTTCACTTCGCCATAGGTGAAGAGATAGCGCTCCAGCGGCTTCGTCACCTGCTCCTCCACCTCCTCTGCCGTTGCGCCAGGATAGACGGCCACCACCACGCCCTGGCGGATGGTGAACGCTGGAAACTCGTCCTTGGGCATCTCGCGCATGCCATAGATGCCAAAAGCGAACAGCATGACTGCCAATAATATCGTGATGGAATAATGTTCGAGTGGCCATTTAAGCCAAGACATCTTCTCTTTCATCGTTCTATTCTCTAAACTTACAACAAAAGTCTCTCATCTCTCCGCTCGAGCTTGCTCGCTTCGCTAGCGAAGAACTCTCATCTCTCATCTCTCATCTCTCAACTCTCATCTCTCAACTCTCAACTAAAACACCACCTTCGTTCCCTCACTCAGTTTCTGATAGCCCTCGACGACCACACGCTGACCTTGTTCCAGGCCGCTTGTGATGGCGATGCGGTTGCCAGTGGTGGATCCTAGGGCGACGGTAGCGCGATGAGCCGTCGAGTCGGCGCTCACCGTCCATACGAAATGCTCCCCTCCGCTGCGTTGCTGGATGGCCGTCACTGGAAGTGTGTACTGACGTGACGACTCAGCATGAGGCATTGCGAGCCTGACAGCAGCCACCATGCCGGGCAGCAGGCGTCGGCCGCTGTTGGCAAGGTTGATGCGCAGGTCGTAGGTGTGGGTCATTGCATCGGCAACGACCCCCTTCTCTATGCGTCCGCCGTTGAGGGTCACACCGGCCGCCTCGACGCTGATGGTCGATGGTGTATGCTCGTTGATAGCGGCTATCTCGCCTTCGGGCACAGACACTTTCACCTTCACCGACGAAATGTCGAGGATGGTGACCACAGCCTGCGAGGGTAGGGCGGTCTCGCCGGCACCGACCATCTTTCTGCCGATGATGCCGCTGACGGGGGCTGTCAGCCGGCAGTCGCTAAGATTCTTGCGGGCGACGGCGAGCTGCGACTGTGCCTGAGCTACCTTGCTCTGTATCTCTACCCATTGTACCTTGGGTAGCGAGCCGGCATCGTGAAGTTGGCGATAGCGCTGCAAGGCATCGTCGGCCTGTGCCATTGCTGCCTCTGCTCCGGCGAGCAGGTTGCGCGCCTGCGTGTCGTCCATCTCTGCCAGCAGCTGGCCACGGCTGACAGCCTGACCCTCGCTGACGAGCACTCGCCTGACGACGCCCATGCCTGTAAAACTCACGGCCGTTGCCTCGCGCTCTTCCACCGTGCCGACATAGACGGCCGCCGACTCGTCGGCTGTGCTCGTGCCTGCCACTTCCGTTGCCACGCGCAGGGGAGCCTTCACTCCCACCGACTGCTTTTCACTGCAACTGCCTGCCAACAAGATGGTCAGCAGTGCTATCATCATTGACTTGTTCATGCCTTCTGTTCCGTTCTTCGAATTCATATTTTCATTAATACGGTGCAAAGTTAGTAAAAAAATTAAAAGAATAAACGCCTTTTCCTTTGCCTTTTGCTTTCTTTTTCGTACCTTTGCACAAATTAAAACAACAACTATGATGAAGAAACTACTAAAGACCTTTGCACTGGCATCCATGCTGCTAGCCACGCCTGCTCTGACAACCGCTGCCCCAGTGGAGAAACCAGGTACTTTTACTATTGGCGACAAGACTTTCCTGCTCAACGGGCAGCCTTTCATCGTGAAGGCCGCCGAGGTGCACTATCCTCGCATTCCGCGTCCCTACTGGGAGCACCGCATCAAGATGTGCAAGGCACTGGGCATGAATGCCGTGTGCATCTACATCTTCTGGAACATCCACGAGCAGCGCGAGGGGCAGTTCGACTTCACGGGCAACAACGACGTGGCTGAGTTCTGCCGTCTGGCGCAGAAGAACGGCATGTACGTCATCGTGCGCCCCGGTCCCTACGTCTGCGCCGAGTGGGAGATGGGCGGCCTGCCCTGGTGGCTGCTGAAGAAGAAGGACATCCGCCTGCGCGAGCGCGACCCTTATTTTATGGAGCGCGTGAAGATATTTGAGGAGAAGGTGGGCGAGCAGCTGGCTCCGCTGACCATCCAGCGCGGCGGCCCCATCATCATGGTGCAGGTGGAGAACGAGTACGGCTCCTACGGCGAGGACAAGCCCTATATCAGTGAGATACGCGACTGTCTGCGCGCTATCTACGGCAAGGAGATGGCCCTCTTCCAGTGCGACTGGTCGTCGAACTTCGAGAAGAACGGCCTCGACGACCTGACGTGGACCATGAACTTCGGCACCGGCGCCAACATCGACCAGCAGTTCCGCCGCCTGGGCGAGCTGCGCCCCAACGCCCCGAAGATGTGCTCCGAGTTCTGGAGCGG
>CAMNHM010000026.1 GCA_946539475.1 uncultured Prevotellaceae bacterium | reverse complement strand
GCCTTCGTGCGCGGCATGCAGGGCGACGACCCCGTCTACCTGAAGGTGGCAGCCTGCGGCAAGCACTTCGCCGTGCACTCCGGGCCTGAGGCCACGCGCCATTCCGTCAACGTAGAACCATCGAAGCGCGACCTCTGGGAGACCTACCTGCCCGCCTTCGAGATGCTGGTGAAGGAGGGTAGGGTGGAGACCATCATGGGAGCCTACAACCGCGTCTACGGCGAGAGTGCCTCGGGCAGCAAGTTCCTGCTGACCGACGTGCTGCGCCGGCAGTGGGGCTTCCGCGGGCATGTGGTGTCGGACTGTGGAGCCGTGACCGACATCCACGGAGGCCACCGGCTGGCCAAAACGGCAGCCGAGGCCTGTGCCATTGCCATCAAGGCCGGTCTGAACGTCGAGTGCGGCTCGTCGTTCAGGGCCCTTCGCGAAGCCCTCGACCAGCAGCTGCTCACCGAGGAGGACATCGACCGTGCACTGCTGCCGCTGATGATGACCCGCCTGAAGCTGGGCATCCTGCAGCCCGATGCTGCCTGTCCCTACAACAACGTGGGCGAGGAGGAGATCGGCTCGCAGGCGCATATCGACCTGGCCCGTCAGGCAGCCGTCGAGAGCATGGTGCTGCTGAAGAACGACGGTGTGCTGCCCATCGACAAGAACATCCACACGCTCTTCGTCACAGGGGCCGGCGCTGCCGACGCCTTCTGGCTGATGGGCAACTACTTCGGCATCAGCGACCGCTACTGCACCTACCTGCAGGGTATCGTCTCGAAGGTGAGCAACGGCACGGCCGTCAACTATCGTCCCGGCGTGCTGGAGAGCGCCCCCACGCGCAATCGCATCAACTGGGCTGTCGACGAGGCGGCAGGAGCTGAGAAGACCATCATCGTCATGGGCAACAACGGCAACCTCGAGGGTGAGGAGGGCGAGGCCATCGACTCTGAGCGTGGCGACCGCGACAACATCAGCATTCCCAAGAGCCAGATGGACTTCCTGCGCGAGATCTGCGCCCGCAAGAAGCAGGGCATCATCGTCGTGCTGACGGGGGGCAGTCCTGTCGACGTGCGCGAGGTGTGCCGCCTGGCCGACGCTGTCGTCATGGCCTGGTATCCTGGGCAGGAAGGTGGCTATGCCCTTGGCGACCTGCTCTTTGGCGATGCGAACTTCTCGGGCCGTCTGCCCGTCACCTTCCCCGAGGATGGCGACCGCCTGCCTCCGTTCGAGGACTACTCCATGCAGGGACGCACCTACAAGTACATGACCGACAACATCTACTTCCCCTTCGGCTTTGGTTTGAGCTATGGACGAGTAGGCTATGATAACCTTGTGGTAAAGGCCGATAAGAAAACCGGAGCCTCAGTCACCGTCACTCTGAAGAACAATGGGACGAAGGCAGTGGCCGAGACGCCCCAGGTATATGTGTCGGCTCCTGGCGCTGGCGTGAGTGCGCCCCTCCAGCAGCTAGTGGCTTTCCGCCGTGTGCAGCTGGAGCCCGGACAGAGCCTTGATGTCACGTTCGACATTCCTCTCGAGCGACTGAAGACTGTGCAGGAAGATGGCACGCGCAAGCTCCTCAAAGGCGAGTACACCGTCACCGTGGCCAGTGCAGCCCCCTGCCGTCGCAGCGTGGAGCTGGGCGTCAGTGTGCTGAGCAGTCAGGTGAAGCTTTGAACGCTGCCGACTGATACCAAGGAGCCGCCTTTGAAGTGCAAGGGCGACAAAAAAAACTGCCCGTCACTTTGTGTTGGCAGAGCGACGGGCAGAAGAGAATGTGGCGGCTACTTCTTGAAGAGGTGCGGGATGAACTCGTGCAGTCCGCGACGCCAGGTGAGGAACTCGTGGGCAGTGCCTGGCGACTCGCTGGAGTCGACCTTGATGCCCAGCTCGCGCAGCTGACGTACGATGTCGCCGCTCTTGATGAAGTCCTCTTCACCCCAGTTCATGTACATGTAGTGAATCTTCTTGTTGAACTCGTCGGCATTGGTGAAGACTCCGTTGTAGGCGGTCTTCACATCGAGGCCGAAGATGGCTCCGCTGAAGGTGCCCAGCCATGCGAACTTGTCCATGTTGTTGAACACGACATCGAACGTCTGGTGTCCGCCCCATGAGAGTCCGGCCATAGCGCGGTTGTCGCGGTCGGTCTTCGTGCGGAAGTTCTGGTCGATATAGGGGATGAGGTCGTTGAGCAGCACGGGATAGAATGATGCACCGTAGTCGCCCATGCCCTGTCCGCGGCCCATGGGAGCCTTGATGTCGCCGCTCTCCATCACCACGATCATCGGCACGGCTTCGCCTTTGGCAATGGCGTTGTCCATGATGTGCTGCGTCTTTCCTTGCAGAGCCCAGCTGGTCTCGCCCTCACCCATGCCATGCTGGAGGTAGAGCACGGGATAGCGCTTCTTGAAACCCTGCTTCTGGTCGTACTCGGCAGGCGTGTAGACCATAGCGTGACGCCACTTGCTCTGCTCGTTGCTCCAGTAGTAGATGCTGCGCATGGAGCCTGCGGGCACACCTTTCTGTGGACGATAGTAGTCGCCCTCGGGGCCTTCGGGAACCTCAAGGCCGCTGGCCTCACGATTGGTGCCGAAGAAAGTCTCGGAGGCTGGGTCGATGAACCTCACGCCGTCGATACTCATGAAGTAGTAGTGGAAGCCTACAGGCAGGGGGTCGGTGACGGCCATGAAATTGCCCTGACCATCGGGCTCCATGTCGTATTGCTTGCTGCAGATGTCGACAATGACTTTCTTGGCCTGTGGAGCATTGATGCGGAAGTAGGCACGATGCTGCGAGTCGACCTTCGGGAAGTCATTGCCGGGAATAGTATTCTCACCTGTGACGGCGTCGGCAGGAACGTCAATCTTCTTGCCGGCAGGCAGGAAATTAGGACGGTTGTTCTGACCACGTGCGGCTCTCTCGACTCTTGCGGGCAACTGCGGGCGCTTGGGCTCGTAGCCGAGATGACGGGCCACGGCTTCAGCATAGCGGCATCCTAGCTCACGATAGCCGGCAGCATCGAAGTGCAGGCGGTCGGGGCCGTTGGAGCAGTCGTCTGAGGAGATGACCTGCGAGGTGTGGATGGTCTGTGGCAACTCGTCTATCTGCTTCTTGCAGCCGATGCAGACGCCCTGGCCGTTGGCCTGGACGATGTTGCCCACATAGAGGTTCACCTCCTCGGGCTTCAGCTGCAGGTCGCTGCAGAGGTTGTCGTAGACCTGCTTCACCATACCTGCCCACTTTGGATCGCCGGTATTGGTCTCACCCTGGTGCATCAGGATGCCCTTGATGACACCGTCCTTCTGGGCTTTCTTGGCCAAGGTGACGAGTGCCTGATAAGGATTGTTGTCATAAGCCTGGAGCATGCCTTTCATCCATCCGGGAGCCTTCTTGTTCACGTAATCGGAAATGCTGTCGGGCAGGAATCCCTTGATGTCGATACCTCCGATGGCCACATGGATAACGCCAACCTTGATGTTGTCGGGCAGAGAATTCACGAGGGTACGTCCAAACCAGTCGGCAGGTGTCAGACCGGTGTTGGGACGGCACAGCGGAGCCGATGCCTCGCACCACTCGCCCTTCTTGCGGGCAGGACGGGTGTCGGTGGCGGGGAAGTCAACGGCAGGCATCAACAGAAAGCGGGGACCTGGGCTGGCCAGGTCGGCTGCCTCAGGACGGGCGTTGCCCTCCATGTTCGACTGTCCGAAACAGAGGAAGATGTAGAAGTTAGGATCAACTTCTGCCATTGACTTTGTGAATGGCAGGCAGAGGAATGCTGCTATGAGCAGCAGGCATTTTGATGCGTTGTTCTTCATTGCTTTGCTTTTTAGAATTGGTTTGCTGTTGCAAAGGTACGAAGAATCGGGCAGAGAAAGCCCACCGCATGTATCAAATGCTTTCGGAAATGTCACATATTCCGACCGTCGGGGGGAGATTGTCGCCCCAGAAGGCCCTACAGGCTCATGAATGCCTGCATGAACTCCTGCAGCCGCAGCAGTCCGTAGGACCCGCCGACGCAAGCCACCTCGTCGTAGCTGGCGACGCTGTCGGGCTGTATGCCACGATGCCAGAAGAGGAACGGCACGGGCTCGCCGACGTGGATGCGCATCTCGACAGGTGTCAGGTGGTCGGGCAGTACGGCAATGCAGACGGGCTCCTCCCAGGCAGACACCTCTTTATATATAGGGGCTATGAGCCGCTGGTCGAGGTACTCTATCGTGCGCAGCTTGAGGTCGAGGTCGCCGTCGTGGCCTGCCTCGTCGCTGGCTTCTACATGGACGAAGACGAAGTCCTGCCGGCGGAGTGCTTCGATGGCTGCCTGTGCCTTGCCCTCGTAGTTGGTGTCGGCGAGGCCTGTGGCTCCCTCCACCTCTACGATGTCGAGTCCGGCATAGTGACCGATGCCGCGGATGAGGTCGACTGCTGAGATGACCGATCCTGACTTCACCTGCGGATACTGCTCCATGAGCGTCTCCATCGACGGCCGGTAGCCGCCGCTCCAGGGCCAGATGCTGTTGGCCTGGCGCTCGCCCTTCTGGGCTTTGGCAAGGTTGTAGGGATGCTTGGACAGAAGCTCCTGGGAGCGGAGGATGAGGTCGTTGAGCAGGTCGGCAGTCTCTTTGGCAGCGGCATAGTCGCTGTCAGCAAGCCCTTCGCAGGGCTTCACCAGCAATGGCTGCCAGGCCTCGTTGGGATGGTCGTGCGGGGGAGCGCAGACGATGTGCTTCGATCCGCCGCGTATGACGAGCAGGTGACGATACTGGATGCCTGCTATGAAGCTGACGCGGTCGGATGCCAGGTGCTCGTTGAGGTAGTCGATGAGCAGGGCAGCATCGGCAGTCTGCAGGTTGCCGCCGTTGTGGGTGACGATGCGTCCGTCCTCGAGTGTGATGATGTTGCAGCGCAGGGCAAGGTCGTCGTCGCGCATCTCGTAGCCGATGGAGGCTGCCTCCAGCGGTCCGCGACCCTCGTAGACCTTGTTCAGGTCGTAGCCCAGGATGGCCGTGTTGGCAACTTCCGAGCCGGGAGGAAATCCTTCGGGCACGGTGATGAGGCGCCCTGTGCGCCCTTCGCGCGCCAGATGGTCCATCATGGGTTTGTGGGCATACTGCAGGAGGGTCTTCCCTCCCAGGCGCTCTACGGGATGGTCTGCCATTCCGTCGCCAAGGATGATGAGATGCTTCATGACCTAGATATTTGCGATCGACATGATGTTTGCGAAGACGCCTGCTGCCGTGACGCCAGCGCCGGCACCATAGCCCTGGATGAGCATGGGGTATTCGCGATAGCGCTCCGTGGTGAGCAGGACGATGTTGTTGGAGCCCTCCAAGCCGTAGAAGGGGTGGCGCTCGCCGACGGCCTCGAGGGAAACGCTGGTGCGCCCGCCTTCCATCTTGGCAACGAAGCGCCAGCGCTTATGCTCTTTCTCCAGCTGCTGACGACGCTGCTCGAAGTCGGCATCGAGCGATGGCAGGTTGTGCCAGAAGGCCTCGATGGAGCCTTCGAAGAACGTGTCGGGCATGAAGAGATGCTTCTCGACGTCGTCC
This sequence comes from uncultured Prevotellaceae bacterium, assembly GCA_946539475.1. Next base: position 17,808 of record CAMNHM010000026.1, on the reverse strand, counting down.
TGCTCCACGTGGTAGCCAGCCTCTCGGGCCAGGATGACCAGCTTGCGGATGACGTCCTTTCCGCAGAGGTCGATGCGGGGGTCGGGCTCGCTGTAGCCTTTCTCCTTGGCCAGGCGCACGGTCTCGGAGAAGGGCACGTCGTGGGCAATGGTGTTGAAGATGAAGTTGAGCGTACCGCTGAGTACTGCCTCTATGCGCAGGATCTTGTCGCCAGAGTTCAGCAGGTCGTTGATGGTGCCGATGATGGGCAGTCCGGCTCCGACATTGGTCTCGAAGAGGAACTTGATGCCTTTCTTCAGGGCCGTCTTCTTCAGTCGCGCATAGGCTTCGTAGGGCCCGGAGGCAGCAATCTTGTTGGCGGTGACGACCGAAATGTTGTGGTCGAGGAAGTCCTGATAGAGTGCCGACACCTCGGCCGATGCCGTGCAGTCGACGAAGACGGAGTTGAAGATGTTCATGCCTACCACCTCGTCGCGCAGGCGTGCAATGTCGCTCGGCTCAGCCTGTGCCAGCTGCTCGCGGTAGGTGGAGAGGTCGATGCCGTCGCGGGTGAAGATGGCCTTCTTGCTCGAGGCGATGCCTACGACGTTGAGCTTCAGCTGTCGTGTCTCTTTCAGGGTGTCGTACTGCGCGCGTATCTGTTCGATGAGGTTGCCGCCCACCGTGCCAATGCCACAGATGAAGAGGTTGAGCACCTTATATTCGGAGAGGAAGAACGAGTCGTGGAGCACGTTGAGCGACTTCCGCAGAAACTTGGCATCGACGACGAACGAGATGTTCGTCTCGGAGGCACCCTGTGCACAGGCGATGACGCTGATGCCTGAGCGTCCCAGCGTGCCGAAGAGCTTACCGGCGATGCCTGGCGTGTGTTTCATGTTCTCGCCGACGATGGCGATGGTGGCCAGGCCCTTCTCGGCCTGCATGGGGAACATGGCTCCCGTGACAATCTCCTTGGCAAACTCGATGTTGAGCACCTCGACGGCACGCTCAGCATCCTCGTCGCGCACGCCGATGGAGGTGGAGTTCTCTGACGATGCCTGCGAGACCATGAAGACGGAGATGCCGTTCTCGGCCAGTGTGGAGAAGATGCGTCGGTTGACACCGATGACGCCCACCATCGACAAGCCAGTAACGGTGATGAGCGTGGTGCCCTTGATGCTCGAGATACCCTTGATGGGCTTGCGGTCGTCGTCGATCTTCTGCTTGATGAGCGTTCCGGGATGGTCGGGGTTGAAGGTGTTCTTCACCTTGATGGGGATGTTCTTCACGCAGACAGGATAGATGGTCGGGGGATAGACCACCTTCGCTCCGAAGTTGCAGAGCTCCATTGCCTCGACGTAGCTGAGCTCGTTGATGGTATAGGCGGTCTTGATGACACGCGGGTCGGCAGTCATGAATCCGTCGACGTCGGTCCATATCTCGAGCACCTCGGCCTCCATGGCTGCCGCGATGATGGCTGCCGTGTAGTCGCTGCCGCCGCGCCCAAGGTTGGTAGTCTCCAGTGTGTCGCGGTCGCGGGCTATGAAGCCGGGAACGACTGCCACCGTCGTGCTGGCAGCAGCAGTATCGCCGGAGACTGTCGGCGAGCAGATGGGTGTGAAGGCCTTGCGGACGAGGCTGTAGGTCAGTTCGGCGTCGAGCACGTGCTTGCCTTGCTTCTTCACCGTGCGGATGAAGTCGCGAGCGTTCATTCTGATTCCTCCGTCGATGAGCATAGCCACGATGTGCGAGCTCAGCCGCTCTCCGTAGCTGACGATGGCAGCCTCGGTCTTTGGGCTGAGGTCGTGGATGAGGAATACGCCATAGTAGATTGACTCCAGCTCGCGGAAGAAGGAGGCAATGGTCAGCGACAAGGCCTCGCGCCGCTCCTGGTCGTTGCCGAAGAGCGTCTCGATCATGTCGAAGTGGCGCTGGCGGATGCCTTCAAACTCCCGTCGCCAGTCTTCGTTGCCGCTTAGTGCCAGGCGTGATGTTGCCAGCAGGCGGTCGGTGATGCCTCCAAGGGCGCTGACCACTACGATGACGGGCTTCTGCTCAGCCTCTACGATGCGCTTCAGATTGAGTATACTTTCTACGGAACCCACACTCGTCCCGCCGAATTTCATGACCTTCATGCTTTCTCAGTTTAAGTTTCAGCGTGCAAAGGTAGGAAAAAAATATGAATTATCCGCTTTTCCAGCGAAAATATTCTGCCTGATGGGCCGTTTCTCGCGTGCATGCGTGTTATAAGAGATGTGTGAGCTTGGTGAATTGGGAAAAAAGTAGTACCTTTGCACCATGATTCAAGAACTACAGCTTCGCGTGCTGCCCCAGGTGGCAGCCGATTCCGACCGCCTGCGCCAATATGTGGCAGGCGAGCAGGGCCTTGCCCTAAGTGCCTTGAAAGGCGTGCGCATCCTGAAACGCTCTATCGATGCCCGGCAGCGTACGATATACGTCAATCTGAAGGTGCGGCTCTACGTTAACGAGCAGCCCGCCGACGATGGCTATGTGCATACGGACTATCCCGACGTGAGCAAGGGCCGGCAGGTCGTCGTCGTGGGGGCTGGACCGGGCGGACTCTTTGCCGCCCTGAGGCTGATAGAGCTAGGGCTGCGCCCCGTCGTCGTGGAGCGAGGCAAGGACGTTCATGAGCGAAAGAAGGACCTAGCGCTCATCACTCGCACGCAGCATGTCGACGAAGAGAGCAACTACTGCTTTGGCGAGGGCGGGGCAGGGGCCTACTCCGACGGCAAGCTCTATACGCGGAGCAAGAAGCGGGGCAGCATTGAGAAGATCCTCAACGTCTTCTGCCAGCATGGGGCGTCGACATCCATCCTCGCCGATGCTCATCCGCACATAGGCACCGACCGCCTGCCTCAGGTGATCGAGGCCATGCGGCATACCATCATCAACAGTGGCGGCGAGGTGCATTTCCAGACGAAGATGACACATCTGCTCATGGAAGGCATCAGGGTTGTGGGATGCCTGGCTGGGGAGAAAGAATTTTTCGGCCCCGTTATCCTCGCTACAGGTCACTCAGCCAGAGATGTTTACGGATATCTTGCTAAAGAAAATATTGAGATAGAGGCGAAGGGTATTGCCGTCGGTGTGCGCCTCGAACATCCAGCGCAGCTCATCGACCAGATACAATACCACAGCAAGGAGGGTAGGGGACAGTGGCTTCCTGCGGCCGAATACTCGTTTGTCACACAGGTAGAGGGACGTGGTGTCTACAGCTTTTGCATGTGTCCAGGGGGCTTTGTCATACCTGCTGCTACGGGGCCTGAACAAGTGGTGGTGAATGGTATGAGTCCTGCCAACCGCGGCACCCAATGGAGCAACTCGGGTATGGTGGTGGAACTACGCCCTGAGGACGTCGAAGGCGACGACGTGCTGCGCGTGATGCACTATCAGCAGCAGTTGGAGCGCATCTGCTGGCAACAGGCGAACATGAAGCAGACAGCCCCTGCCCAGCGTATGGCAGACTTTGTCAACGGCAGGCTCAGCTACGACCTGCCTCGCTCGTCGTATGCCCCAGGGCTGGTGTCGTCGCCTCTGCATTTTTGGTTGCCCCGTCCTGTCGCATCCCGGCTACAGGCCGGATTCCGGACCTTTGGACGTCAAGCACATGGTTTTCTCACTAACGAGGCGGTGATGATTGGGGTCGAGACACGAACATCGTCGCCTGTGCGCATCATCCGACATCCCGAAACATTGCAACACGTGCGCCTGGAAGGCCTCTTCCCTTGTGGCGAGGGAGCAGGATATGCAGGAGGAATTGTCTCGGCAGGAGTCGACGGAGAGCGCTGTGCAGAGAGCTGCGCACGCTATTTGGGGTTGATTTAACACGCATTAACGAAATAAACGACAAGCATTTTTTCGTCGTCTCATTTTTTCTTCGTACCTTTGCACCCCAAATAGAGAAAGCATTTAAATAGGTATGGAAATCGCAAGCAAATACGACCCTCGCGAGGTAGAGGGAAAGTGGTATCAGTATTGGCTGGATAACAAGCTCTTTAGCTCGAAGCCAGATGGACGTGAACCCTATACAATCGTTATTCCCCCGCCCAACGTGACGGGTGTGCTGCACATGGGCCACATGCTCAACAACACTATTCAGGACATCCTGGTGCGCCGTGCCCGCATGGAGGGCAAGAATGCCTGCTGGGTACCCGGTACCGACCACGCGTCGATTGCCACGGAAGCCAAGGTGGTGAAGAAACTGGCTGAACAGGGCATCAAGAAACACGACCTGACGCGCGATGAATTTCTGAAGCACGCCTGGGACTGGACCGACGAGCATGGAGGAATCATCCTCAAGCAGCTGCGCCGGCTGGGAGCCTCGTGTGACTGGGACCGCACGGCCTTTACCATGGACGAGAAACGCTCCGAGAGCGTTATCAAGGTCTTTGTCGACCTCTACCGCAAGGGATATATCTACCGCGGCCTGCGAATGGTGAACTGGGATCCAAAGGCCCTCACCGCCCTCTCCGACGAGGAAGTCGTCTACAAGGAAGAGAAGTCGAAACTGTACTACCTGAAATACTATGTGGTGGACTCTGAGAACCTCGACCTTTCGGAATACTCCGACTGCTCCGACGATCCCGATACTCCCAAGAACGTCATCCACAAGGACGATCGCGGCTACTATGCCGTTGTGGCTACTACGCGCCCCGAGACCATCATGGGCGATACCGCCATGTGTATTAACCCCAAAGACCCCAAGAACCAGTGGCTGAAAGGCAAGAAGGTAATCGTTCCACTCGTAGGACGTGAGATCCCTGTCATCGAAGACCGCTACGTCGAGATAGAGTTCGGTACGGGCTGTCTGAAGGTTACTCCTGCCCATGACAAGAACGACAACATGCTGGGCAAGACCCACAACCTGGAGACCATCGACATCTTCAATCCCGACGGCACCATCAGCAACCAGTCGCCTATCTACGTGGGCATGGACCGTTTTGCCTGCCGTAAGCAAATAGCCAAGGACCTCGAGGCAGCAGGCCTGATGGAGAAGGTGGAGGACTATACGAACAAGGTAGGCTACTCCGAGCGCAATCCTGATACAGCCATCGAGCCCCGCCTGTCGTTGCAGTGGTTCCTCAGAATGCAGCATTTTGCCGACATCGCCCTGCCTCCCGTGCTCGAAGGCGAGATGCACTTCTATCCGCAGAAGTATGTCAATACTTATAAGAACTGGCTTGAGAACATCCAAGACTGGTGCATCAGCCGTCAGCTGTGGTGGGGGCATCGCATTCCGGCCTATTACTATGACGACGAGAAGTTCGTAGTGGCAGAGACGGCAGAGGAAGCCGTTCAACTGGCACGTCAGGAGACTGGTAATAACTCTTTGGAGATAAGTGATTTAAAACAGGATGAAGATGCACTTGATACGTGGTTCAGCTCTTGGCTCTGGCCCATCTCGCTCTTCGACGGAATCTCCAATCCCGGCAACGACGACATCAACTATTACTATCCCACCAGTGACCTTGTGACGGGTCCCGACATCATCTTCTTCTGGGTTGCCCGAATGATTATGGCCGGTGAGGAATATATGGGTAAGTACCCCTTCAAGAACGTCTACTTCACGGGAATCGTGCGCGACAAGCTAGGACGGAAGATGTCGAAGTCGCTAGGCAACAGCCCCGATCCTCTGGAGCTGATCGACAAGTATGGAGCCGACGGCGTCCGCATGGGTATGATGCTATCTGCCCCCGCTGGCAACGACATCCTTTTCGACGAGGCCCTATGCGAGCAAGGTCGTAACTTCAACAATAAGATTTGGAACGCCTTCCGCCTGGTAAAGGGATGGCAGGTGAGCGACGAGGCCCCACAGACGGGTGCTGCCCATCTGGCCGTCACATGGTTCGACGCCAAGCTGAAAGAGGCCAACGAAGAGCTGAAGGATCACTTCGCAAAATATCGTATCAACGATGCCCTAATGACCGTCTATAAACTCTTCTGGGATGAGTTCTCGCAATGGTATCTCGAGATGGTGAAGCCCGCCTACATCGACGGCTGTCAGCAACCCATCGACCGCGCCACCTTCGATGCCACCCTGCGATACTTCGAGACGCTGCTGAAGATGTTGCACCCCTTCATGCCTTTCATCACCGAGGAGCTGTGGCAGGCCATGTACGACCGTCAGCCGGGCCAGAGCATTATGCGTGAGTCGCTGCAGCTGGATGCCCCGTCAGCCGATGAGCAGGTGATGCTCCAGAATGTCGAGACCATCAAACAGGTGGTCAGCGGCGTGCGTACCGTCCGCTCACTAAAGAACATCGCTCCCAGGGAGCCGCTGACGCTGCAAGTGGTGGGAGCCGACCTGCTAGGCAATTATGGCGCTGCGGTCATGAAGATGGCCAACCTCGGCACCATTACCAAGGTCAGCGAGAAAGACGCCCTGGCCAGCACTTTCATGGTGGGCACACAGGAGTACGCCGTGCCTCTGGGCAGCCTGATCGACGTGAAGGCCGAGATCGAGAAGATGGAAGCACAGCTGAAACACTTGGAAGGGTTCTTGGCAGGCGTACAGAAGAAGCTCCAAAACGAGCGTTTCGTCCAGAATGCCCCCGAGGCCGTCGTGGCTATGGAGCGTAAGAAGCAGAGCGACGCCGAGGAGAAGATTGCTGCGCTGAGAGACTCTATCGCTGCACTCAAGAAATAACATTCGTCCCTATAAGAATTAAGCATATTGATGGAATCATTTCAATGGCTGATAAGCCTCTTCACGAATACTGAGTCGGTGGCTCATATAGCCCTGCTCTATGCAATCGTCATAGCAGTAGGCGTCTATCTTGGCAAAATCAAAGTGTTCGGCATTTCGCTGGGAGTCACCTTCGTGCTCTTTGCAGGTATCGTAGCGGGACATATTGGTTTTACGGCTCCTGTCGACATCCTCACGTTCATACAAGACTTCGGACTCATACTCTTCGTCTTTATGATCGGACTGCAGGTGGGACCAGGCTTTTTCGAGAGTTTCGGTACGGCAGGCATCAAGCTCAACGGCCTGGCAGCAACTGCCATTATGCTGAACATTCTGGTGATGTTTGGCTGTTACTTCGTCTTCTTCGACACCAGCGACAAGACGGCTTTGCCAATGATGGTCGGTACACTCTATGGCGCTGTGACGAACACGCCAGGTCTGGGTGCTGCCAACGAAGCCCTTGGCTCCGTCTATGGCGAAGATGCTCCTCAGATCGCCTCAGCCTATGCCTGTGCCTATCCGTTGGGCGTGCTGGGCATCATCGGTGCCATTATCCTCGTACGCTATATCTGTAAGGTCCGCCTGGATAAGGAAGAGGAGGCACTGACAGCTCATGAGGGTGCGAAGGCCACACAGAAGCCCCACCACATGCACCTGGAGGTGACCAACAAATACCTTGAGGGAAAGACCCTCCTGCAGGTCCATGACTTCCTCAACCGCGACTTCGTCTGCTCCCGCATTCTGCACGACGGGCACGTGAGCATTCCCAACCGCAATACGGTCTTTCATCTTGGCGACCAGCTCTACATCGTCAGCTCAGAGGCCGACTACGAAGCCATCGTGGCCTTCATAGGACCGGTCATCGAGGTCGACTGGCAGCAGCAGGACCAGCCTCTGGTATCGAAGCGCATCCTCGTGACCAACCCCAGCATCAATGGCAAGTCCTTCGGGCAGATGCATTTCTCCAGCGTCTATGGCGTCAACGTCACTCGTGTCACCCGTCATGGCATGGATCTCTTTGCGTCTCCGTCGCTCCCCCTTCAGGTGGGCGACCGTATCATGGCCGTAGGACCTGAGGATGCCGTCGACCGTGTCGCAAATAAGATGGGCAACAGCATCAAGCGCCTCGACGCTCCTAACATCGCTACCATCTTCGTGGGCATCTTCCTGGGTATCATCTTCGGCTCGCTGCCCTTCATCCCGGGTATGCCTCTGATGAAGCTGGGTATTGCCGGCGGTCCGCTGATCATCGCAATCCTCATCGGACGCTACGGATACAAGATGAAGCTAGTGACCTATACCACTACCTCTGCGAACATGATGCTGCGCGAGATAGGCCTCGTGCTGTTCCTAGCCTCTGTAGGCATCAAGGCCGGAGCAGGATTCTTTGAGACTGTGATGCAGGGCGACGGGCTGCTCTATGTGCTGACGGGCTTCCTCATCACCGTCATCCCCATCTTGATAGTCGGCCCCATCGCACGCATCAAGTTCAAGTTCAACTACTTCACCATTGCAGGTATGATCTCCGGCACGTATACCGATCCTCCTGCATTGGCATATTCCAACTCCATCTGCTCGAAGGAGGCTCCTGCCGTAGGCTACTCGACGGTCTATCCGCTATCGATGTTCCTGCGTATCCTCACGGCACAGCTCATCGTGCTGTTCTTCTGCCAATAAACAATATAATAATACACTTACCTACATGAACAACTTAAAACTACTGCTAGGCGCATTGGTGATGGCTACCTCCCAGACGGCTCTTGGCCAGGGAGCCAAGAATATCGTCATCAGCGAGGTGCTTCCCAACAATGCCACTAGCATCGTGGATGAGTTCGGGCAGCGAGAAGCCTGGATTGAGTTGGAGAACACGTCGTACACAACCTACAACGTGCGCGGCATGTTCATCACTACCGACCGGTCCGTACTTCAGCCGATGACTGCCCCAGAACGCATCAAGCGCATGAGCATCATCCCCAGCGGCGAGGAGCGCACGAGCATGGGCGCCCGCCAGCATCTGGTGCTCTTTGGCAATTCAAGCCCTGTACAGGGCAAGTTGCACCTAACGGTGCAGATTCCCGACTCAGCATCGGTGTGGGTGGCACTCTACAACGGTAATGGCGTGGAGCTCATCGACTCGGTCACTGTGCCAGTCATGGCTGCCGACTGTTCCTATGCTCGCGTGAAGGGCGGCTGGGCAGTTAAGACGCCTGAGCTGGTGACTCCTGGCATCGAGAACGCAGCCAGCGAGGATCAGCATAAGACGGGTGTCGAAAAGTTCAAGGAGCAGGATCCTTATGGCTTTGCTATGGCCATCATGGCTATGGGCGTGGTGTTCCTCTGCCTGGCATTGCTATGGCTTTTCTTCACGCTCTTCGGCATGCTGATGCGCCATCTCGACACCGCCAAGAAGGTGGCCAAGCCCATCACCAAGACGGTGGAGCGGACGGCCGTGGTGGCCCACAAGACGGGTAACATCCTGCAGGACGGCTTCGAGAAGAAGGGCATCGACATGGAGGTCTACATGGCCGTCATCGGTATGGCTCTCAGCCAGTATGAGGACGACGTGCACGATGTGGAGAGTGGTGTGATCACCATTAAGTCGAAGGACACCGACTGGGACGACGAGTATAGCCAGATGACGCATTGGCACGATCCCATCCGTCCTATGGACCACAGCGCCCCGTCGATTCCCACGTCACCAGAGCTACGATAACCCACAGTTCATAACTTAACAGACAACATTATTTTTTATTGAAGCGATGAAAAAATATCAATATAAAGTTCAGGGCGTAGACTACGAAGTAGAAATCGCCGATGTAGAAGGTAACATTGCCAAAGTCAACGTGAATGGCATCCCCTTCGAAATAGAGCTCCAGAAGCCCATCAATGCTGCCAAGCACCCCACGATGACCGCTCCTAAGATGCAGGCTCCCGTGGCAGCTCCCGCTGCAGCCCCCGTGGCAGCTCCCGCTGCCGCTCCTGCCGCAGCCGCTCCTGCTGCTGCCGGTTCGGGCAATGGCATCAAGGCTCCCCTGCCTGGTACGATTACCGAGATCAAGGTGCAGGTAGGCCAGCAGGTCAATGTAGGCGACACCGTCGTCGTGCTCGAAGCCATGAAGATGGCCAACAACATCGAGTCGGACTATGCCGGACAGGTCACCTCCATCCTCGTCAAGCAGGGCGAGACCGTCATGGAGGGAGCCGTTCTGCTCACTATCGCATAGTTCACAGTTCATAGTTCACAGTTCATAGCCTACCGTTCTACTATGTGGCAATTTATCACAGAAAACTTCAACGAGTTCCTCACCTATACGGGCTTTGCTAATGCAACCGCGGGGAATCTCATCATGATAGTGGTCGGAGCGATCTTCATCTATCTGGCCATTAAGAAAGACTTCGAGCCATTGCTGCTCGTGCCTATCGGACTGGGTATCATTCTCGGCAACATCCCCTTCCGCGGCGATGCCGGTCTGGAGATTGGTCTCTACGAGGACAATTCCGTGCTCAACATCTTCTATCAGGGTGTGCGACAGGGATGGTATCCGCCACTCATCTTCCTGGGCATCGGAGCCATGACCGACTTCTCGGCGCTGCTTGCCAATCCGAAGCTGTTGCTCGTCGGAGCTGCGGCTCAGTTCGGTATCTTCGGAGCCTACATGATTGCGCTGGCTCTGGGGTTCGAGCCCAACCAGGCAGCAGGTATTGCCATCATCGGAGGTGCCGACGGTCCTACGGCCATCTTCCTCAGCTCGAAGCTGTCGCCCAACCTCATGGGAGCCATTGCCGTCTGTGCCTACTCTTACATGGCCCTCGTGCCGCTCATCCAGCCGCCTATCATGCGCCTGCTCACCACGAGCAAGGAGCGTGTCATCAGGATGAAGCCGGGACGTGAGGTCAGCCAGACCGAGCGCATCCTCTTTCCCATCATCGGACTGCTCATCACCACCTTCATCGTGCCATCGGCGTTGCCCCTGCTGGGTATGCTCTTCTTCGGCAACCTGCTGAAGGAGAGTGGCAAGACCACCCGTCTGGCCAAGACTGCCGGTAATGCCCTGAACGACATCGTCGTCGTGCTGCTGGGCCTCACCGTGGGTTGCTCTACGCAGGCCAGCGAGTTCCTCACGCTGAACACGGTGTTCATCTTCGCCATTGGCGCCTTTGCCTTTGCTATTGCTACCGCCAGCGGCGTGGGCTTCGTGAAGGTGATGAACCTCTTCCTGCCGAAGGACAAGAAGATCAACCCGCTCATTGGCAACGCCGGCGTCTCAGCCGTGCCGATGGCTGCTCGTATCAGCCACAACATGGGTTTGGAGTACGACCGCCACAACTACCTGCTCATGCACGCCATGGGTCCTAACGTTGCGGGGGTTATCGGGTCGGCAGTTGCTGCCGGTGCCCTGCTGGGCTTCCTGTCGTAAGCATTTTTGTCAACGATACACCCTAAAAAACAAGGCTTGAGGAGATTCCCCAAGCCTTGTTTTTCTTTCCTTTGGTAGGCTTCCTGCTTTAGAATGGCAGGTCGTCGGTAGCGTTCTCAGCAGCGGGCTGTGCCGGAGGGAAGGGTGCCTCGCCGGCAGACTGAGCAGGAGGGAATGGCGACTCTGCTCCCTGCGCTCCACCAGCGATTGAGGTCGCTGCAGGAACCGTCTGGGCCACCTGCCCGCGAATAATGTTGTATGCGCGAATATCATTGAACCAGCGTCCTTGATATTCGTGAGCGTCAATGTCGAACTGGACAGTAACTTCTTCACCAGCCTGAATGTTGAACTGTTTGATTCTGTCCTCGCCGAAAATGCGGAAGACCATCCGACGCGGATATTGACCTGGGACTTCAATGACATAGTCCTGACTCATCCATGAATTACCTGTGCGGTTTGAAACACCGCTGCTTGCCGGAAGGATGGCAATGATTTTTCCTGTTAAATCCATACTTTCGTTGTTATTATTGTTAACTAAATGTTCATTTCGCTGGCGAAATTACTAAAATAGTTTGAAAACGCGCAATTTTTTCTCAATTATTTTGTGATTGACACAGTTTTTTTGTATTTTTGTAGTCCGAAACTGAAAAATCAAAGTAACGAAACAATAACTATGAGATTTATCGTATCAAGCACAGCACTCAGCAGCCGCCTGTCGGCTCTTGGAAGAGTTATCAACAGCAAGAACTCGTTGCCCATCCTGGGCGACTTCCTCTTTGAGGTCATTGACGGTCGTCTGTTCCTCACAGCATCCGACAGCGAGGTGATGATGAAGACATCGCTTGAGCTGTACGAGTCTGACGGCGACGGACGCTTCTGCGTAGGCAATCACGACCTGCTGGAAGGCGTGAAGGGCGTCTCCGAGCAGCCCATCACTTTCGATGTCGACCTCGTTTCCAACATTGCCAAGGTCAGCTACCAGAACGGTATGTTCTCCCTGCCCGTGGAGAATGCTGACGAGTTCCCCCAGCCCCAGCAGATTGGCGAGGGAGCCACCGTCATCACCATTCCTCCCTCGGTGCTTGCGGAGAATATCAACCGCTCGCTCTTCGCCACGGCACAGGATGAGCTGCGCCCCGTGATGAACGGCATCTACTTCGACCTCACCCCCGACTGCCTGGCCATTGTTGCCAGCGACGGACATAAGCTGGTGCGCAACAAGGTGCTCAGCATCCGCAGCGACCAGCCCGCATCGTTCATCCTCCCCAAGAAGCCTGCCACGCTGCTCAAAGGCGTGCTGGGCAAGCAGGGCGGCGATGCCGTCATCCGCTACGACGACCGCAACGCTGAGATCAGCTTCGAGGATGGCGTCGTCATCTGCCGTCTCATCGAAGGTCGCTATCCCAACTACAACTCCGTCATCCCACAGAGCAATCCCAACCAGCTTACCGTCGACCGTGCCGGCCTGCTCTCAGCCCTGCGCCGCGTGCAGCCCTTCTCCAACGAGTCGAGCAACCTCATCCGCTTCCACGTGGAGAACGGAGTGCTGCAGCTGGATGCCGAGGACTACGACTTCTCGAAGACAGCAACGGAGCGCATCTCCTGCGACTACAACGGCATGCCGATGAGCATCGGCTTCAAGGGCTCGGCCTTTGTCGAGATCCTGAGCAACTTCGACTGCCAGGAGGTGGTCATACAGCTGGCCGATCCCAGTCGTGCCGGACTTGTGGTGCCATCCGAGCAGGCTGAAGACCAGGATGTGCTGATGCTGATGATGCCCATGTTGCTTAACGACTAGCAGACGACGGCTTACCGATCTGATAAATAAAAAGACTCAGAAATGAAACTGCATCTCAAGAAGCCGCTGATCATCTTCGACTTGGAAACGACCGGACTTGACATGGTCAAGGACCGCATCATACAGATATCCTTCATCAAAGCCTACCCCTCAGGCGCGGAGGAGCGTGGCAACTACCTCGTCAATCCCGAGCGCCCCATCCCGGCACTCATCACACAGCTGACGGGCATCTCCGACGACGACGTGAAGACGGCGCCCACCTTCAAGCAGCTGGCTGCGAGGCTGAACGACGTGTTCAAGGGCTGCGACCTGGCGGGCTATAACTCCGACAACTTCGACATACCCCTGCTGGCAGAGGAGTTCCTGCGCGCAGGCATCGACTTCGACTTCTCGAAGTGCTGCTGTGTCGACGTATGCCAGATCTTCCGAAAGATGGAGCGCCGCAACCTGGCAGCTGCCTACAAGTTCTACTGCGGAAGGTACATGGAGGACGACTTCGAGGCACATCGTGCCGACCAGGACACCGAGGCCACATGGCGCGTGCTGCAGGCTCAGCTCGACTACTACACCGAGGAGCACCAGCTGGCCCTGGGCGAGAAGCCTGAGGGGCGCGTGCTGCAGAACGACGTGGCTGCGCTGGCAGAGTTCTCGAAGACCAACAAGAATGTCGACTTCGCAGGCCGCATCGTATGGGCTGAGGCAAAGGATGCCAAGGGGCAGACCGTCGTCGACGCCAATGGCAATCCCGTGATGGTCGAGTGCTTCAACTTCGGAAAGTACAAGGGCATGCCTGTCGCCGAGGCCCTCCTCCACGATCCCGGCTATTATTCCTGGATATTGAACGGCGACTTCACCCTCAACACCAAGCAGGTGCTCACGCGCATCCGCCTGCGCGAAGCTCAGAAATAGAGTTTAACGGTCGGAGTACTCGGATTCTCGTCCGGATACTCCGATTACTGTGAAATCATCAGACTATGCTGCAAGGAAAGAAAATCGTGTTGGGCATCACGGGCTCGATAGCTGCCTACAAGTCGTGCCTCATCATCCGCGAGCTCATCAAGCGCGGCGCAGAGGTGCAGGTGGTCATCACCCCTGCCGGAAAGGAATTCATCACCCCCATCACACTATCGGCGCTGACGCAGAAGCCCGTCGTCAGCGAGTTCTTCTCACAGCGCGACGGCACCTGGAACAGCCACGTGAAGCTGGGCCTCTGGGCCGATGCCATGCTCATAGCTCCCTGTACGGCAGCCACGCTGGGAAAGATGGCGACAGGCGTTGCCGACAACATGCTCATCACCACCTACCTCTCGATGAAGGCCCCCGTCTTCGTGGCTCCCGCGATGGACCTCGACATGTATGCCCATCCCACGACCCAGCAGAACCTCGACCGCCTGCGCTCCTTCGGCAACCACATCATCGAGCCCCGCACGGGATTCCTGGCCAGCGGACTCGAAGGCAAGGGGCGCATGGAGGACCCCGAACGGATCGTGGCCGCGCTCGACGACTTCTTCCAGGAGAAGGACCTGCAGGGCAGGCGCATCCTCGTTACTGCAGGCCCCACCCACGAGAAGATAGACCCCGTGCGCTTCATCGGCAACTACTCCAGCGGCAAGATGGGATTCGCCCTGGCCGAGGAGTGCGCACGCCGAGGGGCAGAGGTGACGCTCGTAGCAGGCCCCGTGGCCTTGCAGGCCCGCCATCCCCGCATACGGCGCATCGACGTGGAGAGCTGCCGGCAGATGTACGAGGCTGCCGTAGGAGCCTTCCCCGAGGCCGACGCGGCCGTGCTGTGTGCTGCCGTGGCCGACTTCAGGCCTGCCGAGGTGGCTGAGCAGAAGATCAAGCGGGTGGGGCAGGAGATGGACATCCACCTGGTGTCGAATCCCGACATCGCAGCACAGCTGGGGCGGATGAAAGCCCCCGGACAGCTGCTGGTAGGCTTTGCCCTGGAGACCAACGACGAGCAGCACAACGCCGAGCAGAAACTGAAGAAGAAGAACCTCGACTTCATCGTGCTCAACTCCCTGCGCAACGAGGGCACCTGCTTCCGTACCGACGACAACCAGGTGAGCATCATCTCAGCCGAAGGACGCAAGGACTACGAGAAGAAGCCCAAGCAGCAAGTGGCCGCAGACATCATCGACGAACTTATCCGACGACTATGATCCGACGCATCACCATCCTACTGATGCTCCTCTCGGCAGCCCACATGATGAGGGCACAGGAGCTACAGGCAAAGATCAACATCAACAGCGCACAGGTGCAGGGAGCCGACAAGTCGATCTTCGAGAACCTGCAGCAGACGCTGGAGCAGTTTGTCAACGAGCGCCAATGGACGGCCCTGCAGTTCCAGGAGAACGAGCGCATACAATGCGTCTTCAACCTCACCGTGTCGAAATACGACGCATCGGCCAACAAGTTCACATGCACGGCGCTCATACAGGCCAACAGGCCCGTCTATAACTCAGCCTACACCACCACCATCTACAACAACCGCGACCGCAACTTCGACTTCGAGTTCGTGCAGTTCGACCAGCTCAACTTCAACGAGGAGGTCATCGACAACCAGCTGGTGGCGCTCTTCGCCTACTATGCCTACCTCATCATCGGCATCGACCTCGACGCCTTCGCACCCATGGGCGGCACCGACGTGCTGCAGCGATGCATGAACCTGGTGAACAACGCCCAGAACCTGGGATTCACAGGATGGCAGTCGTTCGACGACTCACGCAACCGCTTTGCCATCATCAACGACTATCTCGACGAGGGCATGAAGCCCTTCCGACAGCTGCAGTACGACTACTACCGCAAGGGGCTCGACGAGATGGCCAGCAACGTCGAGCGCGGCCGCACCAGCATCACCACAGCCCTCGAGGAATGCCTGAAGAAGGCCCACGACGACAAGCCCCTGAGCATGCTGCCGCAGATATGGACCGACTACAAGAAGGAGGAGCTGGCCAATATCTACAAGGGCAAGGGCACCCCGAAGGAGAAGGAGCAGGTCTACGACATCCTCTTCGCCATCAATGCCTCGCAGAATAATTCCTGGGAGAAGATCAAGCAGTAGGGCTATTGGGGGTTGAGAGTTTAGAGTTTAGAGTTGAGAGACTTTTGATTGAGGGTTGAGAGTTAAGAGTTGAAAGTTGAGAGACTTTTGATTGAGAGACTTTTGATTGAGGGTTGAGAGTTAAGAGTTGAGAGACTTTTGATTGAGAGACATTTGTTTTAGAGTTTAGAGACATTTGATTGAATTATTATGGCCAATAAAGCAAAACTGACAGATAAACGCTACACAGTACCCTTCGTACTCATCACCACGCTGTTCTTCCTCTGGGGATTCGCACGCGCCATCCTCGACGTGCTCAACAAGCACTTCCAGGACGAGCTGCACATCTCCATCACGCAGTCGTCGCTCATACAGGTCACCACCTATCTGGGCTACTTCCTCATGGCCATACCGGCAGGCATGTTCATCAACCGGTATGGCTACCGACGGGGCGTCGTCTTCGGGCTGACACTCTTCGGGCTGGGAGCACTGGCATTCATACCCGGCAACACCTTCGCAGCCTTCCTGGCAGCACTCTTCGTCATAGGATGCGGACTGACATTCCTGGAGACGGCAGCCAACCCCTACGTCACTGAGCTAGGACCCCGCGAGACCAGCTCCAGCAGGCTGAACCTCTCGCAGACCTTCAACGGCATGGGATGCTTCATGGCAACGCTGCTCGTCGGAGGATTCCTCTTCCGCGAGGACGGAGGGCAGGCCGACGTCTCCGTGCCCTATGCCATCATGGGCGTACTGGTGCTGCTCATAGCCCTCGTCTTCACGCGCGTCGACCTGCCGGAAATCGTCCACGACGCCGACAGCCAGCGCCACAGCCGGCAGGGGCGCCACGGCCTTCGGGAGGTGCTCCGCAACCGCTGGTTCGTGTTCGGCCTGCTGGCCCTGCTCAGCTATGAGGTGGCCGAGATATCGATCAACAGCTACTTCGTCAACTTTGTCACAGCTACCGGCTGGATGTCGAAACTCGATGCCTCCCGCGTGGTGTCGCTGGCGCTCGTCATCTTCATGGTCGGACGTTTCTTGGGATCGTGGATCATGCGCAGCGTAAGGGCAGAGCGGATGCTCCTATGGTGCGCCGTGGGCACCGTTGCCTGCATCTTCCTGGCCATGCTCAACCTAGGACGGCTGTCGCTCGTGGCCCTCATCCTGAACTACCTCTTCGAGGCCATCATGTTCCCCACCATCTTCTCCCTGGCCATCCGAGGGCTGGGCGACCTGACGAAGAGTGCCTCCTCGCTGCTGATGATGACCCCCATCGGTGGCTGCGGATTCCTCCTGATGGGATTCCTGGCCGACCACACCAATCCCTTCCTGCCCTTCCTCATTCCCCTGCTGGGCTTCGCCGTGGTCTTGGCCTATGCATGGCGGGTGAGCACGAGGTGAAAGGCCCCGAGACCCCGAGGCCCCGTGATCCCGAGATCCCGAGAAATTTAGGGCCTGGGCTCATCGCCGCCATCATCACCGCCGCCGCCATCATCGCCGCCGCCGGAAGCCATGCCTGAGCCAGTCGCGTTCTGGGCCAGCTCGAAGCGCACGTCCTTCAGCATCGTGACAGGATGGTTGTACGTGGTCACCTCGCACTCTACCAGCGTGGGCACGCCGTTCACCACCTGGGCGCGCTGCACCGTCGCCGTCATGCCAGTGGGGGTGCTCGTCGTCTCGGGCTGGAACAGCACCCGGCTCTTCTTCACGTTGGCTGCCGTGCAGCCAGCCTCAGTGTCGGAGGCCGACGAGGTGATGCCCACCTTGAAGATGCCGATGCCGTCGATCTTCACCTTCTGGCCAAGCTCGAAGTAGTGCTTCATGGCCGAGCCCAGCTCGTCGAGCACGGCCTTGCAGT
>CAMNHM010000025.1 GCA_946539475.1 uncultured Prevotellaceae bacterium | reverse complement strand
GGTATTGGCTTGTGGGGATGGTGGCGCAGTGGCGTGAGAGTGATAAGCAGCTGACTGGCAATGCGTTGACGCCACTGCTGATAGGTCGTCAGGGATGTGGCAAGACGCGCTTCTGCAAGATTCTGCTACCGCCGGAGTTGCGCGACTACTACAACGACAAGCTGAACTTCAAGAACGAGTTTGACCTGAACATCGCGCTGACCTCGTTTGCGCTCATCAACATCGATGAGTTTGACAAGACCACGCCATCGCAGCAGATCGTGCTGAAATACCTGCTGTCGTCGGCCGACGTGAAGTTCCGACCACCCTACGGCAAGACCATCAAGCAGTATCGCCGCTACACATCGTTCATCGGCACCACCAACCAGCAGCAGCCGCTGGTGGACCCCACGGGCTCGCGCCGCTTCGTCTGCGTGGGCATCCCTGCCGGGAAGAACATCGACTTCACCGACAATCTCGACCATCGCCAGCTCTATGCCCAGGCTCTACACCTATTTAATACGCGTGAGCGCTTCTGGCTCGACGACGATGAGATTCAGGCGCTGATTGAGGAGAACGTGCCCTACCAACGCACCATCGACCTGGTGGAGATGATCAGCGAGACGTTCCGCACGCCCAAGGACACCGACGGCCGATGGTGGGGTACGTCAGAGATACTCGCAACATTATCAGGACGCTACGCCTATTTCGATGCCAAGCGAGCCACGCCAGCCGTGCTGGGGCGTACGATGAACAACTATCGCTTCAACTTCCGCCACCGCATGGTGAACGGCTGTTCGGAATACTGGCTCTCCGAGAAGTGAGGCTCGCTGCCTACGACAGCAGCTTATTAATATTGGCTATTGTTTGAGTGCCTCGGCAATGATGTCGGCCAGTCGCTGTGCTCCACGGGCATTGGGATGGATGCCGTCGGACTGCACGAGTGCTGACTGCCCGTCGAAAAGGGTATGCAGGTCGACGACCTGCAGCCCGTACTTCTTGGCAACTGCCTGCTGGATGGGGATGATGCCGTTGACGATCACCGAGTCGCTGATGTCCCATGTTGACTTAAATGCAGGAATTGGCGTGCAGAGGAGGATACGAGGACGGACAGGTGGCGTGGCGGCCTGCTTGCGCTTCGACTTCTTCACTGGCTGCGCGAGCGAGGGACAGACGGTAGTGATCATCTGCTCGAGGTCCTGCTGGAACTCGGCGCTATGCTGCCAGTTGAAGGGCTTGGAGTCGTTCGTGCCCAGCTTGATGACGACGATGTCGGGGTCGAAGGCCAGCGCGTCGCGCCACGCCATCTCGCTCATATAGGGATGGTCGCCCTTGTTCAACAGCGTTCGCGCGCTGACGCCGAAGTTCTTCACCCAATAGTCGGCACCCAGCTTTTTCTGCAGCAGGGCAGGATAGCCCGATGCCGAGGCCATGTCGATGCCGTGGCCGTCGGTGATGCTGTTGCCGATGCATGCCACGCGCACCGCATCCTGGCGGGGCACCTGACGGGCATCGAGCCAGTTGCCCAGGTCTTGGAGCATCTGGTCGTGGTAGGGGAACCAGGGTCCGAAGCCAAAGCCGTGGTCGCCGGAGGGGTAGACATACAGCGCGCACTCGTTGCCGGCATTGCGCATGGCTGAGTAGTAGGCGATGCCATTGGTGACGGGAGGCACGAGGCGG
The DNA here is from genome assembly GCA_946539475.1 of uncultured Prevotellaceae bacterium. The sequence continues at coordinate 21,797 of CAMNHM010000025.1, read as the reverse complement.
TCGTCGTTGGCAGTGATGATGATGGCTGGCGGCGTGAGATGGCGGCGCACGGCATTCTGTGTGGAGAAATCGCGCACGAGGGCGGGATTCTTTTGTCCTTGCTCTCCCAAGAAGTTCCGACACGACCACACATGGCTGACGCGCTCGTCCATCGATATGACGGGATAGAAGAGGATGCTGAAGTCGGGGCGGACGCTGAAGTCGGAATGTGTGGAAATGACGGAGGCCAGATGGCCGCCGGCCGAAAAGCCCATGATGCCCACGTCGTGGGGATTGACGTGCCATACTGCTGCTGAGTCCCTTACGATGCGTATGGCCTTCTCAACATCGCTGATGGGCAGTGAGCGGTCGCCATTGGGCAGCCGATAGTTGACCACGAAATAGGCCGTGCCGCGCTGGTTGAGCCAGTCGGAGGCCTGGTAGCCCTCGTGTGTGTTCGACAACATGGAGTAGCCTCCTCCCGGCACGCCGACGATGGCTTTCCCACTGGGTTCCTTGGGCAGGAAAGCCACCATCTGTGCCTTTCCGTCGTCGGTCAGGTCGAGGGTGAATTTACGTGCTGTCTGCCCTACTGCCGTAGTCACCATGAGCAGCAATGCTAGTACTTCCACAATAAATGTACTCTTCTTTCTCATATTCGTTGTTCCGTTTAATGATTATTGTGCGGCTTATTGTGCTGCAAATTTACGAAGAATAATTTGATTGGCAAAAAAAAATGCAATTCCATTTGGTTTTTCGCTATCATTTTCGTACCTTTGCAACCTCAAAACGACAACAGGATACTTATGGGCGGCTTTTTTGGAACCATCAGCACCAGGGATTGCGTAAACGACTTGTTTTACGGAACGGATTACAACTCACATCTCGGCACGCGGCGTGCGGGCCTCGTCACCTTCGACCACGAGAAGGGCTTTTCGCGGTCGATTCACTCGCTGGAGCGCGACTATTTCCGCTCGAAGTTTGAAGACGAGCTAGGCGACTTTAAAGGAAATCAGGGGCTGGGTGTGATCAGCGATACCGACCCACAGCCCATTATCATCAACTCGCACCTGGGCCGCTATGCCGTGGTGACCGTTGCCAAGATCAACAACCTCCGGGAGATAGCCGACGAGCTGTTAGCACAGCGCATGCACCTCAGCGAGCAGAGCGCTAACAAGCTGAACCAGACGGAGCTCGTGGCGCTGCTGATCAACATGGGCAACACGTTTGTCGACGGTATCAACCTGGTGTACCATAAGATCAAGGGGTCGTGCTCCATGCTCATCCTGACGGAGGACGGCATCATTGCCGCCCGCGACTTCCTAGGGCGCACGCCGATCGTCATCGGACGGAAGGAGGTGCACCGCCTGTCGCCCATCGGCACCGACGAGTACATCCAGGCGTATGCTGCCAGCAGCGAGACGACGAGCTTCCCCAACCTTGACTACAAGACTGTCCGCGACGTTGGTCCCGGGGAGATCATCCGTCTGCGGGCCGACGGCTTCGAGGTGCTGCAGCCAGCCTTCAAACGCTGCCAGATATGCTCGTTCCTGTGGGTGTACTATGGTTTCCCTGCCTCTTGCTACGAGGGCATCAATACTGAATTTGTACGCGAGAAGAATGGCAAGATGATGGGTGAGCGCGACGACATCGAGGCCGACCTCGTCTGTGGCATTCCCGACTCGGGCGTCGGCATGGCCCTTGGCTATGCTGAAGGTAGCGGCATCCCCTACAAGCGTGCCGTGCTGAAGTACACACCCACCTGGCCACGCTCGTTCACCCCCGGCAACCAGAGCCGCCGCGACCTTGTGGCGAAGATGAAGCTCATCCCCAACGAGGCGTTGCTAAGGGGCCAGCGCGTGGTATTCTGCGACGATTCCATCGTGCGCGGCACGCAGCTACGCGACAACGCCCGCGAGTTTATCCAGAATGGTGCCAGCGAGGTGCACGTACGTATCTCCTGTCCGCCGCTGGTGTACGGCTGTCCGTTCATCGGCTTCACCAGTTCAAAGACGGATCTCGAGCTCCTCTCGCGCCGCATCATCCGCGACTTTGAAGGCGACGACAAGGGCAACCTCGACAAGTATGCCCAGACCGACTCGCCTGAGTACCAGCGCATGGTGACTGAGATGGCGCGCCGACTGGGTCTCACCTCGCTGAAGTTTGCCCGTCTGGAGGACCTCATCGAGTCGATCGGCCTGCCGAAGGATCAGGTGTGCACCCACTGCTTCGACGGCTCCAGCTACGATCAGCAGCAGGGCGACGGCGAGTTCTTCGGATAAAATATTTCGGATAAGCGCGCCTTTTCCTCAGCCGGCGCCGAGCATGTCCCATACGGCGACGATGTGGCATATACTGCCCGCAAGTACGAAGAAGTGGAAGACGGAGTGCATATATCGGCGCTTATTGAGCGAATAGAACAGCGCGCCCGTGATGTAGCACACCCCCTCGGCAATGATCCATGCCACGCAACTCGTACTCACCACCCTTAACAACGGTCCGAAGGCGACGAGTACGGAGAGGCCCATGAGGACGAAACAAACGGTTTCGAGATTGGAATGCTCCTTCAGCCGTACGAAGCTGACGATGGTGCCCGTGATGGCACATACCCAGACAAAGGCAAACAGCCCATATCCCCACCACCCTTCACCACGCATGGCAACGAGCGTAATCGGCGAGTAGCTGCCTGCGATATGCCAGTAGATGGCAGCATGATCCCACCGACGGAGGCGTTCCTTCCATCGGCTGGCAGCCGGCATGGCATGGTAGACCGTAGAGGCCACATAGCTGGCCAGCATGCCAAAGAGATAGAGTGCTACGCCGACATCGGCCCACGGCCCGCGTGGCACGGCCAGCACGAGGAGCACAGTGCCCAAGACGACACCAAGCGCGATGCCAGCAGCATGCGACCACGCATTCCACTGCTCCTCGCGCTTGGTGTATCGTATAGCCATATAGCAAGTGGAGGTTACTCCTCGTCGTAATCCTCTTCCTCGTCGTAATCGCCTTCCTCGTCGTACTCCTCTTCCCCGTAGTACTCCTCGCCCTCGCTGCAGCTAGCACCCCAGTAGAAGCCGGTGTTGGTAGAGTGGATATCGACGTCGCAGACCTCCTTACCCTCGGCATCGACGAACCGATAGCCGTCTTCATAGTCGCCAACGAGCAGACGCTTATCGGCATTCTTGAAGGCAGGATCGAAGAGCTCCACATTACCTCGTGGCAGTCGGGCGAGTTTCTCACCCTTGGTGGAATAGAGGCTGAACCTTTGCTCGTCGGTAGCAGCAGCAATGAGCATGCCATTGTAGGCAACCATCTCATACTTGCACTTGAGCACATAGTTGCCCTCGAGGTCCATCAGGCCGTACTTTTCCTCATCGTTGTCATAGACGACGAACATCCCGTTGAGAGGGACCTCCATGATGTTGATGCCATCCTTCATCTTCAAGACGACCTCGCCTTTCTTGTCGATGATGCAGGAGCGGTCGTTCTTGTCCGTGCAGACGAGATAGCCACCTTTATAGCTGTAGTCGTTAGGCCTCATCTCCGAGAACTTCTTGGTGAAGAGTTCGTTGCCATCCTTGTCGAGCAGTGCCCACTTGGCTCCCGTACGCTCAGGATTCTTTAGGAACACAATGGCCACGTCGTCGGAGAAATTCCAGGCATCGAAGTACTTAAAGGGGATCACCGTCTCGCCTTTCTCGTCGATATACCCCCACTTGCCGTTGTCGAGGCGTATCATAGCCCGTCCGCAGAAATGGTTGAAGGCGGAGACGACCCCGTTTCCGTCAATCTTCTTCAGGTCGTATACCGTCTTACCTTCCTTGTCGATATAGCTGGCATTGCCATCGTCGTCGAAGACAGGGCATAGCTTGCTCGTGAAGGAGCCCATGTCGAAATAGTTACCCAGTTTCTTGCCTTTGCCGTCCTTGATGGAATAGAGGTCGTACCGTTCGTCTTCGCTCCAGACACTGAATGTGCCGTTGATGAGACATGTCGGCATCCCCTCGAAGCGCGGCTCTACGATGACATTGCCATCCATGTCCATCAGTCCCCACTTCTCACTTTCATCCTGGAAGGCGAAGGCTTCCACCTCAAAACCGGCGCCGCCTTTCGTCTTGTCGCAGCTGGCAACAAGGATTGCCACGAAGAGCAGTGGCATGATTTTCCATAAGTTTCTCATATCGTTAATGTTTTAAAGGGTTAATCGGCTAGGATAAAGTCCAGCTGCCGGCGCTCGACATTGGCACGGGCCACTTTGATGCGGACGGCATCGCCCAACTGGTATTTGCGATGATGGCGGCGGCCGACGAGCTGATAGTTTTTCTCGTCGAACTCGTAGTAGTCGCCGTCGAGGTCGTGCATGCCGACGAGTCCCTCACAGTGGTTCTCGTCGATCTCGCAGTAGATGCCATACGACTGCACGCCGGAGATGTGAGCATCGAATTCCTGTCCCACCTTGTCGGCCATGAACTCCACCATCTTGTACTTGATGGAGTCGCGCTCGGCGTTCTGTGCCGTCTGCTCCATCTCGCTGGAGTGCTCGCAGAGCTCCTCGTAGTGTTCCTGGTTGGCCGAGCGTCCGCCTTCCTGATAGCGGGTGAGCAGTCGGTGGACCATCGTATCGGGATAGCGTCGGATGGGCGACGTGAAATGGGTGTAGTAGTCGAAGGCCAGGCCGTAGTGCCCGATGTTGTGGGTGGAGTACTTTGCCTTCATCATGGCGCGCAGGGCCATCGTCTCGACTAGTTTCTGCTCACGGTGCCCCTCGGCATCACCGATCAGCTTGTTCAGGCTGCGTGAGATGGCTCCTCGTGTGCCGCTGGTCTTGATCTTATAGCCAAAGGGAGCAACGACCTGCCGCAGGTTCTCCAGCTTCTGCGGATCGGGCTGGTCGTGGATGCGATAGGGCAGCGTCTTGGCTTTCGTGCCCTTGGGGACGCGGCCTATCATCTCTGCCACCGTACGGTTGGCCAGCAGCATGAACTCCTCGATGAGCTGTGTGGCCTCGGTCGACTTCTTAAAGAAGCACCGCGTGGGGCGGCCCTTCTCGTCGATGTCGAAGTGCAGCTCCTCACGGTCGAACTTGACCGCCCCGTTCTGGAAACGGCGCTCGCGCAGCTGCTGTGCCATCCGGCTGAGCAGCCTCAGCTCCTGGGCATTGTCGCCATCCTTTCCCATTAGGATATCCTGCACTTCCTCGTAGGCATAGCGCCGATTGCTGCGTATGACGGTGTGTGCGAGATGCCATCGCTTGATGTTGGCTTCCTCGTCCATCTCGAAGATAACGCTGTAGCAGAGTTTCTCCTCGTCGGGGCGCAGCGAGCAGATGAAGTTGCAGAGGCGCTCGGGAAGCATCGGTATAGTGCGGTCGACGAGGTAAACGCTGGTGGCACGCTGCTGCGCCTCCTTGTCGATGATGGATCCCTCGGTGACGTAATGGCTGACGTCGGCAATATGTACGCCTACCTCATAGAGTTGAGCACTGCCCTTCGAGAGTTTAGAGATGGACAGCGCATCGTCGAAGTCCTTGGCATCGGCAGGGTCGATGGTGAAGGTGAGCACGTCGCGGAAATCCTCACGGCGGGCAATCTCCTCGGGCGTAATCTCTGCCGAGATGCGGTTGGCAGCCTCCTCCACGCGCTGCGGGTACTTATACGGCAGGTCGTACTGCGCCAGGATGGCATGCATCTCGACATCGTTGTCGCCCTGCTGTCCGAGCACGTCGACGACCTCGCCGACGAGGTTCTTCGACTCGGCGGAAGGCCACTGTGTGATCTTGACGACTGCCTTCTCGCCCGTCTTTCCTCCCTTGAGCTTCTTCTTCGGTATGAGAATGTCGTGGACGAAGATGTTACCCTCGGTGATGAGGAAGGCAAAGTCCTTCTCCACCTGCAGGATGCCCACGGCCTGGTTGTGCTTACGCTCGAGAATCTCGGTGACGATGGCCTCCTTGATATGATTCTGTCGGCGCGCCATCATCGCCACACGGACGCGGTCGCCACCCATGGCCGACATCGAGTTTCGCTCAGAGACGAAGATCGGCTTGCCGCCATCGTCAGGCAGGAACGAGTTCTTGCCGTTGGCCTTGCGGATGAAGGTTCCTTCCTGCACCTGTGTCTTGAGGTTCAGCCGATAGGTGGTGTTGTCGACCTTGCTCAGGTAGTCGTCCCACGCCATCTCCTCCATCACGTCGACGGCCAGCATCTTGGCAGGATGTGTGTCGAGCTTCAGTGCCTTGAAAATCTGTTTGAACGTGAGAGCCTCTCCCGGATGAGCCTGGAAGAGAGCCTGCAGGGCATCTGCCACTTGGCGCTTCGAGAAGCGCTTTCCTCCTTTTTTCTGTCCCATAGTCAATGTTGTTTTACGGTTATGGAGGCAAAGTTACGAAAACTTTCCGTAATCTGCAACTTTTTTCCTAATAAATTTCCAACGCCAGCGACTGTTGGGGCATATTGGCTGGCAGGCGTACGCTGACCTGCTGTCCATTGAGCGTGTATTTCAGGCGTTTCCCAGTGCTCAGCAGACGGATACCTTTCTTTGGCAGATGACCTGTCCAACTGACTGTTTCCGGCAACGACTCCCCATCGTCGAGGCAGTAGAGGGCGTAGGTCTTCGACTGGTCCTTGGCAGTGGTGAACCACACGTTGTCCTGATGGTAGTCGGGAGTGATCGTCGTGCCATAGATGGCTTGTCCGTTGGCTTTGAGCCACTGCCCTATCTCGTGCAGGCGCTGGGTCGCCTCATCGTTGATAAGTCCTTCGGGCGTTGGGCCGACCCCCAACACGAGATTTCCGCCCTTGGCAACGATCTCGATGAGCGTAGCAATGACTTTCCGTGCCGTCTTGTAACGGGCATTGCGTGTATAGCCCCAGTCGTCGGTCAGGGGGATGCAGCTCTCCCAGGGATGTGGCAGCTGCTGCTCGGGGATGGCACGCTCCGGAGTCTGATAGTTCTCGTATGGGCCACGGATGGTGCGGTCGACGATCATCAGTCCGGGCTGGTGGCTACGTGCCATACGTGCCAGCTTCGGCATGTCGATATCCTGGCCATAGCGGCCGGGCCACACCCATCCTCCGTCGAGCCAGAGGATATCGACCTTCCCGTAGCGTGTGAGGATCTCCTCTATCTGTCGATGGGTGAACCGCTTGAACTGTTCCCATCGCCAGGGGTACTGCTCAATGGGATAATTGACGTTGCGGCCCTTCTTGGCATAGACGTCCCACCAATAGTACTGCGAGTGCCAGTCGGGCTTTGAGAAGTAAGCACCGATAGTGAAGCCCTCGTTGCGATAGGCGTCGAAGACATGGCGTAGCACGTCGCGTCGCGGATCGTCACGGAAGGCATGACGGGCGATGGTATAGTCGGTCTCCTGAGAGTCGAACATGCAGAAGCCGTCGTGATGCTTCGTAGTAAAGATCACATAGCGCATGCCAGCATCGCGGCATGCAGCGGCCCACTGCGAGGGATCGAACTTCGTGGGGCGAAACTCGTCGGCCAGGCCCCAATACCAGTCGAGATACTGCTGATAGGTACGCGTCGTGTCGCGCGTAATCCAGTTCTCGTCGCAGATGCTCCACGACTCTACGATACCGGGGACGGCATAGACGCCCCAGTGCAGCAGGACGCCGAATTTCAGGTCTTGCCATTGCTTGAGGTTTTCAACGACCAGCGGTTCCTTCGGCCATTCGTAGCCGTCGGACATGTCGTGGATGTTGTCTTGCTGGGCAGCGACAGGCGCGGCCATAAGGATTGTCAGTAGTAGTAAGGTTTTCTTTAGCATTGTTTTAGGGTTGAGGGTTGAGAGTTGAGGGTTGAGAGATGAGGGTTGAGAGTTGAGAGTTGAGAGATGAGAGATGAGAGATGAGAGTGATAAGGCCTAGTATCGCCTCCAGCATCTAATAACTATGAACTATGAACTATGAACTATAAACTATTAATCGCCAGACAGCGTCACGCCGACGACCAGAAAGGCCCGCTGCGTACAGGGATTGGCAGTCAGCTGTGCAAAGACAGGCAGGCTGAACGACTGCGAAAGGGCAATCTCCTTAGTTGCCGTCAGCGAGAGGTTGGTGACGGCCAGCCCACTCGTCTCGTAGTAGGTTGTGGCGAAGGGCACGACGCCTGCCACAGCCTTCCACTGGCAGCCTCCCAACTGAAAGGGGGCGCTCGCTTCAAGATACGACGAATAAGCGCGCCGGCCGCTGGCTGTCTCGCCGTCGTTGCCTGCAAAATTGGTGTACCACTGTAGGTTGAACAGTCCGAAGTCGTAGCCCACGCCAGCCTCGAAGAGGTGGTTGGTACGATGGGCGTCGTAGAGGAAATATCGCGCTTCGGAGAAGTCTGTCCAATAGTCGGTAATGCAAAAATTCCAGGCTCCCGTTGTAAATGATGCCGTGATGTCTATCTCCGTGTCATCGTCGGTATCGGCGATGCCTACGCTGCCACATGCCGCCAGTTCAAACCCTTTGTAGGCAATACCGAGCACAGGCTGGACGGAGAGGCTGCCCAGGTCCTGTCCACGCCAGACATACTGGCTCACCACATCCGTCGCAACGGTGGTCTCCAGTTTCTGTTGAGCGAGTGCTGCCATGCCGACCGCCCAGATGACGGCTGTTGCCGCCAGGTGTCTCATCGTCATCATAGTGTGTCAAGTTGGTGGAGTGTCTGAGTCAGGGTCGCCCTTGAAAGAATTCTGGAACGCATCCCAATCCTGGAATCCCGCCAACAGCGACAGGCGGTCGAGGGTCTTCCTGTTGGGCTTCTTGAGCACCTCGTGCTCCACGGCCTCGAGCAGCTTCTTCAGTTTCTTTTCCATAGTGTCAAAACATTTGTTGATAGATATCTGCGATGCGGCGGGCAGCATTGTTGCCCTCGAAACGCCTGACATATTCGCGGCTGCGCTCGATACGCGACGCCCGCTCCGGAGAGCCGTAGAGCACACGGCTGATGGCGTTGGCCATCGCCTGCTCATCGTCGGGATCGACATAGAGGCTGTCGGGCCCTCCCGCCTCCTCCAGGCATGAGCCTGTGCAGGCTACTACCGGCAGATACTGGCTGACAGCTTCGATGATAGGTATGCCAAAGCCCTCATAACGCGAGGGATAGACGAAGCAGTCGGCCATGCGGTAGAGCGCCGGCAGGTCGTCGTCGGGCACGTTGTGCAGCATCTGCACACGACTGTGCATGCGATGTTCCAGGATGTATTCGTGCACCAGGTCGCTGTAAGGCGTCTGCCGGCCCACCACTACCAGCGACACGTCGTCGGGCAAATAATGCAGAGCCTTCACCGCCAGCAGCACGTTCTTGCGCTCCTCGATGGAGCCTACGCTAAGCACATAGCGGTCGGGGAGCACGTACTTCTCGCGCACCTGCCACATCTTAGCCGGCTCAGGATCCCCCCCCGTAAAGCGGGGAGCGCAACTTTGGTAGACGACATCGATGCGACTCTTGTCGATGCCTCCCAGTTCGCTGATGTCGCGACGCGTACACTCGCTAATGGCTATGATACGGTCGGCTTCGTGCAGCGTCTGAAGGAACTTCCGGGTGTAGAGCTTCACGTCCACCTTATTATAATACTCCGGATGGCGCAAGAAAATCAGGTCGTGGATTGTCACCACCGTACGCACACCACTCTCGGCAATGCCTTTAGGCAACTCGCCAGACAGTCCGTGATAGAGCTGCACGCCATCCTTCACCAGCTGTTTCACCATACCGCCCGAGCGCCACAGGGCCTTGCCCAGCGACGTATGGGTATGGCGGGGATAGCAGAAGGCGACATTCGGACGCCCCACGACCTGTGAGCGCAACTGTGTCACGCCATCGTCGGGGGCATAGAGACGCAAGTCGAACTCGTCGAGCGCCGACAGCTCGTTGACCAGCGTCCTACCGTAGTTGCCCAACCCGGTCCCGTTGCGCACGATTCGCTTAGCGTCGTAACCAATGATTGCACGTTGTGTCATAATTGGGTGCAAAGTTACGAAATAAGTGAGAAAAACGAAAAGAAAACATGAGTTTTCAATCTATTATTCATAAATATTTTGTACCTTTGCAGCCGTAAAGAGAAAAAACATGCAAAAAGAATTGAATTATTTAGACAGAAACGAGTTCAATTTCGAACCTAGCGAGAAAGTGGTGGAGGCCATCCGCAACTTCGACCCGAAAACACTGTGCTTCTACACACGTATCTACGACGAAGGCAAGAAGAGCGTGGTCAGCGTACGTCTGAGCGAGATCTACGGCGTGCCCGAGAATCAGGTGCTGCTAGGCTACGGCGGGGAGGACATCCTGAAGAATGCCGTTCACTACTATCTGATGAAAGGTGACAACAAGAAGATTCTCATCCCCGAGTTCTCCTGGTGGTACTACAACCGCGTGGCCAGCGAATGCCGAGGGACCTTCGAGATGTACCCCCTGCACGAACAGGAGGACACCTTCGCCTACGACGTTGAGGAGGTGATAGAGTACACCAACCGTATCCACCCTCGCATGCTCCTGCTAGCCTCGCCCAACAATCCCACGGGCAACAGCCTCTCGCCGGAAGAGACGGCACGCATCATGGAGCATATCCCCGAGGACACGATGGTGCTTATCGACGAGGCCTACGCCAGCTTCATCACCAGCGACACCGACTATATCGCCCCGCTGGTGAACAAATATCGCAACCTGATCATCTCGCGTACGCTGTCGAAGTTCTACGGACTACCCGGCCTGCGCTGCGGCTTCGGATTTATCGGGCAAGGCCACGAGCACTTTGTCAGCTATATCAACAAATACCTGGGCTACAACCGCTTCTCGGAGGCAGTGGCACTGGCAGCCCTCGACAGCGATGAGCACTACCGCCACGTTGCCGACGACATGGAGTGGGGACGCCAGCTCTACAAGCGTGAACTGGGACAGCTGCCCGGCTTCAAGGTCTACCGGTCGGTGGCAAACTTCATCCTCATCAAGTATCCCTTCCAGATGAAGGAGGCCCTGCAGCAGGCTCTCGCCGAGCAGAACTACAAGATCAAGTTCATGACCGACAAGGGCCTCGAGTCGTGTCTGCGCATCACCCTCGGACGCAAGGAACAAACGAAGACCGTCTGCGATACCATCCTCCGCGTCTATAACGGACTGGCCCGATGAACAGGATGACTGGTGTGATCCTAGCTGCGGGGATGGCACGCCGCCTGCGCCCGCTGACCGACGAGCGTCCGAAATGCCTGCTCGAGGTGGGAGGGAAGACACTCCTGCAGCGCACCATCGACGCCATGCTCGAGGCTGGCGTGACAGACCTGCTCATCGTCACTGGCTATCGCCACGAGATGCTGCAGGCACACGTCGCCGAGCTGCAGCTGCAGGTGCCCGTCAACTTCTTCCACAACGTTCTCTACGAGCACAACAACAACATCTACTCACTCTGGATGGCAATGCACGAGGTGGGCGGACGACCATTCCTGCTGATGGACAGCGACATCCTTTGCGACCCTGCCGCCGTCGTACGCGTGGCTCGACAGGAGGGGTCTGCACTGGCCCTCTGCCGTCATGAGCTGGGTGAGGAGGAGATGAAGATCGTGGTCGACGACGATATGCGCATCACTGAGATCAGCAAGACCTGCAGCCCTGCCGATGCTGTCGGCGAGAGTGTAGGCATTGAGAAGTTTACCGCCGACTATAGCCAGGCACTTTCGCGCGAGCTCGACCGGATGATCCTCGTCGAAGGACTTGTCGACATCTTCTACGAACGGGCCTTCGAGCGCCTCATACCCCAGGGACACACCTTCACCGTCGTCGACACCAGCGACCTCTTCAGCTACGAGCTCGACACCCCCGACGACTACTATCGTGCACAAAAGCTATGGCCAGCTACGATGTAGACCTGCTCCACCAGCGCATACTGCGCATACTCCTGGCCGTCCACGATGTCTGTCAGGAGCGGCAGCTACGCTACTACGTCTGGGCTGGCACGATGCTCGGAGCAGTACGCCACCGAGGGTTCATACCCTGGGACGACGATATCGACATCGCCATGCCCCGACCCGATTATGAGCTGCTCGTAGAGCACGCTGCAGAGTGGCTGCCGGAGCCCTTCGAGATGGTATGTGCAGAGCGCGATGCCCTCTATCCCCTACCCTTCGGGAAGATTCAGGATGCCTCCACGACACTCATCGAGCGTACGCACCTGAGATACCTGGGAGGCATCTACATCGACGTGTTCCCCATCGACGGCGTGCCACAGTCGTCGCTCCAGCGACGGCTCCACTTCGCTTCCTACGAGTATTGGAAGCGCGTGCTCTACCTCATCCACCGCGACCCTTACAAGCACGGACACGGACCCTCGTCGTGGGTCCCCCTGCTATGCCGCCGCCTCTACACCATGCATAGCGTCCAACAGCACATACGCCGGCTGCTCCTGAAGTACGACTACGACGCAAGCTCCCACGTGGCCGACTACGACGATGGTCTTCGCGGTATCATCAACAAGAAACTCATCGGACAACCCACGCCCTATGAATTTGAGCATCATCAGGTCATGGGCGTGGAGCACTATGACGCCTACCTCAGCCGCAAATACGGCGACTACATGACGATCCCCGACGGCGACCATCAGCGGCAGCATAACTTCCACGTACTGGACCTCGACCAACCCTACCGCGAGCATGCATAACATCGTCGTCGATTTCTCACACCTGGCCGACCTTAACGGGTTTGGCGAGATAGCCCGCAACTACGCACCGCTGCTGGCAGCCGCCGACCTGCCGGACATCCATCGTATCTTTATCGTACCCGACCATCTCGTGGGCTCTCTTGGCAGCCACATCACCTACATCCGACGCAGCCACAAGCGCGACGACCTTCGCTGCCTCGGCAAGCACATCGACCTCTGGCACGCCACCGACCAGCAGTTTCACCTCAGGAGCGGCGACAGGAGTACCATACAGCTGCTCACCGTCCACGACCTCAATTTCCTGCATGAGAAACGAGGCCTCCACCGCCTGCGACATATCGTCCAACTGTGGTATCGCATGCGTTGCAGCGACCACCTGACCTGCATCTCACAGTATGTCAAGGACGACATCCTGCAGCACTATCGTCTGGGAGAGAAGCCCCTCGACGTCATCTACAACGGCATTGCCGACCACGACGACGAGCCACAGCAGCGACCGTCATTCATCGGCAGCGACGACGAACAGTTCTTTTTCACCATCGGGCAGATTCGCGAGAAGAAGAACTTCCAGACGCTCGTGCCTATGATGCACCACTTCCCCAACCACCGCCTCTACATCTGCGGCGACGACCATTTTGCCTTCGCCCAACAACTCAGAAAGCTGATCGACGAGCAGGGCGAGGGACGCGTCGTCCTCAGCGGAAAGATCAGCGATGCGGAGAAGCGATGGCTCTACGCCCATGCCCAGGCATTTCTGTTCCCTAGCCGCCTGGAGGGCTTTGGCATCCCCGTCCTCGAGGCGATGCGCTTTGGCTGCAAGGTGGTCGCCTCACGCTTCAGCAGCCTGCCCGAGGTATGCTCCGTGCACGCCACCTATTTCGACAGCTACTCTCCCGAGGCGATGGCCGCCACTGTCGCCAAGGCAGTAGAGTGCTGGCACAAAACGTCTCCTGAAGCCCTCGCCGCCCAGGCCTACTCCAAAGGCTTTTCTTACCAGCGCTACGCCCAGCAGTACATCGCGCTCTACCGCAAGCTGCTTGACACAGCCAGCAGGTAAGAAACAAGTAAAATTGTTCCGCATTTTCTTGCTTATTCACTTTCTTATTCGTACCTTTGCCAGCGAAAAAGAAATATAACCCTTACTAACTGGCAAGATAATGATGAAGAAAATGTTACTGACAGCCTGTCTGTCGATTCCCTTTTGCATAGCAGCACTGGCTGCTGACTACCGCTCTATTCGCGAAGTGGCTACAATCAGCGTCGACGTGCCCGTGGGGTGTGCTCCACGACTGCCCTACCAGGTTTGGGTGACCTATAGCGACGGAAAAAGCGAGTGGCGACAGGTGAAGTGGCAGAACAGCTCGCTGGTGCGCGAGCAGGCTGAAGCTAACGCTACGATGACGCCCGTGGGCACGGAGTATAAAGTGCAGGGATTCGTCACAGGCGACAACACCACGACGAACGGCTACCCCGTGATGGCACAGGTGCGAGTGGTCAGCGAACAGTGGCAGGTGCCATCCAGCAAACCTGTTGCCGAGACGCTGCCCCTCGACAAGGTGTCGCTCGACGGCGAGAACAGGCTGACCCACAACCGCGACCTCGACATCGACCAGCTGCTGAGCCTCGACGTGCGGCAGCAGCTGTACAACTATCGCGACACCTATGGGCTGTCCACTGAGGGCTATCCCGTGGCCGACGGCTGGGACTCGCCGACGACAAAGCTGAAAGGGCACGGCTCAGGCCACTATATGTCGGCAATGGCAATGGCTTTTGCCAGCTGTCAGGACAGTCAGAAGAAGGAGCGCCTGCGCACGAATATCAAGACGATGGTCGACGAGCTGCGCAGCTGCCAGGAGCGCACCTTCGTCTGGAACGACAAGCGGGGACGCTACTGGGAGGCACGCGACTTCGCACCCGAGGACGAGCTACGGAAGTTGCAGGGCACGTGGAAAGACTTCGACGAGTACAAGAAGGAGTACCGCCAGTACGGCTACGGCTACCTCAACGCCATCCCCGCCCAGCACTGCGTACTTATAGAGATGTATCGCGCGTACAATAATGATAGCTGGGTGTGGGCGCCCTACTACTCCGTCCATAAACAGCTAGCCGGACTCATCGACATCGCTACCTACATCGACGACAAGGCTACGGCCGCGAAGGCCCTGCTCATCGCCAAGGACATGGGCCTGTGGGTGTGGAACCGACTCCACTACCGCACCTTCGTCAAGAGCGACGGCAACCAGGAGGAGCGCCGCCGCCAGCCCGGCAACCGCTACGAGATGTGGAACATGTACATTGCCGGCGAGGTGGGAGGCATGGCGGAGTCGCTTGCACGGCTCTCAGAGATGACGGGCACCAAGGAGGAGAAAGCCCATCTGCTGGAAGCAGCGAACTATTTCGACAGTCCCGCTTTCTTCGAACCACTGGCACACAATGTCGATGCCATCCGCACACGACATGCCAACCAGCACATCCCCATGGTGACAGGCGCCCTGCGCAGCTATCGGGGCAACGACAACCCGTATTACTACAACCTGGCGCAAAACTTCTGGACGATGATCCAGGGACGCTACCGCTACGCCATGGGCGGGGTGGGCAATGGCGAGATGTTCCGGCAGCCCTACTCGCAGGTGACGAGCATGTGCGGCAACGTCAGCAGCTGGGGCGGACGTGAGCCACGTCCGGAGCCGACGCTCAACGAGACATGCTGCGCCTATAACCTCGCTAAGCTGACGAAGGATCTCAACTGCTTCCGCCCCGACGACGCCAGCTATATGGACTACTACGAGCGCGTGCTCTACAACCAGATCGTCGGATCGGTCAACCCCCGGCGCTACCAGACGGTCTACCAGTATGCCGTAGGCCTCGACGCATCGAAGCCCTGGGGTAACGAGACACCGCAGGAGTCATGCTGTGGCGGTACAGGTGTTGAGAACCACGTGAAGTATCAGGAAGCCGCCTATTTCGTCGGCGACCAGACGCTATGGGTAGCCCTCTACCTGCCCACGACGGCACAATGGGACGCTCAGGGCGTGACCATCCGACAGGAATGTCAGTGGCCCGCCGAGCAGTCGACCATCCGCATCGTCAAGGGCAAGGGACGCTTCGCCATGAAGCTGCGCGTGCCCTACTGGGCTACAGAGGGCTTCGATGTGAAGCTCAACGGCCGCAGCATCGCCGACAGCTATCAGCCCGGCAGCTATGTGGAGATCCCCACACGCAAATGGTCGACGAAGGATGTCGTAGAGGTGGCGATGCCCTTCACGAAACACCTCGACTTCGGCCCCGACAAGATGGAGCACGCCCCTGCCTATGAGAAGGGCGGCAAGACGGAGTTCACGCCGATGTGGACGGGAACGTTCATGTACGGACCGCTGGTGATGGCTACCACAGGCATCCACAACTGGGACGAGGCAACCGTCGACGTGGCTCCCGACCTGAGCGACGTGACACTCAACGGGGCACACGACGGACAGACAGCCGCCGACGCCCATCTCTACACACTGACCTTCCAGGGAAAGACTTTCATACCCGACTATCAGGTCGACCGGCATGCCACCCACTATCTGCGCATGAACATCCCTGCCGACCCGTCGCTGGCCTCGCGGCTGGCACCAGCAACCGCCGAGCGCGACAAGTCGGCACTGCGTGAGCTGCTCATGGTGGCCAAGCAGCGCACCGACGAGCAGCAGGCATGGAAGGCACTGGCGGTGAAGGTGCCGGAATACGCCCCATGGGCCATCCACGGCTACAACCGCATGGTGGAGCAGATGGAGAAGAGCCGACAGCTGCTCGACGCTCCCGACGACCGCTGCACGCAAGAGGACATCGACAAGGCCACGTCGACCCTCAACGGCATCATCAATTCGATGCGGCCGGGCAACCTGCCTGAGCTGGAGGACATGGGCGAGCTGAGCGAACTGCTCGAGAAAGCCCGCCAGCTGCCAGAGGGCGACCGCAACCTCGACCGCGCCATCAACTATGCCAACATGGTGGTGCGCTACGTCAGCGACGGCAGTGGAACGAAAGACATGATAGAAAGGGCCACAAGGCAGCTGCGCGAATTTGTGAAGTAAGAACAGACGAGGGTTGCAAAAAAATGTAAAATCGCATCGTGATATACATCAAAAAGTTGCACAAACGCGGCTGTGTGTGCACACAGCAGGCAGTTTTTTGCCAAAAAACTTGCGTAAGTGAAATAATTTGTGTTACTTTGCACCCGATTTTGAAGAAATCAGCAAAACGCGAAAGTAATTATTAATTCATTAAAAAGAGAAAATCATGTCAGAAATTGAAAGCAAAGTAAAGGCAATTATTGTAGACAAACTGGGTGTTGACGAGTCGGAGGTGAAGCCCGAAGCAAGCTTCACGAACGACCTTGGCGCAGACTCTCTGGATACTGTTGAGCTCATCATGGAGTTCGAGAAGGAGTTCGACGTCGCTATTCCCGATGATAAGGCTGAGAAGATTGGCACCGTTGCCGACGCTATTGCCTATATTGAGGAGAACCAGAAATAAATTTTTATAGTGAAGAGTGAAGAGTGAAGAATTTGCTACCGCTATAACTTCACCAAGTGTTTATTTGGAGAGCGGTAGCAAATTCTTCACTCTTCACTTTTCACTCTTCACTTAACTTCATACTATGGAATTAAAAAGAGTAGTAGTTACTGGGCTGGGAGCAGTCACTCCTGTCGGAAACACTCCCGACGAGATGTGGAAGAACCTGCTCGACGGTGTGAGCGGCGCAGCTCCTATTACGCATTTCGATGCCACACTGTTCAAGACCAAGTTCGCCTGTGAGGTGAAGAACCTCAACGTCAACGACTATCTCGACCGCAAGGAGGCCCGCAAGATGGACCGCTATACGCAGCTGGCCCTCATCAGCGCCAAACAGGCTGTCGAGGATAGCGGCATGGACCTTGAGACGGTCGACAAGAACCGCATCGGCGTCGTCTTCGGCGTGGGTATCGGTGGCATCAAGACCTTCGAGGAAGAGGTGTGCTACTATGGTGTGCACAAGGCCGACGGCCCGAAGTTCAACCCCTTCTTCATTCCGAAGATGATTGCCGACATCGCTGCCGGACAGATCTCGATCATGTACGGTTTCCACGGCCCCAACTATATCACGTCGAGCGCATGTGCATCGTCATCGAACGCACTGGCTGACGCCTTCAACCTGATCCGCCTGGGCAAGGCCAACGTCATCGTGGCCGGTGGTGCCGAAGCTGCCATCTGCGAGAGCGGCGTGGGAGGCTTCAACGCCATGCATGCCCTGTCGACGCGCAACGACGAGCCTGAGAAGGCTAGCCGTCCGTTCAGCGCCAGCCGCGACGGATTCATCATGGCCGAGGGTGCCGGATGCCTCATCCTGGAGGAGCTCGAGCATGCCAAGGCACGCGGAGCAAAGATCTACGCTGAGTTCGTGGGAGCAGGCATGAGTGCCGACGCTTACCACATCACCGCCTCTCACCCCGAGGGACTGGGTGCCAAGCTGGTGATGGAGAACGCCCTGGAAGATGCCGGACTGAAGCCCGAGGACATCGACTATATCAACGTGCACGGCACGTCGACACACGTTGGCGACATCTCCGAGGCGAAGGCCATCAAGGATGTCTTCGGTGATGCTGCCTACAAGCTGAACATCTCGTCGACAAAGTCTATGACGGGCCACCTGCTGGGTGCTGCCGGAGCCGTAGAGGCCATGGCCACCGTGCTCGCCATCAAGAACGACATCATCCCGCCCACCATCAACCATGAGGAGGGCGACGAAGATCCCGAGATCGACTACCGCTTGAACTTCACCTTCAACAAGGCCCAGAAGCGCCTCGTACGCGCCGCCCTGAGCAATACCTTCGGCTTCGGAGGCCACAATGCCTGCGTGGTGTTCAAGAAATACGAATAAATGCGAATCAGAGACCTTATCGAGCGCCTCCGACTGCCCTTCCGCGGCGAAGAGAAAGAGCTACGACAGTCGCTGCAGCGCATCATGGGCTTCTACCCCCGACACATCGACCACTACAAAGTGGCCCTGACTCACAAGAGCATGGGGCAGCGAGGCGACAACGGCAAACCGCTGAACAACGAGCGGCTGGAGTTCCTTGGCGACGCGCTGCTCGATGCTGTCGTGGGACATATCGTCTATGAGCGTTTCAAGGGCAAGCGCGAGGGCTTCCTCACCAATACCCGCTCGAAGCTCGTCAGCCGTGAGTCGCTGGGCAAGCTCGCGCAGGAGATGGGGCTCACCGAGCTCATCCACTCTGCCACCCAGAACCGCGCCCACAACAGCTACATGGCGGGCAATGCCTTCGAGGCCCTCGTCGGTGCCATCTATCTCGACCAGGGCTACGATGCCGTGATGCGCTTCATGGAGAAACGCATCCTGAAGCAGATGGTGAACATCGACAAGGTGGCCTACAAGGAGGTGAACTTCAAATCGAAGCTCCTCGAGTGGACGCAGAAGAACAAGGTGCGCATGGAGTTCCGCATCCAGAAGCAAGCCAACGACGAGAAAGGCTCGCCCGTGTTCAGTTTCCTCGTGCTCATCGAGGGCGTGGAAGGCGGCAAGGGAAAGGGCTACTCGAAGAAGGAGGCCCAGCAGCTGGCATCGAAGGAGACACTCGAGCGTCTGCGCCGTGAGCCACAGTACATCGACGCCATCTTCGCTGCCAAGTCAAACCGCACGAAGATGGAGGAGGAGCCCACGACGGCAGCCCCCGACCTGGAGGCATCTAAGACCGACTTCATCGTTGAGCAGGAGCACACGTCGCCCGTCTTCGCCCAGAAGGAGCCTGCCCAGGAGGATGAGGATGCAAAGCTGAGGGAGTCGAGAAAGCCCGCACGCAAGAAGAAGGCGGCTCCCGCCGCCGGACAGGAGCCGGCGCCAGTGGCTACTGATGAGGAAGGCGACGATTTCCTGGCAAAGCGTAGCGACCTGGTCGACTACGACCTGTCCGACATCACCCACACACCCAAGGAGCAGTCGCGCGAGGATATCATCGCCGCGGCAGAGGCAGCTGCTTTTGCTGACTAGCCTTCAGCTTCATCTCTATCCGCGACCCGTTGCATACGAAGGTCACCGTACCAGCCCGCTTGGCGCGTACGGTGGCCTTCGTCACTTTACCGCCTTTCCAGGCGAAGTCCACCTCATAGCCGCCACGGGCACAGAGCCCTCGCACCTCACCGTCGCTCCAGGCGGCCGGAAGGGCGGGCAGCAGCTCTACGACGCCCGTCTCATGGCTCTGGAGGAGCATCTCGCAGACGCCAGCCGTACCACCGAAATTGCCGTCGATCTGGAAAGGCGGATGGGCATCCATCAGGTTCGGATAGGTGCCACCGCCAGGCCGACGACGGTCAGGCCCCTGATACTTGTCAGGACTGACATACGTCAGCAGCTTCTGATAGATATGGTAGGCCTGCTCCGCCTTCCGCAGGCGAGCCCAGAGGTTGATACGCCAGCCCGTGCTCCACCCCGTCGTCTGGTCGCCTTTCTGTTCGAGGGTCTTTTCGCAGGCCGTCAACAGAGCTTCGTTATAGCAGAGTGCCAGGTGACGACCAGGATAGAGGCCAATAAGATGACTCTGATGGCGGTGGCGCGGGTCGTAGTCGCGCCAGTCATGATACCACTCGTTGAGGTCGCCCTCCTGTCCGATGGTATAGGGATGCAGGCGCGGCAGAGCCTGTTCTATCTCGCCCACGATACTGTTGTCGCCTACCGTGCGTGCCGCCTGCAGCGTGTTGACGAAGAGCTCACGGATGATGGCCATATCGGCTGTCGACCCGTAGCAGGTCATGCCGTGATAGCCTTTGTCGGTCACGTACTCGTTCTCGGGCGACGTGCTGGGAGCGGTGATCAGCTCCTCAGGATGGTTCGGGTTGGGAGTCAGCCAGTCGAGGCAGAATTCCGAGGCTCCCTTCATCAGCGGATAGGCCACCTGTCTCAGGTAGTCCTCGTCCTGGGTGAAGAGATAGCGCTCCCAGAGCGTCTCCACCAGCCAGGCACCGCCCATCGCCCAGTTTGCCCACTCCGGCTTCTCGTTCTTCTCGCCTACAGGGTTGGCCATCGCCCAGATATCGCTGTTATGGCCGGCCGACCATCCGCGGTGGATGCCGTAGTAGTTCTCGCTGGTGTGACGGCCGTTGACAGCCAGCGCCCTCAGAAATCCGTCGAGCGGAGCCGCCATCTCTGCCAGGTTGCAGTTGAAGGCTGGCCAGTAGTTCTCCTCCAGATTGATATTGATTGTGTAGTTGCCACGCCAGGGTGCCCACTGATGCGGGTTCCACAGCCCCTGCAGGTTGGCTGGCACACCCTCCGTGCGCGAGCCGCTGATCAGCAGGTAGCGCCCGTACTGGAAGTAGAGTGTCTCCAGATAACGGTCGTTGGCAGCATTACCCGTATTGTAAGTCTTCAGCAGCCTGTCGGTAGTCAGCTCGCTGCCACCGCCTCCCAGTGTCAGCCCTACCCTGCTGAAATACCGCCGGTAATCGTCGATATGCTTTCTCATGACACCGCTGAAGTCCACGTTCCGCGTGTGCCAGATGCGGTTGTTGGCCTGGTCGATATAGGGTGCACCCTGCATGACGGGATGGCGGTCGAAGCCATTCCAGCTCGTGGCGTTCACCACCCATAGCGTGGCCGTCGTGCCGTTCGTCAGCCGCAGCGTAGAGTCGGTCTGCGTGATCGTACCGTCAGGACAGTCGAGGCGCAGGATGGTACAGAAATGCGTCGACTCCTGAGGGTCGCAGTCGGCATGTCCTGTCATGGTAATCTGCCCGTTGCTCACCTTCACCTTATGGGGCAGCAGCGAGCTGAGTTGCAGCTCGAACTTCAGACGCTGTGTAGCGGAACACGTGAAGCGGATGGCGACGACGCTGTCGGGAGCCGACACGATATACTCGCGGTAGAAGCGGGCATCGCCCTTCGCATAGCTCACCTTGGCAATGGCCGAGTCGAGGTCGAGGCAGCGGCGATAGTCCTGCACCTGGCTGATGCCCGGCTGACGGCTGTCGAGGTCCAGGTTGCGAATCGTCAGCGTACCCAACGGCTGGTAGTAGCTCGAGTTGTGTCCCTGCACGTGCAGCTGCAGCGAGTCGGCCTTCGCATAGTCCTCGGCGAAGAGTGCCTTCCTGATCTCAGGAATCCAGCGGCTGGCACCGGCATCCTCCTGGCGGTCGA
>CAMNHM010000024.1 GCA_946539475.1 uncultured Prevotellaceae bacterium | reverse complement strand
GAGCAATCCATTAATAAATTTCTTTTTCATGAACTTAAAAATTTATATTATTAATATTTTCTATATGTGCAAATTCGTGGCAAAGTTAAGCATTTTTTCACAACCTGCCAAGAAAAACTCCATTTTTCTTTCAAAAAACATCTATATTACACCGTTATTTTGCTTAATTCCTAGCGATTTTTAATATTAGAGAGTCAAAAAATGTATTCTACAGCATGAAAAGGCCTATTTTTCATGTTTGTCTAACGGATTTCTCAAGGCTGCTGAGATGCAGGCTCTGAAATCTTTTGTCTGAGGCGTTCGTTCTCAGCCTGTTCGTCAGCCAACTGTGCATTCAAAGCATCTATTTGACTCTGGGACAGTATCTTTATGGCTTCCACATCGGGCACGTGGTTAAATGCGGAACTGCCCAGGCTATAGGTGATGCCTATTTCGGCTGAAAGGATACGATCCTTTCCTCCCACGCCCTTGGAAAAAAACCTTCCGCCAGCGCCATCGAAATCCGGTTCGAAGAAGTCGTAAGCGAGGTCGAGGTTGAATAGGATTTTATCGCTGAGACGCCACTGGTTGAGCAGTCCGAAGCCCAACCCCATCGCATAGGTGTTGCTACTCATATTCCGTCCCAAGCTGCCGCTGAGATAGGGGACAAGACTCCAAAGGCGCTCCTCATTGTAACCGCCAAACATATTCGACAGGTTAAAGAGCAGTTGTTCGCTCAACGTCCAACATTTCATGGCATTGTGTTCTTTATCGTCGCTGACCACTGAGCGCCCCCATACGCCTTTCCACTTTGTACGTAGGCCCATGCCAGGGGTAAACCATTTACCCAACGCCAATGAAATGTCACAATTAGTTCTGAAATCCTTTGTCAACGCAGAAGGCAGTGATGTCGCTGGAGTGTTGCCCTTGTCTCCATAAAACGAAGTGAATGCCACATCGGCTTGCACGAACCAGTTACTCCAAAAGGATGCCGTGGCGACGGTAAATTTCTGCGATGGAATCTCGCTTGACTGTGCCCCAACAGTCATTGCAGCTGAGGACACAAGCATTATGACAAATAGTTTTTTCATATGCAATGGTTTTCTAGCCTAAAAGTTGTTCGATATCATATTGTGGCAAGATACACAGGATAGCCCGTCCGTCAGGGGTATAATTAACATTCGAGCAGGCAAAGAGCTCGTTGACAACCGTTTCCATTTCCTCGTTGGAAAGAACCTGTCCATAGTCGACGGCTATATTACGCGCCATACTCAGCGCCAGCGAAGAGTGCAGTTCCTCGTTTGTGCCTACGCCACGCTCCGCAGCGTCCGCCACGATATTGCGCACCAACGAGACAGGATCGACGCCAGTGATGCTAGCCGGCACGCCATTCACAGCATAGCTGCCCCCTCCCAGATCGCTGATATCAAAACCAATTGAAGTCAGGTCAGGCAGATAGCGTGTCATCATCACAGCGTCGGAGGGAGAGAACTGCACTACCTCTGGAAAGAGCAGCTTCTGCGTCTCAGACTGTCTCTGTCTCATCTGCTGCAGACAACGCTCGTATTTGATACGTACATCTGCACGATGCTGGTCGATAATCATCAATCCCGACTTTACAGCCGTCATGATATAGCGCCCTTTGTACTGATAATGTTCGGGAGACTTCTCGGAAATGACAGGCGGGACATCGTCAGAAGAAAACAACGAAGGTTCGTCTGGCTGTGAAGGTATGAAAACCGGACTATGCCTGGTTGGAACAGATGTAGAGGATCGGGATGAAGCATCACCGCTGGAGCTCGAACTAAAAGGGTTATACTCCGGATTATACTGCACTCGAGGCATCTGTACCGCATCGCGTTGAGGGTCGAAGACAGGGATATCAGGGCGCCCTTCTGTATCGAAGTCAATCGTTGGTGTTCCGCAAAACTTCCCCAACGCATCCTTAACTGCTGCTGTGAGCACCTGATAGATATCCTGCTCGTACTCAAACTTTATCTCAGTCTTCGTCGGATGGATATTGACGTCAATATTGGAAGGATTGACATCAAAATAGATGAAATACGGTGCTTGCATACCTTCAGGCACCAGCCGCTCATAGGCACCTACTACTGCCCGATGGAAATAGGCGTGTTTCATAAACCGTCCATTCACGAAGAAATAATCGTGAACGCCCTTCTTTCGCGCAGCTTCCGGCTTACCCACGAACCCGGTAATCTTACACAAGGCAGTATCCACATCTACGGGCAACAGCTCCTGGCTGAGTTTCTTTCCGAACACGTCAACGATACGCTGACGCAGTGTGCCAGCCCGCAGATCGAGCAACTCTTGCTGATTGCTATAGATCGTAAAATGAATATCAGGATAAACCAATACTATCCGCTCGAAAGCCGTGAGAATATTATTCATCTCAGTGGCATTCGACTTAAGGAACTTTCTACGTGCCGGAACGTTAAAAAACAGATTATCAACACGAAAATTACTACCCACAGGGCAGGCTACAGGTTCCTGAGAGACGACCCGTGAGCCTTGCAGCGTCAGCTTTGTACCTAGTTCGTCCGTCTGCATCCTCGTGGTCAGCACTACCTGGGCAACTGCTACAATAGAAGGAAGAGCCTCGCCACGAAAACCCATTGTCTGCAGCGAGAAGAGATCATCGGCCTTCCTTATCTTCGACGTGGCATGCCTTTCGAAAGCCAGTCGGGCATCGGTCTCCGACATCCCACAACCATCATCCACGACTTGAATAGAGGTGCGTCCCGCATCGACTACCATCACGCGGATGTTCTTCGCGCCAGCATCTACAGCATTCTCCACCAGTTCCTTTATCACAGAAGCTGGACGCTGAATGACCTCACCAGCAGCAATCTGATTGGCCACGGAATCTGGAAGAAGTTGTATCAAATCAGGCATTCTTGTTTACTTGTTTATTTTGAATAAGCGATGATGAGGACGACTGCCAAAAGAATGAGCAACACGGAGAGAAGCATAGGTACGCTCAACGGCACTCCCCTACCCTCTCCTCGTCTCTTTTGAGCAGCGGTAAAGACTCCTTGCAGATGCGCTAGCGAGCAATCAGGCGACGCGTCTGACCTCTCCCGCTGTCTCATGCGCTGCTCCAGATCGCGCAGGCGCTCCTGCCGCTCGTCGACATAGATTAGCTTATGGCTGAACGGACGCGGTTTCCTCATTCTCATCTCTCCTTTTACTTCTCCAGTTGAAAATATCATCCTTCGAAATCGGACGTACATAGTCGTACCACGCAAAGCCCTCCAAATGGCGCTTCTCCGGGGGGATCTGCGACATCGGATACATGGTGCCGTCGGACTTTGGCGCCCAGATGCGACTCAGTTTCCCGATGGAGTCGAGATACATACGCAGTTCGCTCGTCTCCATGTACACCAGTCCTACAAAGCTACTATCGGCTTTGTCTTCAGGATAGTAGACGGTAACGACATTGTCTTTGGCCTCCGCCTGATGCATTTTCCCCTCTTTGAAGTATGCGAACATCTCCTTCGACGACACCTGGTTAAAGCATTTCTCGTCACGCAACTTCTCTATAGAGAAAGCATTACCTACGACATGGGCATGATCGATAACCGAGTCTTTCATATATACACGTATCTCGTCGCCCACCAGCTGCTGATCCATATTCCATGTTATCGGGTCCTTATACATCGTCATACAGGAGTCCTGCGTGTTATAGACTAACGAATCGCATACGGCCTGTATATCAATACGGTACGCGCGTACCTTATTATAAGCATGCATAACTCGATAAACCGAATCAGTATCTATGTTGTATGTGAAGACCTTAATAGTATCTCCATGCACAAACAAGGAATCGCGTTGGGAATAGTCAATTGCCAGTGCATTGTCGGTACACATTGCATAGCCTATACTATCCTCGTAATGCCCATATTCACATTTAAGAATGCTTTTATTCACCGTATCGGTGAAGATTACGTTCACGAATGCCTCGCTGATGCCTGTTTTCTTATTGTGCCAAAGGCTGTCTCCAATAAGCGTTCGTCCCTCATTGTCAAGTCGGGAACGGTTAAGCAGTTCAGCCTCCTCCGTCACTGTGCTGTAATACCCCTTTTCGGAATAGATATGGCTCTTTCCTGAAAAGATGTTCGAAGGTCCGATGATATGAGCCAGCTTCGTCTGGGTATCATAGTACAAGGAGTCTGTCGTCATTCGGAACTGATTGTCGAGCATAGTCACGTCATAGTAGAAGATTGCCATCTTAGTATCAGTATGATACTCTCCCCAGTCGCTCACGAGAAGCGTGCCATCATCTTCCAGACGTCCGCCATTCTGGAAATAGCCCTGGTTCCACAGACGGTCGTAGTAGAGCTCGTCCGTATAGAGCGATGTCGTGCGATGCTTCAGCACCACATGCTCTTTGGCTTCCATCATCTGCTGATTGCCATCATAATAGCCTTGGTCACTGGTCAGTGAGAGCGTATCTCCTTGCACCATCTTCACATTTCCCCAAGCCTCGAACGAATTAGTCGACTCGAAAAAGTTGGCACTGTCACAATAGAGATGTGCGCCATCGTGCTCAAAGTGTACGGAGCCAGTCAGCACCTGGGCATCGTTGTTACGGTAGCGGTCATATCGCAGCTCGTCGGCATGTATCAGGTATACCCTCTTTGGATCGTTACGTGGTGGCTGCGAAGGGACAAGCGCATGGGAAGAAGGACTCAGCGACACAGCGGCACACGCTATCAGGCATAGCACAAACAGAAGCACCGTTACGATGCTTCTGTGATTATTTGTGCCTGAGATTCTATGTTTCATCACCTCTCTATCGTATCCACCCTTCGTATTCAAACTTGCAGTCCTTATACTGGTCGTTTAACCTCACATAGGTACTTTTTATTTTACGAACCACCCAGTCATGTAGGAACTGCATGCGCCGTTTCTCCAGCACAAGATCTTTCATCACCTGAAAATCGGCTGTTATGTCGGCCCTATGGCCAGGAATCCTGTTCTTCAGCTTTGCCAGGACGCAGATGGTCTTTCCCTGACTGGTGATCATTTTAAAAGGAGCCGATATCTGTCCCACCTCCAGCGTATCGATGGCACGGGCCACCTCTGTGGGCAGTTCCTGCATTTCAAAGCGAGAAGACTTCAGCATTCCGCTTTCAGTACGATTAGCCATCAGGCCACGGTTCCTGCGTGTATCCTTATCGTCAGAGAAGATAGCCACCGCATCCTCGAAGGTGAACTTTTCCGTGGTAGCGCCTTGCAGCTGCAGCTTCTTTGGATACACGCCCGCCTTGATATCAGCCGACAAGGTGTCGAGCACAGCCAAAGCCGCATTTACAGCCGAGTCGCTCACGACAGGCTTGCGCAAGATATGTCGCACTTTGATTTTATCGCCACGCTTGTCGACCAGCTGAATGATATGGTAGCCGAACTCCGACTCCACGATTTTTGACACCTTCGTAGGATCGGTCAGGTTGAATGCCACCGCTGCAAACGCCGGATCGAGGATGGCACGACCCACGTAGTCCATCTCACCGCCGTCACGACGTGAGCCGGGATCCTCCGAATAGAGACGGGCCAGTGTCGAGAACGACGTCTCCCCCTTGTTGATGCGCTCGGTATACTCACGCAACTCGTCCTTCACCCTATTGATCTCCTCTGGAGAAATTCTTGGTGTCTGGGTAATGATCTGCACCTCCACTTCAGTGGGGACGAAGGGAACGCTGTCCTCTGGTAACTCTTTGAAATAGCGCCTCACCTCAGCTGGCGTAACAGTGATGTTCTCCACGAGTTTCTGCTTCATACGCTGCACCAGTAGTTGGTCGCGCAGGTCATCGTGCATCGACTGGCGAATCTGGCTCAGGCTTTGCTTTCGATACTCCTCCAGTTTCTCCCGAGAGCCAATCTGTTCAACCATGTAGTCGATACGCTGTTCAATCTCAGCAGCGATATCGTTCTCAGTGACGTCCTTGTCCACGCTATCGATGATTGCCTGATGCTTGAAAAGCTTCTGCACCGCGA
Source organism: uncultured Prevotellaceae bacterium (assembly GCA_946539475.1). The sequence goes on along the minus strand of CAMNHM010000024.1, from coordinate 18,425 downwards.
TCTGCTCGGGGATGGCGCAGTCGGGGTCAGTGCTCCATCGTATGCCATCCATGGAACTCTGGATACGGGTCACCTCGATGTCGCTTTTCAGAATGGCCTCATCGCCTACCACCCACACCACCTCGTCGACAATATTTGCCAGCGAGTCACGCTCCTCAGCGCCAAGGGGCAGCAACATCAGCACTGCAGATATGAATAATACGATTCTCTTCATTCGTGATTGTTAACAGTCTTTAGAACCTGCTCATTGACCTGGAAGGAATAGCGGCGACGCAGTTCAGCCACCCACTCTTTCTCCAGCATCTCCTGATAGTCAGCCACTACGAGTCCGCGCACGTCGGTATAGTCTTCCGGGCCCTTCTTGAGCAGCTTACCATAGTGAGCATCAATAGGATAGTCCTTCAGCGGCGTTACTGTCGTATCTTTCTTGAACACGACCTTGTCGATGAGAGCATTGTCGCCACGCTTGAAAATACCCTTCTCCACACGGATACGGATGACAGAATCGGCATTGAACGTAGTACGCAGTGCCTCAGCCCAACGGTCGAACGGCAGTTTCTTCACACAGTTCTTCACGGCCTTCACATCAGCCTTGTCTTTCACATGATAAGCAATTCCCTTGAAACGAGGCTCGTCCCATGCGTAGTTTGCCTTATGACTCTTGAAGAAAGCGGCAAGCCCGGCTTCATCCTTAGCAGCCTTGTCCCAGACGAGGTTGTTGCTGATTTCATACAGCAACAAGCCATCATGATACTCCTGGATGAGATAGCGCAGGTCCATATCGTTTTTCGACAACTCGCGGCTTTTTTGCTCCATCAGCTGTTCCTGCGTCAGCGTCCCATTGCTTTCTGCCACCATCTTGTCCACCTTCTGCTGGGCTATCTGCTCGCGGATATTCCGCTGCTCCATGAAACGCAGGATGGCATCATGGTGCTCCTCGAAAGGCTCAAGCATCTTACGTTCTTTCATCAAGATGATGTGATAGCCATAGGCCGACTTCACCACTCCAGACATCTCGCCAGGTTGAAGGGCAAAAGCAGCATCTTCGTATTCTTTCACCAGCTGTCCGTGCTGTACGAAAGGCAGCTCTCCTCCTTGACGGGCAGAGCCCGGATCCTGCGACAGGCGCTGAGCCAGCTCAGCGAAGTCAGCGCCCTCCTTCAGAGCCTTGTAGATGGAGTCAATGCGCACCTTCGCCGCATCCCACTCCGCCTGGGGAGCCTGCTGGTCAGCCCGCACGAGGATGTGAGCCGTCTTGATCAGGCCATCGGGACCGATGCGCTGTACCGTCTCGTCATAGATTTTATGCGCCTCTGCCTCCATATCCTCATTAGTGACAAGCATCGGCATAACCTGCTGGTCACGATATTGTGCGAACTCCTTCTTATAGGAAGTCAGCGTGTCGTAGTGGGCATCAATGGCAGCGGCCACCTTCAGCTTATAATTCACGAACAGGTCGACATATTCTTCTACCGACTTTTTATCGATGACGCCTTCGGAGTTATTCTTGTTATACGAATACTCAAACTCTGAACGGAGCACAGGAGTCCCGTTGACCGTCATGATAACAGGATCGTTCGCTATCTGTGCCTCCATGCAAGTAGCGCCACAAATCAGCGTCACGATCGCTATTGCTAGTTTCTTCATTGTTGGAACCTGATGTTATTTTGTCTGTTGATTTTAATCGTTCGGACGACTATAGTTAGGTGCCTCACTCGTGATGGTGATATCGTGCGGATGACTTTCCATAACGCCAGCACTTGTGATACGGGTGAATTTTGCCTCATGCAGGGTGTCGATGCTGGCAGCGCCGCAATAGCCCATGCCTGAACGCAGGCCACCCGTCAGCTGATAGATCACCTCCTGGACCGTTCCTTTATAGGGCACCCGACCGGCGATTCCTTCAGGGACGAGTTTCTTCACGTCTTTAGTATCTGCCTGGAAATAGCGGTCCTTGGAACCGTGCTCCATTGCCTCGAGGGATCCCATTCCGCGATAGCTCTTGAACTTACGTCCGTTATAGATGATGGTGTCGCCAGGACTCTCTTCCGTACCTGCCACCAACGATCCGATCATGACGCTCGAGCCTCCCGCAGCAAGTGCCTTGACCACATCGCCCGAGTAACGCAGGCCGCCGTCAGCAATGATAGGTACATCGGTGTTCTTCAGTGCGCTATAGACATCATAGACAGCCGACAGCTGAGGCACGCCCACACCTGCCACCACGCGTGTGGTGCAGATGCTTCCCGGGCCAATACCTACTTTCACTGCATCGGCTCCGTTCTCAACAAGCATGCGTGCTGCCTCGCCTGTAGCAATGTTTCCCACGACGATGTCGATATCCTTGAACGATGCCTTTGCCTCGCGCAGCTTGTCGACAACGCCCTTAGAGTGACCATGAGCGGTGTCGATGACGATTGCATCAGCACCGGCGCTGACCAAGGCCTGCATACGGTCAAGCGTGTCAAAAGTGACTCCTACTCCTGCTGCCACGCGAAGCCGTCCCTTATCGTCCTTGCATGCCATCGGCTTGTCCTTGGCCTTAGTGATGTCTTTATAGGTGATGAGTCCTATCAACCGGTTGTCCTTATCCACAACCGGCAGTTTCTCAATCTTATTCTCCTGCAGGATCTGTGCCGCGTCGCTCAAGTTTGTCTGCTGATGGGTGGTGACAAGATTCTCCTTCGTCATAATCTCCTCTACAGGGCGATCGAGACGACGCTCAAAGCGCAGGTCGCGATTAGTGACGATACCTACAAGATGGCGTTGCTCATCGACCACGGGAATACCTCCGATGTGATACTCAGCCATGATGTCCAGTGCCTGCGCCACCGTCGATCCACGGAGAATCGTCACTGGGTCGTAGATCATTCCATTCTCTGCGCGCTTGACGATAGCCACCTGACGTGCCTGTTCCTCAATGGGCATGTTTTTATGGATGACGCCGATACCGCCCTCGCGGGCAATAGCAATAGCCATCTGGCTCTCAGTGACAGTGTCCATCGCAGCTGTCACGAAGGGCACGTTCAAGCCGATATGCCTTGAGAAACGCGTACGCAGCTCCACTGTCTTTGGCAGTACCTCAGAATAAGCTGGAATAAGAAGGACGTCGTCGAAGGTCAGGCCGTCCATCACGATTTTGTCTGCAATAAATGATGCCATAGTAAGTACCTTATTAATTATTGCGTGCAAAGATACGCATTTTTTTGCACATTGCGTACATGTTTATTTCTTTTTCGCACAATTTAACGCAAGCAGGCGACGTTTCCGCCGCCTGCCGCTATGTCAGTTCGCCATATCACTGATGAATTTTATGCGCACGAGCCGTATCTCGTCTTCCGAGAAGTCTGCCCCGAACTCCTTGTAGGCAGCTTTCAGGTCGTCTTTCTCCTGCTCGGAAAAGAAATCGCAGATATCAGCCACATCCTCCGGATCCATGATTTCATCAAGGAAGTAGTCGATGTTGATTTTATTGCCGCTATAAAGGACGATACCCTCCAGTTCGTCGAGCATCTCCTCGAAATCGATGCCCAGGGCGTTGGCAATATCGTCGAGGGCTATACGGCGGTCGATATTCTGGAGGATCTTCAGCTTGCGCATCGAGTCCTTTGCCTTTGTACGTACGCGAAGGTCTGTCTGCCGCTCGATGTCGTTCTCTTCGCAGTAGCGTTTTATCAGGTCGACGAACTCTTTTGCATAAGGTTGGCGCGTCTTGCCGTCGCCAACGCCCTGAATATTCTTCAGTTCCTCCAGCGTCACGGGATAGTAGGTTGCCATCTGCTCGATCGAGACATCCTGAAAGATGACGTAGGGCGGGCGGTCCATCTTCCGTGACCATTTCTTTCGCAGGTCATGAAGCATAGCCGAGAGCGTGGGGTCGAGGGCACTCGTTCCTCCCTCTCCGCTGACGGCATCGTCGTCCTCGTTGAATTCGTGGTCTTCTACGACCTTGAACGATCTGGGGTTCTTCAGGAATTTCTTTCCGGCGCTGGTCACCTTCAGCAATCCGTAATTCTCCACCTCTTTCTTCAGGTAACCGAGTATCAAGGCATGGCGTATGACGGGATTCCATATCTTGGGATTCTCGTCCTCGCCCGACCCGAACTCTTCCAGCTCGTCATGCTTGTGCGCATGTATCTCGTCTGTCTCGCGTCCTGTGATAAAGTCGATGACGTAGTCGGTGCGGAAGTTCTCCTTGATGGCAAGGACAGCCTTCAGGGCAATTACCAGCTGGTCACAAGCCTCAATCTTCTCTCCGGGATGCAGGCAGTTATCGCAGTTATGGCAGTTGTCCTCCTTATATTCTTCTCCGAAGTAGTGAAGAAGCATCTTTCGACGACATACCGATGTCTCGGCATAGGCAGCCGTCTCCTGCAAGAGCTGGCGTCCGATATCCTGTTCAGCAACGGGTTTTCCTTCCATGAACTTATCGAGCTTCTGCAGGTCCTTATAGCTATAGAAGGCAATGCAGAGGCCCTCGCCTCCATCTCGTCCTGCGCGTCCCGTCTCCTGGTAATAGCCCTCGAGCGACTTGGGGATGTCGTAGTGAATGACGAAGCGCACGTCGGGCTTGTCGATGCCCATTCCGAAGGCTATCGTAGCGACGATCACGTCGATCTTCTCCATGAGGAAGTCGTCCTGCGTCTGTGTACGCGTGGCGGTATCCAGCCCGGCATGATAGCACTGTGCCTTGATGTCGTTGGCACGCAGCACCTCTGCCAGATCCTCCACCTTCTTGCGCGACAAGCAGTAGATGATACCACTCTTCCCAGGATGTTGCTTGATGAAGCGCACGATATCCTTGTCGATTTCCTTTGTCTTCGGGCGCACCTCATAATAGAGGTTCGGACGGTTGAACGACGATTTGAACTCCGTGGCGTTGACGATGCCCAGGCTTTTCTTGATATCGGTGCGCACCTTGTCGGTGGCAGTTGCCGTAAGGGCAATCACGGGTGCCTTACCAATCTCATTGATGATAGGACGTATGCGCCGATACTCCGGGCGGAAGTCGTGTCCCCACTCAGAAATGCAATGTGCCTCGTCGACAGCATAGAACGACACCTTCACCGTCCGCAGGAACTCTACATTGTCCTCCTTCGTAAGTGATTCTGGAGCCACATAGAGCAATTTTGTCCTCCCTTGGCGGATGTCATTCTTCACTTGGTCGATAGCTGTCTTGTTGAGCGACGAGTTAAGGAAATGCGCCGTACCTTCATGCTCACTGAGGTGAGCGATGAAGTCCACCTGATTCTTCATCAGGGCGATGAGGGGTGAGATGACGATAGCAACGCCATCCATCAGCAGCGAGGGCAGCTGATAGCACAACGACTTTCCGCCACCTGTCGGCATGAGCACGAAGGTGTCGTTGCCATCCAGCACGTTGCGGATGATTGCTTCTTGGTCGCCCTTGAAGGTGTCGAAGCCGAAATATCGCTTCAAGGCGGCAGTCAGGTCATTCTTGTCTTTGGTCATAGGCTTGGTTATATTTAATTAAGGTGTGACTTGTCAAGCTGTGTTTTCACGTACTCGCCAGTCACCTCAAATTTCTTTACTCTTTTCGAAGGTATCTCGAACATAGCATCCATCATCACGCTTTCCACGATAGAGCGCAGGCCACGGGCTCCCAGCTTATACTCCAAAGCCTTATCGACGATCGTTTCTAGCGCATCATCAGTGAATGTCAGGGTGATGCCATCCATTTCAAACAGCTTCTGATACTGTCGTACGATTGAGTTCTTCGGCTCGAGCAATATCCGGCGCAGAGCTGATCGGTCGAGAGGGTTCAGGTAGGTCAGGATAGGGAGTCGGCCGATGATTTCGGGTATGAGCCCGAAGGACTTCAGATCTTGCGGCAGCACGTAGCGCATCAGGTCGTCCTTATCAATTTTCCGTACATTCTGCACGGAGTTATAACCTACGGTATGCGTATTCAGGCGCTGTGCGATCTTCCGTTCGATGCCATCGAAGGCACCACCGCAGATAAACAGTATGTTGCGTGTGTCGACGTGGATGTATTCCTGGTCGGGATGCTTGCGTCCGCCCTGAGGGGGCACGTTGACCATCGTTCCTTCGAGCAGCTTCAGCAGGCCCTGCTGGACGCCCTCTCCGCTCACGTCTCGGGTAATGGAGGGATTGTCACTCTTACGGGCGATTTTGTCGATCTCGTCGATAAAGACGATGCCCCTCTGCGCCGCCTCCACCTTATAGTCGGCCACCTGCAACAGTCGCGAGAGGATGCTCTCGACATCCTCACCCACATAGCCGGCCTCGGTGAACACCGTAGCGTCGACGATAGTGAAGGGAACGTCGAGCAGCTTTGCTATCGTCCTTGCAAGCAACGTCTTTCCTGTTCCAGTGGAGCCGACGAGTATGATGTTCGATTTCTCGATTTCCACACCGTCTTTATCGTCCTTAGGCTGCTGCAGGCGCTTATAGTGATTATAGACGGCGACTGACAGGAATCGCTTTGCCTCGTCCTGTCCTATGACATACTGATCGAGATATTCCTTGATCTCCTTCGGCTTTGGCACACGTTTCATCGAGAACTTCGTCTCCCCGCCCTTTTGTTTGTCGAGGAATCCCTGTTCCTTCAAGATCTGATACGCCTGCTGGACACACTCTTCACAGATATATCCATTTACGCCCGTAATCAGTAGCTTCACCTCACGCTCATTGCGCCCACAGAAGTTACACTGTTTCTTCATTTCTTCTTCAGCACCTGATCTATCATTCCATACTCGCGAGCCTCCTCCGCTGTCATCCAGTAGTTGCGGTCGCTGTCAGCCCACACCTTGTCGTAGTCGGTATGCGAGTGTTCGGCAATGATGGTATATAGTTCCTTCTTCAGTTTCTGGATCTCACGAGCCTCGATCTCGATGTCGGAAGCCTGTCCCTGCACGCCGCCCAGCGGCTGGTGGATCATCACGCGGCTATGGGTCAGTGCCGAGCGCTTGCCCTCCTGCCCTGCTACGAGCAGTACGGCAGCCATCGAGGCAGCCATACCCGTGCAGATCGTTGCCACATCGGAGGAGATGAACTGCATCGTGTCGTAGATGCCCAGCCCTGCATGTACGCTTCCGCCGGGCGAGTTGATATAGATAGAGATGTCCTTGCCCGGATCGACGGAGTCGAGGTATAGCAGCTGCGCCTGCAGCGTGTTTGCCGTATAGTCGTCGATGGCTGTTCCGAGGAAGATAATTCGGTCCATCATCAGTCGGCTGAAGACATCCATCTGCGTCACGTTCAGCTGACGCTCCTCCAGGATGTAGGGATTCAAATACTGGGCCTGAGCCTTCATCACATCATCCAACACCTGACCGTTCATACTCAGGTGCTGTGTAGCATATTTTCTGAAATCATTCATAGTCTTTCCTCTTCTACTTTTAGTTGGAGATACAAAATTAAAAAAAAAACTTGAAAGACGCGCATTTTTTAAGTTTTTTTTTGGAGAAATAGTCAATTCTTTGTTTTACGCGACGCTCAACGACTTGCGGCCATCTACGTTTAGCCCTACATTCGACATCGGCGAACGGGCGTTTCCTTCGATATAAAGACAGGAGAGGACCCGCTTCACGAGCGAATCCCCTCCCTATGGTGATGAAGACATGCCAAAGGATGGCGTATTATTCCTGCATCATCTTGTTGAACTCGTCGAGCGTCACCTTCTTGACGTTCAGCTTCACGACATTCTTCAAGGCCTGCATGAGCTTCATATCGATGGCACGGTCGACAAACGACTCGATGTTCTCGCGCTTCTTCAGCTGCTCTTCGGCATAATTGTCGAGCACGTCATCGGGTATATTGTTCATACCGTACTGAGCGAACTGCTGACGGATGGCGCCACGGGCAATCTGCTTCAGGTCGTCGTCCTCGACCTTCACCTGGCAGGCGCTGACGAGCTGCTCCTTGATGAGATGCCACTTCAGCTCCTTGATGCTTCCCTCAAAGTTCTTCTCGACATAGTCGACGCCCTTATCCTTGTTGTTCAGGATCATGACGCGTTTCAGCAATGCCTCTGGGAAGGTGAGCTCGCCAACCTTCTCTTCCATATACTTGCGCACGTCCTGGAGGAAGCGGAAGTCGCTGTTGCCCACGAGCTGTGGCTTGATGCCTTCGGCAATCTTCTGGCGGAAGTCAGCTTCGTCCTTGACGTTGCCCTCACCGAAGATGCGGTCGAAGAGTTCCTGGTCGACGGCATGTGGCTGGAAGTGGCGGATTTCGGTAATCTGGAAGCTGAAGTCGCTCTCCAGGTCCTTCACGGCCTCCTTGCCGACTTTCAGCAGCGCTGCCACCTCGGCGTCGTTGTCAGGATAAGCCTTCTTGGGGTTGAAGATGATGATGTCGCCTGGCTTTGCGCCCTCGAACTTCTTCTTCTCGTCCTCGCCCTTCACGTAGCTGGGCATGATCATGCCGCCCTCCGTCTGGATACCGCCTTCGAGCGTATTGCCCTCGGCATCGAGCTGGCGCAGGTCGCCCTTCAGCGTATCGTTGCCACTCCACTCCTGAGCCTCGACGAACTCGCCAGCCTGCGACTGGAACATCTGCACCTGGTCGTCGATGATTTTGTCGTCGACCTGAATGTCGTAGTAGTCGATCTCATCCTTTTCGGAGAGCTCGGCAGTGAATTCAGGAGCAACAGCGATGTCGAAGACGAACTCGAAGGGTCCGTCGCCCTGAAGGTCCTGGGGCTTCTGCTTCTCCTCGTTAGGCATGGGCTCGCCCAGCATCTGTATCTTGTTCTCGCGTACGTACTCATAGAGCTTATCGCTCAAGATGCGATTCACCTCGTCGACCTTCACAGCCGTACCATACTGTCGCTTGATCAGCCCCATGGGCACCATTCCCGGACGGAATCCGGGCACTTGTGCTTTCTTCCGATAATCCTTCAATTTCTTGTCTACCTGCTCCTGGTAGTCAGCCTTCTCGATGGTGATGGTCATGAGTCCATTCACCTTGTCTGCACATTCAAACTGGATGTTCATTGCTTTTGTTATACCTTAATTAATAAGTCGTTATTCGTGATTTGGGGTGCAAAATTACTCATTATTAGCGTAAATCCTGCACGATTACCATTTTTTAACACGGGAAGTGCACCTCTCGAGCGAAGCACACTTCCTGTTTAATGTGTTACTTTCGTAGCATTTAGAAGTAATGTCAGCTAGATTGGTTTTGTTTTGCCTTGCAAAGGTAGCACATTTTTTCCATTCAGCCAAACTTTTCTCCTAAATCTTTCCATCCGACAGCGAAAATGCTCTATTCAGCCAGTTGTATCCCTTCCTCGCCGATGGTTATCAAGCGCCGTCGATAGAGGTCGCCGACAGCTTTCTTGAATGTTTTCTTCGACACCTGGAAGCGGTCGGCAATCAGCTCTGCCGACGAGTGGTCGCTCAGATTGCAGCGCCCGCCGTTCTCATAGAGGTATCTCAGCAGCACTTCAGCGAAGTCCAGCGTCTGCTGGCGCCCTGTTGGCTGCAGGGTGACGTCAATCTTCCCATCCTCGCGCACGTGGTCGATGTAAGCCGTCAGACGGTCGCCCGTGCGCAGCGGTTGGAATATCTGGTTGTCGTAGAGTTGTCCCTGATAGCGGTTGTCGACAATGACCTTGAATCCAAGGTCCGTCTTCTGCCACACGAGGCAGTCGCACTTCTCGCCGTGCTTGAGCGTCGCTGCCGTCTGGGTCGTGTCGCTGAGGTATCTTTCCACCTTTGCCGTTGCCATCAGCCGGTACGACGCCTCGTCGATCTTCACGTAGACGATGTATCCCTTTCCGCGCTGCATGCGTTGCTTCTGCTCACGGAAGGGGCAGAAGAGGTCTTTCATCAGCCCCCACCGCAGGAAGGCGCCATACTGATTGGTCCATGCTACCTCAAGGAATGCGAACTCTCCGACCTTCGCCAGAGGATGTTCTGTCGTGGCGATAATGCGCTCCTCCTGATCGAGGTAGACAAACACCTCCACCGTCGATCCGATGTGCATATCGGGAGTGACGAAGCGCTGCGGCAGCAGGATGTCGCCAGTCTTCTCGTCGCCGCTGAGGTATAGGCCGTGATCCGACCTACGCAGGATGGGCAGTGTGTTGTAGTCGCCGAGTAGTATCATACGTCCCTCCTTTCTGTCTCTGGCTGGGGTTCTGCGGGCGACTCTGCTGACAAGGGCTCCGCTGCCGATGCTGGCAAGGACTCCGCTGCCGACTCTGCTGACGTAGCCACCGCCTCGAGCAGCCCGTCGCGCATGTGGACAGTACGGTCGGTTATCGTCGCCAGCTGCTCGTCGTGGGTGACGATGACGAAGGTCTGGCCGAAGCGGTCTCTCAGGTCGAAGAACAGCTGGTGGAGTTCCTGCTTGTTCTTGGTGTCGAGCGAGCCCGACGGTTCATCAGCAAGAATGACTGCCGGGTTGTTCATCAGCGCCCTGGCTACTGCGATACGCTGTTTCTCTCCGCCCGACAGCTCTGCCGGCTTGTGGTGAGCCCTGTCTTTAAGCCCCAGGAACTGCAGCAGCTCTGAGGCCCGCTCCGTAGCCTTCGACTTCGAGACGCCTGCGATGAATGCCGGTATCATGACATTCTCGATGGCCGTGAACTCCGGCAACAGCTGATGAAACTGGAACACGAAGCCCAAATGACGGTTACGGAAGTCGCTGAGCGACTTCTGCGAGAGGGTTGTGACATCGATGCCGTCGACACACACCGTACCGCCGTCTGGGCGATCCAGCGTACCGATAATCTGCAGCAGGGTGGTCTTCCCTGCCCCGCTAGGTCCCACGATACTCACGATCTCACCCTTATCAATATGCAGGTCGATGCCCTTGAGCACCTGCAGGGAGCCGAAGCTCTTGGTGATGTTTTTTACGTCTATCATTCTTTTTCAATTACTTTTCCGTCGATGTATCATCCGCAAGATCGCATCATAGATACTGCTCTCCTCCTTATGCTGGGCCTCAGTGAAGCTCATGCGGTCGTCCTTCGTCCCTGCCCCATACTGGTCGGGGAAGATGATCATCAGGTTCTTGCCGCTGAAATACTCCTGCAGCTCGTTGGGCAGGCGCTCCAGCGCATTCTTATACGAGATGGTTCCCTTTCGCGCCGTGACGACGACGAACATATGGTCCTCTGCGATGTGCGATGCCAGTTTGGGCAACTCGTTCCAATGTCCCATCAGCGTGTACTCCGCCCTGACGCTCGAGTGGCGCAGCCGCAGGTAGTTGGCAATCAGCCCTAGCGACTCCTGGCGCCCGTGGAACTCGATGCGACAGTCGAGCTGCCCGGCAAAGCGGCAGATGCGCTCCAGCCATCGGTGGAATCCCGGCTCGTATTCTGCCCTCGAAGGCACCGCCACTTGTATTCTGCGCAGCGTGTTAAGTGGCTGCACGAAACGTGTCAGGATGATCTGGCGGTTCAGCCCGTTATAGAGGCTCTGGATGAACTCTCCCCAGAACTTTGGGTTCACGTCCGTATGCACGTGCATGCCCATCACAATCTCTGAGCAAGCGAACTCCCTGAAGGCGTGCTTGATGCCGTTGGCAATGTTGGTCGACAGGCGCACCTGCGTCACCAGGTGCACCTCTGCTGCTGCCGCCGCGTGCTGCAGCTCCTCCAGCAGGCGTGCTCCTTGCTGCTGGAGCGCGTCGCTCCGAAGGTCGTCGTAGACGACGTTCAGTGCTACGAGGTCGCGCTGCAGCTTGGGGTTGCGAATCAGCAACGACAGGCTCAGCAGCTGTGGTGCGATATCGGGGTATTTCACGCAGAGCAGGATCTTCTCGTCGTCGTTCTTCGCACTCTGCCGCTGCAGATGTGCTTTCTCGTTCAGCACGATCCTCTGCGCTGCCCGCTCGGTGACGAGCGTCGAGATGACACACGTCACGAGAATCATCATCACGACGCCGTTCAGCATATTGTCGTTCACCAAGTCGAGGCGCATGCCCACCATCACCATCGCGATAGCTCCCGCAGCGTGTGCCGACGTCAGGCCGAACATCATGTTTCCGTCGCGCTGGGGCAGTCGGAACAGCAGGCTCGAGACGTAGGCGGCCACCGCCTTTCCGAATGTGCCGATGAAAGCTATCAGCAGCACGATCCACACCACCTCGCCGCCCTGCATCAGCGTCCGCACGTTGATGAGCATGCCCACGCCAATCAGGAAATAGGGGATGAAGATGGCATTGCCGATGAACTCTATGCGACTCATCAGGGGCGACACCCTGGGGATGTACCTATTCAGTATGAGACCTGAGAAGAACGCTCCGAAGATACCCTCCAAGCCGATGAGCGACGTCAGCGCTGCGCTGAGGAACATCACCGAGAGGACATAGATGTACTGCATCACAGAGTCGCTGTAGCGACGCAGGAAGAAGCGCGTCAGACGCGGTATGAGCGTCACCGCTGCCACCATGAACGCCGCCAGCTTCAGCAGGAACAGCACCCAAAACAGCAGCTGCTCGACGACGGGCGAGAGGCTGACGGCGAAGGGCAGTGCCGCTCCCTCGACACCCGATGCCAGTGCAGCGAGCATCACCAGCGCCAGGAAAAGCGAGATCATCGACGACCCCACGCTGAGCGCCACCGAGGGATGCCGCTGCAGGCCATAGCGCCCGACGATGGGATAGGCCACCAGCGTGTTCGACGCCATGATACATCCCAGCAGGAACGACGTATTGTCGCTATACCCCAGCACCGCCTTCGCCACGACGAACGTCAGGCCCAACGGCACCAGGCACGTCAGCAAGCCAAAGGTCAGGAAATGCCGCGACTCGCGCTTCAGGCTCTCCATGTCCATCTCCAATCCGGCGAGGAACATGATGTAGTAGATGCCCACCTGCCCAAAGATCTCGAACGAGCTGCCTCGCGCCAGGATGTTCAGCCCGTAGGGGCCTACGGCCACGCCCGCAAGCACCATCCCGATGATGTGGGGGATGCGCAACTTGCTCATCACGATGGGCGCGAAGAGAATGATGAGCAACACCACGAAGAAAATCATCGTAGGGTCGCTGACAAGCGGTGCGACGGCTGCAAAAGTTGACATTCTGTGTGCAAAGGTACAAATAAGCGAGCGAAAAGCAAAGAAAAAACGCGATTTTTATTCGCTTTTCCGAGCGAAAGTACCTTCGGGGAAGCAAAAGGTACATTTTTTTTTCACGATTGACGCTCATTTGCAGGATTTTTATTACTTTTGCACCCGATTTCGTTCAATTCATAGCATTTAGACACATGAAAGTAGCAATTGTAGGTGCAAGTGGCGCCGTGGGACAGGAGTTCCTGCGACTGCTTGACGAGAGAGACTTCCCCATGGACGAGCTCGTGCTCTTCGGCTCAGAGCGCTCCGCAGGCAGGAAGTACAGTTTTCAGGGTAAGGAGCTCGAAGTAAAGCTCCTGCAGCACAACGACGACTTCCGCGACATCGACATCGCCTTCACCTCTGCCGGCGCTGGCACGTCGAAGGAGTTTGCCGACGACATCACCAAGTACGGATGCGTCATGATCGACAACTCCTCTGCTTTCCGCATGGACGACGACGTGCCCCTTGTCGTGCCCGAGTGTAACGCCCAGGACGCCCTCCAGCGCCCGCGTGGCATCATCGCCAACCCCAACTGCACGACGATCATGATGGTCGTCGTACTGCAGCCACTGGAGCAGCTATCCCACATCCGTCGCATCCACGTCGCATCCTACCAGAGTGCCTCTGGAGCCGGTGCCGCAGCCATGCAGGAGCTGGAGCAGCAGTATCGTGAGATTATCGAGACGGGCGAGGTAAAGACCATCCGGAAGTTCCCCCACCAGCTGGCATACAATGTCATTCCGCAGATCGACGTCTTCCAGCCCAACGGCTATACGAAGGAAGAGATGAAGATGTACAACGAGACGCGCAAGATCATGCATACCGATGCCCGCTGCTCAGCGATGTGCGTCCGCGTGAGCTCCCTGCGCAGCCATTCCGAGAGTGTCTGGATCGAGACGGAGCGCCCCATCAGCGTCGAGGAGGCCCAGCAGGCCATCGCCAACGCTCCTGGCTGCCGTCTTGTTGACGATCCTGCCACGCTGACCTACCCCATGCCGCTCGACACCGCTGGCAAGGACGACATCTTCGTGGGGCGTGTCCGCAAGGACCTCACCGACGACTGTGGCCTCACCTTCTGGCTCTCTGGCGACCAGATCCGCAAAGGTGCCGCCTTAAATGCCGTTCAGATTGGTGAATACCTGGTGCAAGCAAGGGACCTGCCATGCTTTGCATGAGCATGTCCGAGCGCAGCAAGGCATCGGCCGAAGGCCAATACCTGGTGCAAGCAAGGGACTATATCATAGATTAAGTTACAGACCCCACCCCTGCCCCTCCCCTTGAAGGGAGGGGAGTGCCATGCGGCTAGCTCTCCGGCGGTAGCAGCTCCCCTCCCTTCAAGGGGAGGGGCAGGGGTGGGGTCTGTGACTTCTCCATCAAAGGACACTTTTGTCGAGATAAGCCTTTGCAGGGATTTTACCCACACAAAATCTTACAGAACCTCAAAGCCCTACAGCCACTCCGGCAGCTCATAGAGGCGCATGCTGTTCGAGCCCTTCACCAGAATCAGCCGTCCTTCGGGGCGGCTTTTTCGTAGCTCAGCCTTTACCTCGTCGACGCTCCCGAACTTACGGAAGGCGCAGGCCGTCTTGCCGAACTCCGAGCCCACGAGCCACACGTCGCTGATGCCTGTCTGGGCAATGATGTCAACCAGCTGCTGGTGCTCCTTCTCACTGTCGGCGCCCAGCTCGCGCATGTCGCCAAGGATAAGCATCTTCGCCGAGCCATCCATCTGGGCGAAGTTCTCCAAGGCTGCCATCATGCTCGTCGGGTTGGCATTGTAGGCATCCACCACCAGGCGGTTGTTGCCCGTGTCGACAAACTGCGAGCGGTTGTTCGTGGGGCGATAGTTCTCCAGCGCATGGCAGATAGCCCTGCGCTCCACGCCGAAGTTCACGCCCACGGCGACGGCTGCCAGCAGGTTCTGCAGGTTGTAGGCACCCACGAGCTGCGTCTGCACCTTGTGCCACTTCTGGCTCTCGCCCGTCTCCTCCAGCTCCATCAGCGGTTTCCTCCAGCGGAACTTCACGTAGGGCGTGTCGCCACCGTCGACCAGCTCGCCCGAGATGCACGAGTACTGCTTCTCAGGATCGCAGCTGTAGGGCGTCACCCACATCTCGTCGCTGATCATCTCCACCAGGTGGTCGTTGTCGGCATCGACGAACACCAGCCCGTCCTCACGGGTGCGCAGGTAGTCGTAGAGCTCGCCCTTCGTCTTGACGACGCCCTCGAACGAGCCAAAGCCCTGCAGATGGGCGCGCCCCACGTTCGTGATCAGCCCGCAGGTAGGCTCAGCCGTCTCCGCCAGCGTCTTGATGTCGCCGGGATGGCTCGCCCCCATCTCGATGATGGCAATCTCGTGCTCACGGCTGAGGCGCAGCAGCGTCTTGGGCACGCCGACGTCGTTGTTGAAGTTGCCCTCCGTAGCCAGCACGTTGTACTTCTCGCTCAGGACGGCCCTCACCAGCTCCTTCGTCGTCGTCTTGCCGTTGGTGCCCGTGATGGCAATCACGGGGATGTCAAACTGCCGGCGGTGCTCGCGCGCCAAGTCCTTCAGCGTCTGCAGCACGTCGTCGACCAGTATGCAGCGCTCGTCGGAGGCATACTCTGCCTCGTCGACCACTGCCAGCGCGCAGCCCTTCTCCAGCGCCTGGAGGGCAAAGCGGTTGCCATCGAACGACGCCCCTTTCAGGGCGAAGAAAATGCTGTCGGCAGGACAGTCGCGGCTGTCGGTCGTCAAGCCATTGTGCTGCCTATAGATGCTGTAAAGTTGCTTCGTATCCATTGTCATATCACAAAAATTTGTGCAAAGGTAAGAAAAAGTTTGGAGAATACCAAACTTTTCACTATCTTTGCAAGCTGATATGGAATATACGCTGAACATCCGAGGCCGACTGCTGAGCCTCAGCGAGGCACGCGTGATGGGCATCCTCAACGTCACGCCCGACTCTTTCTATGCCGGAAGCCGCACAACGAGCGAGAAGGGCATCATCGAGCGTGCCCATGCCATCGTCGATGAGGGTGGTACGATCATCGACGTGGGTGCCTGTTCCACGCGCCCAGGGTCGACACCCGTCAGCCAGGACGACGAGATGACCCGCCTGCGACAGGCGCTCAGCATCGTGCGCCGCGAACAGCCCCAGGCAGTCGTCAGCGTCGACACCTTCCGCCCCGACGTCGCCCGCATGGCTGTCGAGGAGTACGGTGCCGACATCATCAACGATGTCGCTGCCTCCGACGACATGCTGCGGATGATTGCGCGCATGCACGTACCATATATTCTTACCTCCTCCGAGCCCACTCTTGCCGCCACGATGCTGTTCTTCGCCGACCGCGTGCAGCGCCTGCGCGACATGGGCTGCGCCGACATCATCCTCGACCCGGGCTTCGGCTTCGGGAAGACCCTCGACGAGAACTACGCCCTGCTACGCCAGCTCAGCCGCCTGCACGTACTCGAGCTGCCGCTGCTCGTGGGGCTCTCGCGCAAGTCGATGATCTGCCGCCTGCTCGGCATCGACCCCTCAGAAGCCCTCAGCGCCACGACAGCACTCCACGCCGTCGCCCTGCTCCAGGGGGCGTCCATCCTCCGCGTCCACGACGTCACAGAGGCCGTCCAGTGCGTCCGCCTCGTCGGCAAGGTCAACAAACCCTGATAAAATCCCCTCAGACACCCATGTTCTTCGACTTCGGCATAAAAGACATCATCGACATCCTGCTCGTAGGCATGATGCTCTACTACGTCTACCGGCTCATGCGCGAGTCGCGATCGCTCAACGTCTTCGTGGGCATCGTCCTGTTCGTCGTCGTATGGCTCTTCGTCTCACAGGTGCTCGAGATGAAGCTCCTGGGCACCATCCTCGACAAGCTCGTCTCCGTGGGAGTCATCGCCATCATCATCATCTTCCAGGAAGACATCCGCAAGTTCCTCTACAACCTCGGCGCCCACCAGCGCATGCGA
Organism: uncultured Prevotellaceae bacterium; assembly: GCA_946539475.1. The sequence continues at coordinate 1,418 of CAMNHM010000024.1, read as the reverse complement.
CGGCTGCTGAAGTACTTCATGCCAAAACACACCAAGGACAAGGACCGCGAGCAGGTAAAGCGCGACATCATGCCCATCGTCATGGCCTGCATGCAGATGGCCAAGGGGCGCGTCGGAGCACTCATCGTCATTCAGCGCGACGCCTCGCTTGCCGACATCGTCGCAACGGGCGAGACCGTCAATGCCAACATCAACCAGCGCCTCATCGAGAACATCTTCTTCAAGAACTCGCCGCTGCACGACGGAGCCATGATTATCAGCCAGCACCGCATCCTCGCCGCCGGCTGCATCCTGCCCGTCAGCCACAACCTTGACATTCCCAAGGAGCTTGGTCTGCGCCATCGCGCCGCACTGGGCATGTCGCAGGAGAGCGACGCCCTCGTCATTATCGTCTCTGAGGAGACGGGCAGCATCTCCATCGCCTCCAAAGGTGCCTTCCGCCTGCGTCTCTCAGCTGAGGAACTCGAGGCAGTGCTCACCGAGGAGCTGTAAAGACATAAAAAAACGAAAGTATGCTTTCCGTACGCATAGCATTGTATTTCACCTTAAAACCTCAAAGCGCAGCGACCAAATAACCTTTTGTGACAATTGTGACAATTGTGACAGTGACAAATACCCATTATGCAAGTGCAAAAGAGGGTTCAGGGCTTAAACATTCTTTAACACTCTATTAATAATTATATAATAATATATATATATTAAAGTATATATATATTATTAAGGTTTTGCAACTCCACTTTTTGGTTTGTCACATTTGTCACAATTGTCACAATTGTCACAAATGTCCTTCCGCAGTAAAATAGCGTATGTCCCGAAGATTTCAGCGCTGATTCCGCATTCATCAAGATGTCACAGATCCAGCGCCGAAATTAACATATTTTAAGCGCAGAAGGTCACTTCAAGCTCCAGTTCGCTGCCTGCCAGCGGAGCATGCTCATGAGAGCCGTCATTTCCTTCAAGCAGGCGGTGGATGAACTCCCTGCCTCTTTCAGTCCAAACCAGGTAAATCTCTGTGTAGGCGTTGCCCTCGCTGTCGTGGCGCAGGTGAGTGCGACTGTGGGCATAGCCCTTACGGGCATACTCGGCATAGAGCATGTACTGCCCTGACTGGCGGTACATCACCTTACGCCCGATCAGTTCACGGGTCAGGTCGTAGACCGTCATTCCCAGCTCCTTCGCTATCTGCGTCGTGGTGTAGCAGCTGACGGAGTCGAGCACCTTGTCGGCATACTCCGCCTTCGGTGCCAGCTCGTCGATCAGCTTGTGCTGCTCCTCGATGGTGCGCTGCTGGATCTTAAATGCCAGGCACACGATCTCGAGGTCAGTCAGCTTCCGCCCCTCGGCGTCCTTCGTCGGGATGTAGCCGCCCGTCTTGCGGATCTGAGGCAGCACCTCCGACGTCACCCAGTGCTTGAACA